>JAIXXA010000075.1 GCA_027490975.1 Rhodospirillaceae bacterium
GCACAGGCGTGATGTTGAAGGTTTCGCACAGCGCCTTGATGTTGCGCTCGAGGCGCGCCGCATCGACGACGCCAATGCCGCCGGCGCGCGTCGCGGGCGTCACGATCGACTGTTCGAGCACCATCTGGTAGCGCGGCAGCTCCACTTCCATCGTGTTGAGCGGCTGGCGGCGGATGGCCGCCTGGATCGAGGCGCGCGGATCGGCGATCATGGCCTGCATCGAGCGGGCCGTGGCACGCGCGAAGCCGCGGGCAGCATCCGGGTTGCGCTCCAGCCATTCTTTGCGCGCGAAGATCGTCGAGCCGAACAGGTCGATGCCGGCACTTGCGTAGCTGAACCAGCCGATCTGGTCGAGCGGCACGCCCGCCCGCACCATGTTGAGCGCGACCGACGACACGAAGCCGGTCGCACCTTGCGCTTCACCGCGCACGACGAGCGTTTCGCGCAGCGGGAAGTCGATATGGCGCAGCGTTACTTTGGACGTGTCGATGCCGGCCGCACGCGCGAAAAGCGGGAACATCTGACGCCCCGCGTCGGGCTCGGGGGCGGCGAGGACCTTGCCTTCGATGTCCTTGGGCGAGGCAAACGCGCCTTTACGGAAAACGATGCCGTGCTGCAGCAGGTCCCAGAGCACGAAGAACGAGGTGACCGGCGTCGCCGGGTTCGAGGCCGTGAAGCGGGCCATCGTGCCGAAATCGCCGAAGCCGATTTCGTACGTGCCCTGCGCAACGCGCGTGACGGCTTGGCCCGAACCTGCGCCGCCGTCGATCGTTACGTCGAGGCCTTCTTCGGCGTAGAAATTGCGCTCGAGCCCGAACAGGAAGTTCGACTGCGGACCCCAGAAATCGACATCGAGGGTGAAGCGGATGCGCGTGCGCGCCTGCGCCAGAGCCGGGGCCGCGAGCGACGCGGCAGCCACCGCACCGGCGGCACCGAGGCCGAACTTGCGCCGAGAAATCGAGTTGTTCATTGGCGGAAAACCTTTCATCGGAATTGGGCGCAGTTTGCCTGCGCTGGGGGCTCGTAAGAGGCCCCAGCGGCTTGCAAGGCTAGGGCCATTCAAGCAATCGCGGCGAGGAGAGGCGATTCCCGCCAAGCTGCCGCCTATTTCGGCATCAACTGCCGATAATCTGGGCAAACATCGCCGGATCGACATTGCCGCCCGATGCCACGGCGACGATCGTTTTGCCCGCCGTCGGCAGTTTTCCCGCAAGCGCGCTGGCAATTGCAACGGCCCCGCCAGGTTCGATGACAAGTTTGAGCTCGACGAAGACGGTGCGCATGGCGGCGCGCACCTCGTCGTCGGTAACCGACAGTCCGCCCGCGAGCAGCGTGCGGTTGAGGGCAAAGGTCAGTTCGCCCGGCGTCGGTGCCAGCAGTGCATCGCAGATCGAGCGTGCATCGGGCGGATTGCTCTCGCGTTTGCCCGAAACGAGACTGCGTTTGGTTTCGTCGAAATCTGCGGGCTCGACCGAAAAGACCGGCACGCCCGGTGCGGCACCCGACAAGGCGAGAGCGGTACCAGAGACAAGTCCGCCGCCGCCGCAGCAGACGACCACCGCATCGGGCGAGACGCCGAGTTCGCGGCATTGTTCGGCGATTTCGAGGCCGACCGTGCCTTGGCCGCACAGAATGTCTGCATCGTCGTAAGGGCGAACCAGCGTGGCGCCGTATTTGGCCTGAAGCTCGAGGCCCATTGCCTCGCGATCGTCCTTGTAGCGGTCGTAGGGAACGACCGTAGCGCCGAATTCGCGCGTGCGCGCGATTTTGATCGCCGGCGCATCCGCCGGCATGATGATCCAAGAGGGCAGCCCGAGAAGCGTTGCCGCCGCCGCAACGCCTTGCGCATGGTTGCCGGACGAAAACGCCACAACGCCCTTGGCGCGGTTGGCCACCGGGATCTGCGAGATCTTGTTGTAAGCCCCGCGGAATTTGAACGAGCCCGTGCGCTGCAACGGTTCGGCTTTCACGTAGAGCCGGCAGCCGAGTTTTTCGTTCAGCGACGGCGACGTAAGGAGCGGCGTGCGCACGGCCTGGCCCTTGATGCGGTCGGCGGCTTTCAGAACGTCTTCGTAAACAGGCAAGGCTGTCATATTGCTGTGGCTCCCGTCAGGATTTTTCTTCGTGTTTGGCCCGGTCCCACAGCGCGTCCATTTCGGCCAGATTGGATTGCGCCGGCGTCTTCCCCTGTTCGGCCAGCAGCGCTTCGATGCGCCGGAAGCGCCGTTCGAATTTGGCATTGGCGTTGCGCAAGGCCGTTTCGGCATCCACGCCCGCCAAGCGGCCCACATTCACGACCGAGAACAGCAGATCGCCCAATTCTTCTTCGATCGCAGCCTGCGTTCCGCCGGCAAGTTCGGCGCCGAGTTCTTCGACCTCTTCGCCGACTTTTTCAAGCGCCAGCGCCGCCTCGCCCCAATCGAAGCCGACGCGGCTTGCGCGCTTCTGCAGCTTTTGTGCGCGCATGAGGGCAGGGAAGCCGACGGGGACGCCGCTCAGCGCACCAGCGCCCGCGTCTTTGGCTTTGCGCTCGTGCGCTTTTTGCGTCTCCCAGGCTTCCGTCTGGGCGTCGGCGCTTCTTATGTCGGCGGCGCCGAACACGTGCGGATGGCGCCGCACCATCTTGTCCGAGAGCGCTTCGGCAATCGCATCGAAATCGAATTGGCCTTGTTCTTCGGCAAGGCGCGCATGGAACACGACCTGGAACAAAAGATCGCCGAGTTCCTCCTTGAGGGCCGGTAGATCGTTCTGTGCTATCGCGTCGGCGACCTCGTAGGCTTCCTCGATCGTGAAGGGAGCGATCGTTGCGAACGATTGTTCGCGGTCCCAGGGGCAGCCTTCGGTCGGGTGGCGCAGCTTGGCCATGATGGCCAGAAGCCGCGAAATCGGCGCAGGTTTGTCGGTCGTGTCGGTCATGCTGGAAGAGGAGCCTAAGGGCCGATCACGCGTCTGTCGAGCGGGGCTTCGGCAGGGCGCGCGGCTCGATTTTGGCGCCGTCGAGTGCTGCCCCGGCAAGTTCGGCGCCCTGCAAGATCGCGCCTGTAAAATCCGCATCTCTGAGATCGCTTTCGACGAAGCGCGCACCCGTGAGATCGCAATGGGCAAAGCGCGTCTGGCCGCAATAGGCGGCCGAGAACGAGGCTTCGGAGGCTTTCGCACCGTAGAAATCGGCACTTTCAAGCATCGCCAATTGGAAATCGCCGCGCACGATTTTCGCGCCGGCGAAGTTCGTCGCGCAAAGATACGCACCGCGGAAGCTTGTGCCGGTGAAATCGCCGTCGGACAGGTCGTAGCCCGACAGGTTTACACAAGCGAGCGACAGGCGTGTATTGGGCGGATCGTTGGCGCGATCGCGACGGCCCAGCACCGTGACGGCCGCTTGGATGTCTGTCGCGGGCGGCACGTAGATCGCGTCCGAGCTCGGATTCTGGTAGCTGCCGGCCACAAGTTTCGGCGCGGGGGCGGGGCAGCGTTCGCGCACGAAGGCTGCAAGCGTCTGCACGATCGGCCCTTGGTCGGACGGCCGGTCGCGCGCGTGGCGCTCGAGCGTGTAGATCGCACCTACGCGCGTATGGATCTCGCCGCCGCCGAGCCCGGCAAAGGCCGCCGCCATAACCTCGGCCGACTTGCCAAGCTCGGTTGCCTCGGCCGTGCGTTGCCGGGCTGCGACCAGGCGGCGTGCCACATAGGCTCGATAACCGAGATATGGCGCCACGCAGGCGGCCGCGAGTGCGATCAGCAGGTCGCGCACTTCGCCCGCATTCGCGAGCAGCCAAAACCACGCATAGTCTAAAGGGCTTGCCATGCCGTGCCTTTGAGGCGGGAGACCTGTTGCCGAACCCCATCTTAGCATCGCGGCCGAGTCGCGGGCGGAGCCCCGCACATGGACAAATTCAAACTTCGTTAAATGTCATAATGTATATTATCAAAAATATACTATATTGTTTTTATACAGATGTTTAATCGTCAAAACTTACGTGATTTCGAGAATTACGGCACGATCTCGAGCACCATCCCATCGAAAGCTGGCTCGATGCCCGACGGCAATTCACGGCGCCAAGTCGGATAGTCGACGCGATGGCTCATATGCGTGAGGATCGCACGCTTAGGCGCCACGCGCGCCACCCAGTCCAAGGTTTGGGCCAGATGGCTATGGGCCCAGTTCGGCGCCTCCTGCAGGCAATCGACCAGCCAGACATCGACCCCAGCCAGGGTCGCGAATGCGGCCTCGGGCAGCGTCTTGACGTCCGTCGAATAGGCAAACCCCCCGAACCGCAAGCCCAAGGTCGGGTCGCGTTCGCCGCCATGCAGCTGTTCGAACGGCTGCACGTCGATATCCCCGATCCGGAACCCCTCGCCCGGCTTGACCTCGATCGGCGCCAAAACCGGAACGACGAAATGGTGCCCGTCCGGCAAAGCAGCCATGGTGCCGAACGCATAGCCGAACCGGCGCTTGGCGTCGGCGAGTGTGGCCGCATCGCCGTAGCACGCCAGCGGCGCGCGGATTGCGTGGTTGACCGAGCGCAGCTCGTCGATCCCGTGCATATGGTCTGCATGCGCATGGGTGAAGATCACGGCATCGAATTTCGGCGGCCCGCCGAGGCGCAGCAATTGCTGGCGCAAATCGGGGCTCGCATCGACGAGGATGCGCGTCGTGGCCGTCTCGACGACGATCGACACGCGCAAGCGCTTGTTGGCGGGATCGCTCGAGCGGCAAACCGCACAGTCGCAGCCGATCACCGGCACGCCGCCCGAGGCACCGCTGCCCAGAACGGTGACTTTGAGCTTTGCGCCGGGTCGCTTCATGCCGCCGGGCGCTTGGCGCGCGAAAACAGCCGGTAGAAATTGTCGCTGGTCGTCTTGGCGAGCTCCGGCAGACCCACGCCCTTGAGCTCGGCCACAAACGCGGCCGTGTGCAGCACATAGCTCGGCTCGCACGGTTTGCCGCGTTTGGGGACCGGCGCCAGATACGGCGAGTCCGTTTCGACCAATAGCCGCTCGAGCGGCAGTGCGCGCACCGTTGCGCGCAGATCTTCGGCATTCTTGAAGGTCACGATGCCCGAGATCGAGATGTAGTAGCCGAGTCCGATCGCCTTTTGCGCAAGCTCGAGCGACGAGGTGAAGCAATGCAGCACGCCGATCGTGCCCGGCAAGTGGCTCTGCGCCCAATCGAGCAATGCTGCCGTGTCGGCGTCGGCGTCGCGCGTGTGCACCACCAGCGGCAGGCCGCTTGCGTGGGCCGCGCGCATATGGGCGCGGAAATTCTCGGCCTGCGCTTCGCGCGGGCTCTTCTCGTAGAAATAATCGAGCCCGGTTTCGCCGATGCCGACGACCTTGGGATGGTCGGCGAGTGCGACCAAAGCGGCGGCGGCCGTCTGCTCGTTGGCGGCCTCGTGCGGATGGATGCCGACCGTGCAGAACACATTGTCGTTGGCTTCCGCGATCGCGCGCACGCCGTCGAAATCGCGCAGCTTCGTGCCGATCGCGAGCATCGTTTCCACGCCCGCCGACTTGGCGCGCGCCATCACGCCCGAAAAATCTTTCTGCAGGTCGGGATAGTCGAGATGGCAATGGCTGTCGACGAGCATCGGAATTAGACCTTGCTCGCCGGCGGCTCTTCGACGTAACGCGGGAACAAACCGCTCGGCGGCGGCAACGCCGTGCCGGGCACAAGGCTCTGATCCCAGGCTGCAAAACTGCGCGCAGTTGGCGGAACCGCCAACTGGTCGAGCAGCTTGGCCATCGTGCTCGGCATGAAAGGCTGTAGCACAAGGCCCACGCGCCGCAACGTTTCGACGAGCACGTAGAGCACTGTCGCCATGCGCGCCGGATCGGTTTTGCGCAGGCTCCACGGCGCTTGGCCGTCGACATAGCGGTTCGCGTCGGCAATGGTCGCAAAAATCGCTTCGAGCGCTTTGTGGAAATTCTGCTGCTCAAGCTCGCTGCGCGCCGCATCGAGGAGCCCAGCCGTCGCCGCCAGCATCGTGCGGTCGGCATCGACGTAATCGCCCGGCGTGGGCACGGCCGCTCCGGCGTTTTTGGCGATGAACGACAGCACACGCTGGCTCAGATTGCCGAGATCGTTGGCAAGGTCGGTATTGGTGCGCCGGATCATCGCCGCCCGGCTGAAATCGCCGTCCTGCCCGAACGGCACTTCGCGCATCAGGAAATAGCGGACCTGGTCGAGGCCGTATTGTTCGACGAGCTTCAGCGGCTCGACCGCATTGCCGAGCGACTTCGACATTTTCTGGCCTTCGATCGTCCACCAGCCGTGCGCGAACACGCGCTTAGGCGTGGGCAGACCGGCAGCGGCCAGGAACGCGGGCCAATAGACCGTGTGGAAGCGCACGATGTCTTTGCCGACCATGTGCAGATCGGCGGGCCAGAAGGTCTTGAATTTTTCGCCGTCGATCTCGGGATAGCCGGCAGCCGTGATGTAGTTCGTGAGCGCGTCGAGCCACACATACATCACGTGCTTGTCGTCGCCGGGCACCTTGATGCCCCAGCCGAACGTGGTGCGCGAAATCGACAGATCGTGCAGCCCTTGGCTCACGAAGCTGCGCACTTCGTTGAGGCGCGTCTGCGGCCCGACGGCGGCCGGATTGTCGCGGTAGAAATCGAGCAGCCATTGCGTCCAGTCGGACAGGCGGAAGAAATAGGATGGCTCTTCCACCCACTCCACTTCCGCCCCCGACGGCGCACGTTTCTTGCCGTCCGGCCCCGTCGAAAGCTCGCTTTCGTCGTAGTAGGCTTCGTCGCGCACCGCATACCAGCCGCGATAGGCGTCGAGATAGATGTTGTCGTTTCCAAGGGGCGTCTTGGCTGCTGCCATCGCCTGCCAGATCGCCTGGCTCGCCTTGACATGTCGCGGCTCGGTCGTGCGGATGAAATCGTCGTTCGAAAAATCGAGGGCGGGTCCAAGGGCGCGGAAATTCGCCGAGACCTTGTCGGTGAATTGCTGCGGCGTCATGCCGGCGGCCGTTGCGGATTTTTCGACCTTCTGCCCGTGCTCGTCCGTGCCGGTCAGGAAAAACACCTTGGCCCCGTCCAAACGCATGAATCGTGCGAGCACGTCGCAGGCAAGCGTCGTGTAGGCGTGCCCGATATGCGGCACGTCGTTGACATAATAGATGGGGGTCGTGATGTAGTAGGAACGCATCGGGGTTTCCTGTCGCAAAGTGCGCTGTTTATGGAGGATTCCGAGCACGCTGGCAACCGCCGGGCGCTTGGCATCCGATGTGCATGTTTTCGCTTTCTTCTCGAGTTTGCGGGAGTTTGGTTTTGGACAAAGACGCCGTCGAAAAATATGTGGACCACGCGGCCGCCGCTTTGGGCCTTGCGTTGGATGCCGAATACCGGCCTGGTGTGGTCGCGAATTTCGAGCGCACTGCGGCGATCGCCGAATTGGTGATGACGTTCGAGCTGCCCGATACGGTCGAAGCGGCCCCGGTCTTCCGGCCATGACCCCGCTCGAGATGCCGGCCCGCGAGATTGCGCGCCGTGTGCAGTCGGGGTCGCTCAGTGCGGTCGCGGTCGCCGAGACGCATTTGGCGCGCATTGCAGTCGTCAACCCCAAGCTCAATGCCTATACGGACGTGACGGCGGCGCGTGCGCTCGCCAAAGCTCGCGACATCGACGCGCGACGCATACGCGGCGAAAGACTCGGTGCGCTTGCAGGCGTGCCGTTTGCGGTCAAAAACCTGTTCGACGTTGCAGGCCTGCCGACGCGGGCCGGATCCAAGATCAATCGCGACCTGCCCCCGGCCGAAGCCGACGGCGCACTCGTGGCACGCATGGATGCCGCCGATGCTGTGCTGCTGGGTGCGCTCAACATGGGCGAATACGCCTACGACTTCACGGGCGAGAATGTGCACGACGGCGCTTCGCGCAATCCGCACGATCCGTCGCGCATGACGGGCGGCTCGTCCGGCGGTTCGGGCGGTGCGGTTGCGGGCGGCATGGCAACCGTGGCGCTCGGCTCCGACACCAACGGCTCGATCCGCGTGCCGGCCTCGTTCTGCGGCCTGTTCGGACTCAAACCCACCTTTGGGCGTCTCACGCGCCATGGCTCGTTTCCGTTCGTCGGCGCCTTCGACCATCTTGGACCGTTGGCGCGGTCGGCGGGCGATCTCGCTTTGGCCTACGACGCAATGCAAGGCCCCGACGCCAACGACCGCGCTTGCGCGCAGCGTGGGATCGAAGCGACCCTGCCCGCGCTTGAAAGCGGAATTGGCGGTTTGCGTGTTGCCTCGCTCGGCGGCTATTTCAGTGCCGGCGGCGAAGCGATCGCGTACGAGGCCGTGCGCCGCTGTGCCGAGGCGTTGGGTACCAAAGAAATTGTCGAAATGCCGCAAGTGCATCGCGCGCGTGCGGCGGCGTTTGTCATCACCAATGTTGAAGGCGGGCAGCTGCATCTCGAGCGCTTGCGCAAGCGTGCGGCCGATTTCGATCCCGCCACGCGCGACCGTCTCATCGCGGGCAATCTGGTGCCGGGCGCCTGGTACATGCAGGCCCAGCGCGTGCGCAGCTGGTTCCAGGGCGAAGTCGCCAAGCTGTTCGGAAAATTCGATCTGCTGCTGGCCCCCGCAACGCCGTGCGTGGCCCCCGCCATCGGGCAGCAGACCTTCACGCTCAACGGCCAGGAAATGCTGCTTCGACCGAATATCGGCGTCTATACGCAGCCGATTTCCTTCGTGGGCCTGCCGGTCGTGGCGGTGCCGCTGCACGGGCTTGGCCCCCTGCCCGTCGCCGTGCAGATCATCGCCGCCCCGTGGCGCGAGGATCTTGCCCTGCGCGCGGCGCATTTCCTCGAAACGGCCGGTGTCGCGCGCGCACCCGTCGCCCTTTAAGACCCTTTTGGAAAGTTCCCCCATGCCCGAGATCGATTTGCCCGACGTGCTCGCCGAAGTGAAGGCGGCGTTCGAACGCTACGAAGTTGCGCTCACCACAAACGACGTCGAAACGCTCGACGAACTGTTTTCGCAGGCGCCGACGACGGTGCGCCTCGGCATTGCCGAGAACCTGTTCGGCTACGAAGCGATCAAGGCGTTCCGCGCGGCACGTTCGCCGCAAGGGCTGCAGCGCACGCTCGAGAACACGGTGATCACGACCTACGGCCGCGACTTTGCGGTAGCCTCGACGCTGTTTCGGCGCTCAGGCGGCAACAAGCTCGGCCGCCAGCAGCAGAGTTGGGTTCGCTTCCCCGAAGGCTGGCGCGTCGTCGCCGCCCACGTTTCGCTGATCGACCCGCCGACGGCGTAAGGCTCAAATCGAGCGGATCAGATCCAGCGACGCGCGTAGGCGGGCGATGGCCGCCTGTGCTTCGGCCTTGCGTTCTTTGTTTTCGGCGATGACTTCCGGATCGGCCTTGGCGACGAAATCCGCGTTCGCGAACTTCTTGTCGATCTTCGCGATCTCGCCGTCGAGGCGGGCCAATTCCTTTTCGAGCCGCTTCGTTTCGGCAGCCGTATCCACGATGCCGGCCAGCGGCAGCACGAAGGTCGCGTCGGGCACCACGATGGGGGCGCCGCCTTTGGTCGGTCCGCCGGCTTCAGGGGCTATCGTTTCGATGCGTGCGAGCGTGCGGATGAGGCCGCCATGGCGTTCGATGCGCTGCTGTGCCGTCGAACCGGCATCGCGCACATGCAACGCAAGGCGGGCGGCCGGCGGTACGTTCATTTCGGCGCGCAGCGTGCGGATCGCCGAGATCGTCTCGACGACCCAGTTCATTTCTTCTTGGGCGGCCGCGTCACCCGGCATGGCCGGAAGATCGGGCCAGCTCTCGACCATCAATTGCGGGCCCGCCCCGCGATAGCCCATCGTCTCCCACAATTCTTCGGTCACGTACGGGGCGAGTGGATGCAGGAGCTTCAGGCACTGGCCGATCACAAAGCTTGTGGTGCCGCGCACTTCGGCCTGGTCGGCCGCACTGCCGCTCTGGAGCAGAGGCTTGCTGAATTCAAGGTACCAATCGCAGAACGTGCCCCACACGAAGCGATAGAGCGCATCGGCCGCTTCGTTGAAGCGATAGGCTTCGAGCGCTGCCGTCACGGAGGAAGCGGTCTTGGCAAGTTCGCCCAACAGCCAACGATCGACCGTGAGCGTCGCCGACGCCGGATCGAAAGAGGCATCGGGCGAAACGCCGTTCATGCCGGCGTAGCGTGCCGCGTTCCACAGCTTGGTGATGAAGTTGCGGTAGCCTTCGACGCGCGCCGGGGCGAGCTTGATGTCGCGCCCTTGCGCTGCCAACGCGCACAGCGTGAAGCGCAGCGCATCGGTGCCGTATTTGTCGATGAGCTCGAGCGGGTCGATGATGTTGCCCTTCGATTTCGACATTTTCTGGCCGCGCTCGTCGCGCACCAGCGCGTGGATATAGACGTGGCGGAACGGCACGCGCTCGGCGAGCGTCTTGCCCGGATTGCCGAAATGGATGCCCATCATCATCATGCGGGCGACCCAGAAAAAGATGATGTCGAAGCCGGTCACGAGCAC
>JAIXXA010000048.1 GCA_027490975.1 Rhodospirillaceae bacterium
AATGCTTCGAGCCCGAGTTCGGAAAGCTTGCGCCCGCGCAATGGGCCTTCGCGCACGAGCCCGTCCATCGCCCCCGTCGCGTGGTCGAGCGTCATGCGCAGAAGCCGCGTCTCGACGCTTGAATCCTCGGTCTGGGTTTGCGCCGTACCGCCCTGGCCGATCTGCCAGCTTTTGAAGAAGCGCATGAGCGCCGGGGCAAACGCCGAGCCGAGGGCAAGCACCGACCACAAGCGCCCGGTCACAAGCAAAAACAAGGCACCCAAAATGCCCACGCCCGCCCCGGCGATCTTCGCACCGGCGATGATCTTTTTGGGCGGGGCGTCGGCCAAGCTGCGCAAGAGCAGCCACAGCAAAAACGCCGCGCCGCAGCCGATCAGCAGATAAAAAAGGCCCATCGCCGCCCCCTGCCCGCTATTTCAGCTGGGCAAGCAGCGTTTGGGCGGCGGCCCCGCTGCTGCGCTTGGAAAGATCGGCCAAAGCCGGGCGCCCGCCCGCCGCATAGGCCGCGGCGGCGGCCAGAAGATTTTTGAGCGCGTCGGGCGCGTTTGCGTCGAACGGGCAATAGGCGCCGCGCGTCAGGCGCGCGATCGTCTCGAGCGTGCGGCGCGCGGCCGGATCCCCGCCTTCGTGGAACACGAACACTGGCAGGCCTGCGAGGGCCAACTGGCCCGCGAGCCCCGCCAGCAGATCGGCACTTTCCTCGACCGCGTCGCCCACAAACACGAGGGCGCCCACCTTGCGCCGCTTGGTTTCGGCGAGCGCATGGCGCAGCACGTTGGCGATCTGCGTTTCGCCCGCTTCGCAGCGCACGGCCGCCATGCGCGCCACGAGATCGGCCGCATTTTCGGCCCAGGGCGAAGCCTCGAACGTCGCGAGGCCGCCGTAATGCACGAGTTGGACGGCAAGCCCGCCCAGATCGCGCGCGGCCAAAAACATCTCGCCTTGGATTTTGGCGGCCCGCTCCCACATCGGTTCGCGGCTGGCGGTGGCGTCCATCGCGTAGACGAGCCGGCCCTTGGGTGCGGTTTTGGCAGCGCCGACGGGCGCAAGCGCTTGGGCACGCGACAAAAACGCCGCCACCTGCTTGCTTCCGCCGGTCGAAGGGAGATTTTTGCCGCTCATGCGACAAGATAGATAGGCAGAAGCCCGCCCAATTGCTAGGCGTTGGCGCTAGGCGCTGCGCGCGAGCGCAGGCACCGAGGTCGGCACCGGGATGGGTCCGGGCGGGGCATAGAGGCCAATCGCGTCGATCAGGCTGCGGATTTCCTGCCGGCCGGCAATGTGCGACATCGTGAGCGGCGTCTGGATGCCGCGTTCGCGCAGATCGAGCAGCGTGAGTCCGGACAGGAAAAGCTCGCGGAAAATCACGCGGTCGCCGAGGCCGGGCGCCTGGCGGAAGCCGAAACGGCGCGCGAGCGTGTCGAGCGTCTGGGCCATGTTGCGCTTGTTGCGCGCATCCACGCCCGCAAGCCGGTTGCGCAGCACGAGCCAGTCGATGCTCTCGCCGTTGCGCTTGGCGCGGATTTTCTTCTGCTCCCACACCATCGCGCTGTAGGCCGAGGGGCAGATCACGCGCAAGGTCATCGGCTCGACCTTCGCGAGCAGATCGAGATCGACGAAACTGTCGTTCATCGGCGTGATCAGCGTGTCGGCGTAGGAGTGCGCCACGCGGCTCATCGTCTGGTCGGAGCCGGGCGTGTCGATCACGATGGTCTGGCAGATGGCCGAAAGCTCCGCGATCGCGGCTTCGAGTCGCGCGGTTTCGTCGGCGATGCCGGCCTCGCCCAGATGCGCCGAGCGCGGCACCAGCCGATGTTCGGACATCGGCAGCGGCAATTTGAGCCGCTCCATCGACTGGTTGCGGTTTTCGAGATAGCGCGTGAGCGTCGCCTGGCGGGAATCGACGTCGATCGTGCCGACGCGGAGCCCTGCGCGCAGCAGCCCCACCGTGAGGTGCATCGCCACCGTCGATTTGCCCGAACCGCCCTTTTCGTTGCCCAAAACGAGGATGCGCGCGCGCGGCGGCGGCGCCATTGCCGCCGTCGCCGGAAAATTTTCTGCGAGAATCCCCGAATCGGCTGTCATAACCCTAGTCTACCGCGTTCCAGACGGTTTAATCTTGCGTTCTGCAATGGCCAACGATTCCGACACCGACGATACGCTGCCGACCTCGGGGCATCGGCTCAAATTCGTTGCCGACCGGCACGGCGCGTTTCTGTTCGGCCGTCCGGGCGGACAGCGTGCGGATTCGCGCAAGGAGAATTTCCGCGGTTCCAACATCGAGAACGTCAATCTCTCGTCGGGCATCTTGACCGGCAGCATCTTCGCCGAGAGCCGGCTTGCCGACTGCGATTTTTCGATGTGCGATCTCTACGGCGCGGATTTTTCGGGTTGCGACCTTACGCGCGGGAATTTCACCAAGGCCGATCTGCGCGCGGCAAGTTTCATCCACGCCAAGATGCGCGGCTGCAACCTGTCCAACGCCGATCTGCGCCCGGGCCAGATCGTGGAATGGGCGACGCTCAATCCCGACGCCAAAGAGGTCGCGGCGAGCTTCGAATCGGCCGACCTCGAAAACGCGCGCCTGACCGACAGCAATCTCTCTTTCGCCACGTTCGAAAACGCATCGCTGAAGGGCGCTTCGTTCAGCGGGTCGACGCTGTTTTCGGCCAATCTGCGCGGCGCCGATCTTGCGGGGGCGAAATTCGACAACGCGAAACTCAAAGGCGCGCAGTTCGCCGGCGCCCGCCTGTTCGGCGCCTCGTTCAAGAACGCCGATCTTTCGGGCGTGGATCTGCGCGGCGTCGAGATGAACAACGTGCAGATGGCCGGCGCCAAACTCGACGGCACGATCTACGCCGATCCGCCGCCGGGCCAGAATCTGCCCGCCGAAATCAAAGGCATGGTCGCCACGCATAAAATTTGGGCCGAAACCGGCGGGCGCGAGGGCGTGCGCGCCGATTTCGGCGGCCGCGATCTGACCGGCGTGGATTTCGGCGGCTGCGAGCTTTCGGGCGCGCGCTTCGACGGCGCCATTCTGAGCCGCGCGCGTTTTGTGGCCGCCACGCTGCGGCTGGCAAGCCTCCTGTCGGTGCGCGGCGAGCGCTGCGATTTTTCGGATGCCGACCTCTCGGGGGCGCTGTTCACGGGTGCGCGCCTCGAAGGGGCCCTGCTGGTCGGCGTCGTGGCGCGGCCCATGGACATGCGCCGGGCCGACGGCACGCCCGCCGGCAAGCGCACGGCGACGAGTTTCGCCAAAGCCTCGCTCGTGGGGGCCGACCTGCGCGCGGCCGACCTGCGCGGCGCAAGCTTCGCAGGCGCCGATCTGCGCGGCTCCAACACGGCAGGTGCCTTCCTCGCGAACGCCGATCTCGCCGCCGCCCGCCGCTGATGCTGCCGCGCACTGCCAGCGACGGGGCAGCCAGCTACGACGATCTCGTGCGGCGTTTCGAATGGCGAATTCCGCCGCGCTTCAATATCGGCGTCGATGTGTGCGACCGCCACGCGGCGGCAACGCCAAACGCGCCTGCGCTGATTTTCGAAGACGAAATCGGCGCCGTCGAAACGCTCGACTTCGCGACCCTTCGCGCGGCGAGCAATCGTCTCGCCAACGCGCTTGCGGCCCTCGGCATCGGGCGCGGCGATCGGGTCGGCATCTTGATGGCGCAATCGCCCGAGACGGCCGTGGCGCACATCGCCTGCTACAAAGCGGGTTTCATCGCCGTGCCCTTGTTTTCGCTGTTCGGCGAAGACGCGCTCGCCTATCGCCTCGGCGACTGCGGGGCGGCCTGCGTGATCGCGGATGCGAACCAAGTCGGGAAACTGCTGGCGATCCGCGACCGCCTGCCCGCCTTGCGCCACATCGTTGCGGCGGGCGAAGCGCCCGCGGGCACGCACGCCTACGCAAGCCTCGTCGCGCGCGCGTCCGACGAATTCGCGCCGGTCGACACGGCTTCCGACGATCCGGCCGTGATCATCTACACCTCGGGCACGACCGGCAGCCCCAAGGGCGCCTTGCACGCGCACCGCGTGCTGCTCGGCCATCTGCCCGGCGTGGAAATGCCGCAGGACATGTTCCCGCAAGCGGGCGACCTGTTCTGGACGCCCGCCGACTGGGCGTGGATCGGCGGCCTGTTCGACGTGCTGCTGCCGTCGCTGCATCACGGCATCCCCGTGCTTGCGCACCGCATGCGCAAATTCGAACCCGAGAAAGCGCTCGATCTGATGGCGCGCCACAAGGTGCGCAACGTGTTTTTTCCGCCGACCGCCCTCAAACTCATGCGCCAGAGCGGGATCAAGCGGCACGACGCCGTGGCGCTGCGCTCGATCGGCTCGGGCGGGGAGTCGCTCGGCGACGAACTGCTCGCCTGGGGCCGCGACGTTTTCGGCGTCACGATCAACGAATTCTACGGCCAGACGGAATGCAATCTCGTGGTGTCGAATTGCGCCACGCTGTTCGCCCCCAAGCCCGGCACCATGGGCCGGGCGGTGCCCGGCCATCGCGTGGCCGTGATCGACGATGCGGGCAACGAGCTGCCGCCGGGCGCCGTCGGCGAGATCGCGGTTGCCCGGCCCGACCCGGTCATGTTCCTGGGCTACTGGAACAACCCCGCGGCGACGGCCGAAAAATTCGTCGGCGACTGGCTCAAGACCGGCGATCGCGGAACGAAGGATGCGGACGGCGCCCTTCGCTATGTGGGGCGCGGCGACGACGTGATCACGTCGGCCGGCTACCGGATCGGACCGGTCGGCATCGAGGAATGCCTGCTGCGCCATCCGGCCGTGGCGATGGCGGCAGCGATCGGCGTGCCCGACCCGATCCGCACCGAAAGCATCAAGGCGTTTGTGGTGCTGAAGCAAGGCCACACCGGCGACGCCGCGTTGGCCAAGGCGCTGCAGAACCACGTGCGCGACCGGCTGGCCGCGCACGAATATCCGCGCGCGATCGCGTTCGTCGCCGAACTGCCGCTGACCGCGACCGGCAAGATCATGCGCCGCGAACTGCGCCAGCGCGAAATCGAAAAGCGCGAAATCGAAAAACAACAAGAACCCAAACACCGGGAGACGCCGCCATGACGAAGTCGATCGACTATTTCTTTTCGCCCAACAGCCCGTGGGCCTATCTGGGCCACGCGCGGCTCGTGACCATCGCCAAGCGCGCGGGTGCGCATGTCAACGTAAAGCCAGCGGACTTCGCGCGCATCTTCGCGGCTTCGGGCGGCTTGCCGATGGCCCAGCGCCCCAAACAGCGCCTCGCCTATCGCATGATGGAACTCAAGCGTTGGCGGGAATTTCTCGGCATCCCGATCAATCTGGCGCCCAAGTTTTTCGGCGTGCCGACGCTTGCCGCCGCCCGTCTCATCATCGCGGCCGACATGAAGGAGCTGAACGCGCTCGCCCTCGCCGGCTTCATCGGCAAAGCCGTGTGGGAAGAAGAGCGCGACATCTCCGACCCCACCACGTTGCAGGCGATCGCCGCCGAACACGGCCGCAACGCCAAACTCCTGTGGGACACCGCCCAGTCGGACGCGACCAAAACCGCTTACGACGCCTATACCGACGAGGCGATCGCGGCCGGCGTGTTCGGGGCACCCACCTACGTCTACAAAGACGAGCTGTTCTGGGGCCAGGACCGGCTCGATTTCCTCGAGCGCGCATTGGCGGCTCCGTGAGCGAATTGCGCGCAGCCCTCGCTGCCCGCGATTTCGCGACGGCCGAAAAACTCGCGCGTGCCGCGCTGGTCCTTGCGCCCGCCGATGATGCCACACGCCGGCTGCTCGGGGCCCTGCTGCTCGAGCAGGGGCGCGCGGGCGAAGCGCTTGCCGTGCTCGCCGCCCCCGGCGGCGACGCCGATCTTGCCTTCCTGCGCGGCCATGCGCAGGCGGCCCTCGACAGGGTGCCGGAAGCCGCCGCGTCGTTCGCCGCAGCCGCGGCCGCACGGCCCGGCTGGGCGCAAGCCTGGGCAGCCGAAGGGCTGATGCGCCATCGCTTGGGCGATCTGGCCAACGCGCATGCGAGCTACGCAAAAGCTCTGGCGCTGCAGCCTGACGATGCCGACACGCGCGAAAAGCTGGGCGCCGTCCTCGACGATGCGGGCGATGCGCCCGCCGCCCAAGCGGTGCTCGAAGAAGGCCTCGCGCGCATGCCGAACGCACCCCGGCTGTGGCTGGGGCTCGGCCTGTCGCTGCTGCGCGAAGGCCGCGATCCGGCGGCGGCAGCCCAAAAATTCGCCGCTGCGCGCAAGCTTGCGCCCGCCGACGGCGAACTTGCCTACAACCACGGACTTGCCCTTGCCAAAAGCGGCGATGCTGCGGGTGCCGAGGGCGCCTATCGCGACGCGGTGTCGCTCGCGCCGGGCTTCGCGGCCGCGCTGCTCAATCTCGGCAACATGCTCGCCGATACGCGGCGCTTGGCCGAGGCGAGCGAATTCTTGGCGCGCGCCGTTGCCGTCGCGGCAGCGCCGCTCGGCGCGTGGCAAAGCCATGCGAGCGTGCGGCTGCGCCTCACGGATGCCGCCGGTGCCGCCGCTGCGGCCCGCAGCGGCCTCGAACGCCACCCCGACGATCCGGATCTGCGCCTCACGCTCGGTGCGGCCCTTTGGGAGCTCGGCGAACTCCGCCAAGCGCAGCACCTGTTCGAAGGCCTGCTCGCCATCGACCGTCTGCGCCCGTCGGCGCGCCAGGGGCTGTCGAACATTCTCTACGAACGCGCCGAATCCGAAGCAGCCATGCGCGCGCTCGAAGCCGCCTTGGCCGAACGGCCGGGCGACGCCAACCTCGCGCAGAGCCTCGCCTTCGTCTCGCAATACAGCGCCAAAGCCGACGCAAACGAACGGCTGCGCTGTGCCGCGATCGCCGCCGCCGCCATCGAAAAACGCGCACCGGTGCCGCGCGCATTTCCAACGCCGCAACGCGGCAAGATTCTGCGCTTGGGGCTCGTGTCGGGCGACCTGCACGGCCATCCGGTCGGCCATTATCTGCTGCCCGTGCTCGAAGCGTTCGACCCGCAGCGCGTGGCCGCGTTCTGCTACGCCAACGGTTCGCGCGACGATACAGTCTCGGCCCGTTTGCGCGCCGCATCCGCCGGCTGGCGGCGCGTGGAAACGCTCGACGATGCGGCCCTCGTGCGCCGCATCCGCGACGACGGCATCGACATTCTGCTCGATCTTGCGGGCTACACGCCCAATAACCGGCTCGGGGTGTTCGCCGCACGCGCGGCCCCGTTGCAAGGCAGCTGGCTCGGCTATCCCGCAACCACGGCGTTGCGCGAAATCGATTTTGTGGTCGCCGACGAACATCTGACGCCGCCCGAAATAGCCCCCGGCTTCACCGAACGCGTCGTGCGCATGGCGGGCAGCTGCATGCCGTTCGCACACCCGTTCGACGATCTGCCGATGCCGAGGCGCGCCGCCCCTACGGCACGCGCGATCCGCTTCGGCAGCTACAGCAACGCCGCCAAGCTGTCGCCGGTCACGCTCGAAACTTGGGCGGCGATCCTGCATCAGACGCCGGGTGCGACGTTGCGCCTGTGCGGGCGCCAATACGGTTTTCCGGAAGTCGCCGCCGAACTCGAACGGCGCTTCGCAGCCCTCGGCATCTCGGCCGACCGGCTGATCCTTGCCAAGGCTTTGCCGCGCCGCGCGCTTGTCGAATCCTACGCCGAAATCGACATTGCCCTCGACCCGTTCCCGTGGTCGGGCGGTGTGACGAGCTTCGAAGCATTGTGGATGGGGGCACCGGTCGTGACGCTCGCCGCCGACCGCGCGATCGGCCGCGTGGGCGTGAGCATCCTCGCCGCGATCGGCCGCATGGACCTCGTCGCCACGACGCCGGACGCGTATGTCGCGACGGCCGTGGCGCTGGCGCGCGATCCGCTGCGCCTGGAGAATCTGTGGCACGGCTTGCGCCCTGCCCTTGCCGCCTCAAGCTGCTTCGACATGCAGGCGTACGTACGCTCGTTCCTCGCAGCGCTCGATGCGGCGTGGATCGCGAAATTCGGATCGGCCTAGAGCAGGCCCAAGCTGCGCAGTTCTTCGGCCATCGCCGACGGCAATTTGGCCTGTGCTTCGGCCGTCTTGGCGTCGAGATCGGCGGGCGCACTCGACGCTTCGAAATAGCGCCAGCCCTGGAAGGCGCGCATCGGCTTGGGCGCCGTGCGCACGAGCTTGGCATCAAGCAGGATTTCGCAGGCCGGTTTGCCTTCGCGGTCCTTGCGGCTCGCGAATCCCACGATCTTCTGGCGGCAGCGGATCGTGCCCTTGATCACCCAATAGAGCGAACCTTCGCCCGCGATCTCCGGCCCACGCTTGGGCGTGTTGCGCGTGACGTGTTTGAGCTGGGGCTTCAGCCCGCGCGCCTTCTGGTCCTTGAGGCGCTTTTTCTGCCACGCCGCCAAATCCTCGACGGATTCGACGCCCACGCACAGCTTCACGATATGCAGGGCCATTATTCGCCTTTGACCTGCGCCAGCACCTTGTCGAGCATCGCCACGAGCGCGCGGCCCGTGTCGCCGCCGTCGCCCGCGACCTTGGAATTGATCACGACCGCGATCGCGTCGGCGGTCGCCTTGACGATCACAAGGCTCTTGGCGTCGAGGCCGTCGGCCGCGTCGAGATAGCGGCACAATTGGTCGCCGAAGCGCGTGACCAGCGGATAGCCGTACGACCCGCCCTGCCCGCGCAGCTCGTGTGCGATCTTGTAGACCTCGTCGCGTTTGGCGAGGTCGGTGGGCTGGGCCACAAGCGCGTTCGCCGCCGCCACGAGCTTGACGACTTCGACCTTGGCGATCTCCTCGAACTCGCCGCGCAAACCCTCGATGACTTTGGCGGCCTTGTCGACCGCCCCCATCGCAAAGCCGCCCGAACCGACTTTCGATTTGAGCAGATTGGGGGGATTGATGACCTGGAACTTCCGGCCGGCGGCTGGGTCGCTCATGCGCGTTTCCGTGTTCTTCTTGGGGGCGGGCGTCAGACCGGCTGGCGCCGTTCGGTGCCGATGAAGATGCCCCCGCGCTTGCGCCGGCGGCAAGGGCCGAAATACGACCCGGTGCGGATATAGGGCCGCGGCCGATCGACCAGCTCTTCGATGCGTTGGGAAAGCGACTGGGCGCTG
>JAIXXA010000035.1 GCA_027490975.1 Rhodospirillaceae bacterium
CATGCGGGCGGCACCACGCCGAGCAACTCGGCCACGAATTGCGGCACGATTTGCGTCGCCGGGCCCAAACGCCGCTCGGCAAAGGCATTGCTTGCGGCCGAAGGCTCGAGATTGAGTTCGACCGTGCGCGCCCCGCTGGCTGCCGCGATTTCGACGAATCCCGCCGCCGGATAGACGTTGCCCGACGTGCCGATCGCCACGAACAGCGCGCAGTTCGAAAGCTTCTCTTCGATCTCTTCCATGTGGAACGGCACTTCGCCGAACCACACGATATGCGGCCGCAAAGCCCCTTTGGCGGCACAGGCCGGACATACCGAATTGACCGCGAGATCGCCGCCGATCTCTGCCACGATGCCGCACGCCATGCAGCGCGCCTTGAGAAGCTCGCCATGCATGTGGCGCACATTCTGCGAGCCCGCACGCTCGTGCAGATCGTCGACATTTTGCGTCACCAGCAGCATCTCGCCCGCCCAGTTGGCCTCGAGAATGGCAAGGGCAAAATGCGCGTCGTTGGGCTGCACGGACCCGTCGTGCAGTGCCTTTCGGCGCGCATTGTAGAACGCGTGCACGCGCGCCTCGTCGCGCACGAAGGCCTGCGGGGTCGCGACGTCTTCGATGCGCACGCTTGCCCAAATGCCGTCGGGATCGCGGAAGGTTGCCAACCCCGATTCCTTCGATATGCCCGCCCCGGTCAGCACTACGATCGAACCCTGCATGCAAACGACACCCTATCCAAAAGGCGGCGCGGATCAAAGCGCTTGGCGCGCCGTCGCAAGATGGAGAGGCGGTCGTCCGGCGTTGCCGTCATGCGCGCAGCAAAAAATCGGCTTCGCATTCGTAGGCGCGCGCAGCCCCGGCGCGCACGCTCGAATAGAGCGCAAAGCTCTCGACCGCAAACGGTCCCGCCTTGAAGAGCGCATGCGTTGCGAGCCATTCCTGCACTTTGGGCACCGACGGATCGGCGAGTTTGGCGAGCGTCACATGCGGCACGAAACGCCGCCCGTCGGCGGGCAGATCGATGCGGCGCAAGGCCGCCTCGATGCGCGTGCGCAATGCGAGCAGCCCTTCGGACTTGCGCAAACCCGCCCACAGCACGCGCACGACCGGTCCGCTCGAAAAATGCCCGACGCCGGCAAGCTCCAGATCGAACGGTTCGTGGCGCACGCTTGCGAGCGCGTAGGCGATGTCTTCGGCGACGTCGCCGGGCACGTCGCCGATGAAACGCAAGGTCAGGTGCAGATTTTCCGCCGTCTCCCAAAACGCCCCCGGCACGCCGCCGCACAGCCCCTGCAGGCGCAGCACGATATCCTCGGGCAAAGCCAGGGCCGCAAACAGGCGGTACATGCTAGGGACCGGACATGTCAGGGGCAGGGGTTCGGATTTTCGGCGTGCACGCGGTCGAGTGCGGCCAGAAGGTCGGCCGACAGCCGCACCTCGGCCGAGGCAAGGTTGTGTGCCAGCTGTTCGAGCGTCGTGGCGCCGAAAATGTTCGACGTGACGAAGGGCCGCCCGGTCACGAAAGCAAGCGCCATATGAGCGGGGTCGAGGCCCGCGTCGCGCGCAATGCGCACATAGGCCGCTGCCGCCGGTTCGGCACGCGGCGTCGAGTAGCGCTTGAAACGTTCGTAGAGCGAGAGGCGTGCACCCGCGGGCCGCGCGCCGCCGAGATATTTCCCGGCCAACACGCCCATGGCCAGCGGGCTGTAGGCAAGCAAGCCCACGCGCTCACGCAACGCCACCTCCGCCAGCCCCACATCGAAACTGCGATTGAGCAGATTGTAGGGATTCTGAATCGCTTGCGGCCGCGGGCCCGCATCTTTCGCCGCAAGGCCCAGCTGGCGCATCAATCCCCACGGCGTTTCGTTCGACACGCCGAAATGGCGGATTTTGCCGGCTTTAACCAACTCGGCCATGGTTGCGAGCGTTTCTTCGAACGGTGCGCCGTCCGGCGATTCCGGCGCGTGGACATAGTCGAGCTGGCCGAAACGATTGGCGGGGCGGTCCGGCGTATGGGTCTGGTAGAGATCGATGTAGTCGGTCTGCAGGCGCTTGAGCGACGCATCGACCGCGAGCAGGATGTTGGCGCGGTCGAGCCCGCCCCCGCCGCGCACATGCGGCAGCGAATTGCCGCGCCCGGTGACTTTGGTCGCGACCACGAGTTTGCCGCGCAGCGATTTGTTTTTGGCAAGCCAGGTGCCGAGATACGCTTCCGTGCGCCCGAAGGTTTCGGCGCGCGGCGGCACGGGATACATCTCGGCCGCGTCGATGAAATTGATCCCGGCGGCAACGGCCATGTCGAGCTGGGCGTGCGCATCGGCTTCGCTGTTCTGCTCGCCCCACGTCATCGTGCCGAGGCACAGGGCCGAGACCGACAGATCGGTCGTTCCTAGTCTGCGGTATTCCATTTGGTTGCGTTGCCTTCCCAGCCGGCCGTGGCGCGCTTACGAAAACAGCGCGAGAACGCCGGTATAGCCGTAAAGCCGCGCGTTCGAAATCTCGCCGTTGCAGAAAAATCCGGCGACAGGCAAAGCGCCGAACGTCTCGCGCAGCAAACCGCGCTCGTAGCCGTCGGCGGCAAACAGGCGCGGCCCGCGCGCCACGCAGCTGAAGTAAAGCCCGCCGGTGGCGCGCGGGGCGCGCCGCTTGAGGCCCTCGCACATGCGCTCCATGTCGTCGACGGCGGCTGCCCGGTCGCGGCGCGCGAAGAACAGCCGGTCGCCGGGCTCGACCAAAGCCGCCACGCCGATCAGCCCCTCGGCGGGATCGATGCCGGTTAGATCGCGCACCAGATAGTCGCCCATGTCCGAACCCGGGATCGGCAAGGCGATCTGCATTTCGGCGGCATAGCCGCGCAGCTGCGCAGCGCTTGCAATATCGAGATCGCGCTTGAACACGTCGAGCGCGCGCTCGCCGTCGAGCCCGATCACGACATTTCCGTCGGCCGCCGTGATGCGATGCACAGGCCCCGACGGCATGCAGCCTTGCGTAATGCCGGTTGCGACCGCAACCGAGCCGGCGAAAAGCACGCCGGACACGCCGCCCGCAACCGCCCGCCCGGCGATCTGCGAGGTTTCTTCGACCGCGGCCGTAAGCCCGCCCACAAGAAACGCGTCGCTCGCATCGGCAATGCCCGCAACGAGATCGGCCGGATCGGGCCCGCGCGGATCGGCATGCACAATGCCGAAGCCGGGCCGGTGGGACGCGATCCAACCGGCATGGGCCCCCAGCGGCGACAGATCGTCGGTCAGATGCGGCAGCAGGCGATAGGCATCGCTCGGCAGATCGATCGCAAGCGCGGTCATTGCAGCCGAATTGAAATATTCGCGCTGGCCGACAATGCCGTTGCCGACGGCCCCCACCCAGTCGGGAATGCCCGACACGCGCCGCACAACGGCCAGCGCTTCGTCGAGTTTGCCGGCCATCGATTCGGTTGCGTAGAGAATGCCGAGGCGCGCCCCCGGCAGATCGCGCGACAACGCCTCGCCGACGCTGACCGCCATGCGGCCCCATGCGGCGGCAGACGCACCGTGGGCTTCGGCCGAGGCGATGCGCGGCGATGCAGTTCGAGGATGCGGCGTGCTCATTGCATCGCTATCCTCGCCCGATTCGAGGCCGCCTGCGAAGCAGAATCGCGATGGACCATCTGACGCCTTTGGTCGCCTTCCATATTTCGGCAGCTTTGCTGGCATTGACGCTGGGCGCCGTCATGTTCGCGCGGCCCAAGGGCACGCAAAGCCACCGTTTGATCGGTCGCATTTGGGTTGCGAGCCTGGCGGCAACCGCTTTCGGCTCGTTCTGGATCCGGCACAACGGCCATTTCAGCTGGATCCATCTCTTGTCGGCCTGGACCTTGTTCGGGCTCGCCATGGCCGTTTGGAACGCGCGGCGCGGCAATATCCAAGCCCATCGCGGCTGGATGATCGGGCTCTATATGGGCCTCGCGATCGCGGGCGCCTTCACGCTGCTCCCCAGCCGCCTGCTCGGCAGCCTCGTTTTCGGTCTCTAACGCCGGATCAAGCGGCGGCCAGGAACGCGCGCAAGGCAGGCAGCAGGCGCGCGACGACGGCATCCACGCCGGCGGCATTGGGGTGGATGCCGTCGGGCTGGTTCAGGGCGGGCACGGCCGCAACCCCTTCGAGAAAAAACGGATCGAGGGGAACCCCGTGTTTTTGCGCGACGTTCGAAAAACTCTGCGCAAAGGCTTGCGTATAGGCGCTGCCCATATTGGGCGGGGCACGCATGCCCGAGAGCATCGTGCGCACGCCGCGCGCTTTGAGGCGTTCGACGATCTGGTCGAGATTGCGCTCCATCGCCGCCACGTCGAGCCCGCGCAAACCGTCGTTCGCACCCAGAATCACCAGCGCGTACTCGGGAAATGGCGGGCTGCCGAGCGCCCAATCGAGACGCGACAAGCCGCCTGCCGACGTATCGCCCGAAACGCCCGCATTGACGATGCCAAGCGAAATGCCCGACGCGCGCAAAGCCGCATCGAGCCGGGCGGGAAAGGCTTGGGCGGCCGGCAGGCCGTAGCCTGCCGTGAGGCTGTCGCCCAGCAGCAGCAAGCGTTTCTGCGGCGCTTGCGCTTTTGCGCCAAAAGGCGCTGCGCCGCAAAGACTTGCCGCAGTTGCGTTGAAAACGAAGCGGCGACGCCCATATTTGGGAGAACCGTTTGACGCTGGCCAGGATTTGAAAATGTCGAACAAATCGAATGCCCCTCTGATCGAACTCAGCGATGTCCATCTGAAATTGGCGAGCCAGGCGGGCGAGGTCAATATCCTGCGCGGGGTCGACCTGACATTGGCGCAAGGCGAGAGCCTGGCCGTGATCGGCCCCTCGGGCTCGGGCAAATCGACGATGATGATGATCGTGGCGGGGCTCGAACGGCCGAGTTCGGGCCGCGTTTCGGTCTTGGGGCAGGATCTGGCCGCTCTCGACGAAGACGGGCTGGCGCTGTTCCGGCGGCGCAATGTCGGCATCGTGTTCCAAGCCTTCCACCTGATCCCGACCATGACGGCGCTCGAGAACGTCGCGATCCCGCTCGAGTTCGCGGGCGACAAAGACGCGTGGGACAAAGCGCGCGAGGTGCTGAAGTCGGTCGGCCTCGGCCATCGCACGACGCATTATCCCGGCCAAATGTCCGGCGGCGAACAGCAGCGCACGGCCCTTGCGCGCGCTTTCGTGGCCGAGCCCGCCCTGCTGCTCGCGGACGAGCCGACCGGCAATCTCGATGCCGGCACGGGCCATTCGATCGTCGACCTGATGTTCGATCTGCGCAAGCGCATCGGCACGGGCCTGCTGCTGATCACGCACGATGCGGCTCTTGCGCGGCGCTGCGACCGCGCGGTGCGCATGCTCGACGGCCGCCTGACCGCCGCCGACACGGTGCTGGCGGCAGCGCAATGATCAAACTCGCCGCCGACCGGTATTCGCTGGCCTTCGCACTCGCACGGCGCGAGCTGCGCGGCGGCATCAAGGGCTTTCGCGTGTTCATGGCGTGCCTGATGCTGGGCGTGGCCGCGATCGCGGGCGTGGGTTCGCTCGCCGAAGGCGTGCGCGAAGCGCTGCGCCAGGATGCGCGCCTGCTGCTCGGCGGCGACGTGGAACTTTCGTTCACGCATCGCCGCACGACGGCGGACCAACAGGCGTTTCTCGAAGCTGCGGGGCGCGTTTCGTCCACGCAGGAGATGCGCGCGATGGCGCGCACCGAAAACGAGCGCACGCTCGTGGAGCTCAAAGCGATCGACGCGTTCTATCCGCTTGTTGGCGCGCTCCGCCTGCAGGGCGACGGCGCTTTGGCGGCCGCGCTGGCGCAGCGCCCGGACGGGCGCTTCGGGGCGGCACTCGAGCCTGCGACGCTGTCGCGCCTCAATCTCAAACTCGGCGACGAAATCGAAGTCGGCGACGGCCGCTTCGTCGTGACCGCGGTCATCGACAACGAACCCGACCGTTCGGCAAACGTCTTCACACTGGGCCCGCGCGTGATGGTGGGCCAGGCGGCCTTGGCCGTGACCGGCCTCGAGCAGCCGGGGGCGCTTATCCGCAATCAATACCGTATCGCGCTCGCGCCCGGGCGCGACGCCGTCGCGTGGATCGAAGAACTGAAGGCACGCTTTCCCGATGCGGGCTGGCGCATTCGCGGCGTGAACGAAGCCGCGCCCGGCCTGCAGCGCTGGGTCGATCGCATCGCGATGTTTCTGACGCTGGTGGGCCTCACGGCCTTGCTGGTCGGCGGCGTGGGTGTGGCCAACGCCGTGCGCAGCTATCTCGAAAGCCGCGTCGCGTCGATCGCCACGATCAAATGTTTGGGCGCCCCCGGCCGCTTGGTGCTGCGGCTCTATCTGATGCAGATCCTGGCGCTTGCTCTTGCCGGGATCGTTGCCGGTCTCGTCGTCGGCGCCGTGGTGCCCGGCGTGCTCGGACCCTTGCTGGCCGAACGGCTCGGGGTTTCGGCGCGCGGCGGCATCTATCCGCTGCCGCTGCTGGTGGCCGGCGCATTCGGCTTGCTTACGGCCCTCGCCTTTTCGCTGTGGCCGCTTGCGCGCGCGCGCGACGTGCCCGCAGCCGCCTTGTTCCGCGATCTCGTGGCGCCTGTCCGGCGTTGGCCGCGCGGCATTTACATCCTCTACACGGCCGCCGCCGTCTGCGCGCTCGCTGCCCTTGCGATCGTCGCCTCGCTCGACCAGCGCTTGGGCGCCGGCTTCTGCTTGGCGGCTTTGCTCACCTTCGTACTTTTCCGCATAGCGGCCCTCGGCGTTGCGTGGCTTGCCAAGCGCCTCGGCCATGTGCGCCATCCGGGCCTGCGGCTCGCACTCGCCAACATGCACCGGCCCGGCAGCCCGACGCCGGGCATTGTGCTGTCGCTGGGCTTGGGCCTCACCGTGCTGGTGCTGATCGCCCAGGTGCAGGGCAATTTCGCGCGCCAATTGGCCGAGCAATTGCCGCAGATGGCGCCCTCGTTCTTCTTCATCGACATCCAGCGCGACCAGCTTGAAGCGTTCGACCGGCTTCTCGAAAACCATCCGGGTGTGGGCGAAGTGCGCCAAGTGCCCTCGTTGCGCGGGCGCATCGCCAAATTGAACGGCGTGCCGATCGAGCAGGCGGTCGTGGCGGCCGACGCGCAATGGGCCGTCGGCTCGGATCGCGGCCTGACCTATACGGGGCCCATGCCCAAGGGCACGCGGCTTGTGGCCGGCGAATGGTGGCCGGCCGACTATGCCGGGCCGCCGCTCGTGTCGTTCGACGCGCAGATCGCGCGCGGCATGGGGCTCGATGTGGGCGACACGATCACGATGAACGTGCTCGGCCGCGAGATGGAAGCGCGCATCGCCAATCTGCGCGCGATCGACTGGACGAGCCTCGGCATCAATTTCACGCTGACCTTCGCTCCCGGCGCCCTCGAAGGCGCGCCGCAGACATGGATCGCCACCGCCCAGGTCGCCGACGGCCAGGAAGACGCGCTCGAGCGCGCCGTGACGGCCGCCTTCCCGAACATTTCCTCGATCCGCGTCAAGCGTGCGCTCGCAACCGCGCGCAACACGGTCGAGGGCATTGCGGCGGCCGCGCGCGTGACGGCCGGCTTGACCTTGATCGCCGGCACGCTGGTGCTGGCGGGGGCCATCCTCGCCACGCAGCGCCGACGCACCTACGACGCCGTAATGCTCAAAGTTTTGGGCGCCAAACGCAGCGACGTGATGCGCGCCCTCGTCGCCGAGTTCGCACTTTCGGGTGCGGCTGCCGCCATCGTTGCCGCACTCGTGGGCACGTTCTGCGCGTGGCTCCTCGTGGCGCTCTACATGAAGGTCGATTTCGTGATCCTGCCGGGCGCTCTTGCCATGACCGTGCTGGGGGCCTCGGCAAGCGTCGCCGTGCTCGGGCTTGCCGGCACGTGGCGCGCACTCGGGCAGAAGGCGGCGCCGCTGTTGCGCAATGCCTAAAGCCTGGGCCTAAAACCTGGGCCTAACCGTCGGAGGATGCTTGCACATCGACGTTCTACACGTATCATGCGTTATATAAGCCACTGTTTTGCCATAAAGATCGTCCAGTTTTAACGCATGGGATATTGAATTCCCGCACAAACCTGACCATAATTTCAGGGCAATCAAGGTACCGCTGCACTGCCCCCGGCTTTGCAGCGCCACCCAAAAGGAGCTGGAAGACGATGTACGAGACCCAAGAACGCTATATGCCACGCGCTGGCGTCGATGCTGCGGTATTCGACCAAGGGCTGCGCAGCTATATGCTGGGCATCTACAACTACATGGCCTCGGCCGTGGCGCTGTCGGGCATCGTGGCGCTGCTGGTCGCCGGGTCGCCGATGCTGACCCAGGCCATTTTCGGCACGCCGCTGAAGTGGGTCGTCATGCTGGCCCCGATCGGCTTCGTGATGCTGATGTCGTTCCGTTTCGAGAAGATGTCGAAGCCGGCGCTGATGGCCTGCTTCTGGGTGTTCGCGGTCCTCATGGGCGCCTCGCTCGCCTCGATCCTGCTCGTGTTCACGGGCGCCTCGGTCGCGCGCGCTTTCTTCGTGGCCGCCGCGATGTTCGCGGGCATCAGCATCTACGGCTACACGACGAAGGCCGACCTCTCGAAGATGGGCACGTTCCTGATCATGGGCCTCATCGGCGTGATCATCGCGGGCCTCGTCAACATCTTCCTGCAGTCGTCGATGATGCAGTTCATCATCTCGGTCGCGTCGGTGATCGTGTTCACGGGCCTCACGGCATGGGACACGCAGCGCCTCAAGGACACGTACGGCGAAACCTACGGCACGGAGATGCAGGACAAGGTCGCGATCATGGGCGCCCTGTCGCTGTACCTGAACTTCGTGAACATCTTCCAGGCGCTCGTGTCGCTGATCGGCGACAAGAACGAATAGTCGGCCTCTTCACCGGCTAACCTCGAACGAACGAACCCCGGATCGGGCAACCGATCCGGGGTTTTTCTTTGGCATGCACGTTGCTCTGGCGGAGGGTCCCCCCTCTTTCCGCCAGGAGCCCTTATGTCTCGTTCCACGCTTCGCCGCCGCACGCTGCTCAAAGGTATGGGCGCGGGCGCAGCCATCGGCACGCTCGGCCTGACCGATTTTGCGCGCGCCCAAACCGCCGACCGCACCTTGCGCTACGGCATTTCGCTCGCCGACATCCCGCAGACGACCGGCCAGCCGGACCGCGGTGCCGGCGCCTACCAATTCACCGGCTACACGCTCTACGACCCGCTGGTCGCCTGGGAAATGAACGTCGCCGAACGTCCGGGCAAACTGATGCCGGGTTTGGCCACCGAATGGACCGTCGATCCGTCCGACAGCAAAAAATGGCTCTTCAAGCTGCGGCCGGGCGTGAAGTTCCACGACGGCTCCGCTTTCGACGCCGACGCCGTGATCTGGAATTTCGAAAAAGTGCTCAACAATCAAGCACCGCATTTCGACCAGCGCCAGTCGGCACAGGTACGCCCGCGTCTGCCGTCGGTCGCAAGCTACCGCAAGGTCGATGCGATGACGGTCGAAGTGACGACCAAGGCGGTCGACTCGCTGTTCCCCTACCAGATGCTTTGGTTCCTGGTTTCGAGCCCCGCCCAGTACGAAAAACTCGGCCGCAGCTGGGAACGTTTCGCGATGGAACCGTCGGGCACGGGACCGTTCAAGCTGACCCGGCTCGTGCCGCGCGAAAGTGCTGAGATGGTGCGCAATGCCGACTATTGGGACAAGTCGCGCATCGCCAAGCTCGACCGGCTCATCCTCGTCTGCGTTCCCGAAGCCTTGTCGCGCACCAACGCGATCCTGTCGGGCCAGGTGGACGTGATCGAAGCGCCCGCCCCGGACGCGGTGCCGCGCCTGCGCCAAGCAAACATGCGGATCATCGAAAACGTGACGCCGCATGTGTGGAACTACCATCCCTCGCTGCTGCCGGGCTCGCCTTGGACCGACAAACGCGTGCGCATGGCGGCCAACCTCGCGATCGACCGCAACGCGGTGTGCCAGCTCTTGGGCGGCCTTGCCAAGCCGGCTGTCGGCCAAGTCGATCCGACCAGCCCGTGGTTCGGCAATCCGAGCTTCAAGATCCGCTACGACGTCGACGCGGCGCGCAGGCTGATGGCCGAAGCGGGCTATTCGCGCAGCAATCCCTTGCGCACCAGGTTCTTGATCGCGAGCGGCGGTACGGGCCAGATGCTGTCGGTGCCGATGAACGAGTTCGTGCAGCAAAGCTTCGCCGAAATCGGCATTGCGCTCGATTTCCGCGTGGTCGAGCTCGAGCCGCTCTACGTCGCCTGGCGCCAGGGGGCAGCGCACGAATCGCTTCGCGACATCACGGCCAACAACGTGGCGTACGTCACGTCCGATCCGCTCTACGCTTTCATCCGCTTCTTCCACTCGAGCCAGATTGCGCCCACGGGCGTCAATTGGAGCCACCTGCGCGACGCCGAAATCGACTCGTTGATCGACAGGGCGACGAACTCGTTCAACGCGGCCGAGCAGGACGCGCTGATGGCCAAGGTGCACGAGCGCGTGGTGGACGAAGCGCTGCTGATCTGGGTCGTGCACGACACCAACCCGCGCGTGCTGGGTCGCAATGCGCGCGGCTACATCCAGGCCCAGCACTGGTTCCAGGACCTCACGACGCTGTCGTAAGGAAGACGGGTTCGGGGCGGCCGCTCAGATGCAGCGGCCGCCGTCGACCTCGAAGGCAACGCCGGTGATGAATTCGGCCTCGTCCGAGCACAGATAAAGCGCCGCATTGGCGATGTCGGTGGGCGTCGACAGGCGTCCGAGCGGGATCGACGCTTTGAACTGCGCGCGCTTCTCGGGCGTGTCCTGGCCCATGAAGGTCGCCAAGAGCGGCGTTTCGCCCGCCACCGGGCACAGGCAATTGACGCGGATTTTTTCGGGGGCGAGTTCCACGGCCATGCTCTTGGTCAGCGTGATCGCAGCCCCCTTCGAGCCGTTGTACCAGGTAAGGCCCGGACGCGGGCGCAGGCCCGCCGTCGATGCCGTGTTGAGAAACACCCCGCCCCCGCCCTGGCGCCGAAACACAGGCACGCAGACCTGGGCTGCCAGATAGATCGATTTGACGTTGACCGCGAAGACGCGGTCGAACGTCGCCTCGTCGACCGACAGCATCGGCCCGTTCACGTGGCTGATGCCGGCGTTGTTGACGACGATATCGAGCCGTCCGAAGGCGGCCAGCGTCTTTTCGACCATGCGCTCGGTGTCGGCGCGCGATGCGACGTCGGCAGCAAGGGCGAGCGCTTTGCCGCCCGCGTCCGAAATCGCGCGGGCAACGCGCGCGGCCGCTTCGGCATTGAGATCGACGACCGCCACGGCCGCCCCTTCGGCGCCGAAGCGCAGCGCGATCCCTTCTCCGAATCCCGATCCCGCACCCGTGACGATCGCGATTTTTCCTGCCAGACGCATGTCGTTTTCTCCCGATGTTCCGCGTTGTTGCGCGACTGTAGCGCTTCCGTGCGGTTCCGGGCTAGCGTCGGCGCACGATGCCCGAGACGCCCGCCCATTACTGGATCTACGCCGCGACCATCGCGATCGCGACCGTGTGGTTCGCGATTGCGGGCCTGCGCTCGCCGGATCCTGCACATCGCCGCCTGTCGCTGATCGGCGTGGCCCTGCTCGCGGCGACCGGCGCCTGGCTCGGGCTGCCGCTGCTCGCCGCCCGCCTCGGCTCGCCGATCCTGCAAGGCCTGCTCGCCGATGCCGGGCGCCTGTTCGGCGTCGTGTGGTGGATCATTTTCGCGCTGTTCACGCTCGTCCTGCTCGAGCGTTTCGTCTGGCGCATTCTCGCCAGCCGCGAGGTGGGAGCGCCCAAACTGCTGAAAGACGTGGTGCGCGCCCTCGTGCTGATCGTGGCGATGTTCGGCGTCGTGTCGGCGGCGTTCGACCAGTCTTTCACGGGCGTGCTCGCGGCCTCGGGCGTGCTCGCCGTCGTCATCGGCTTTGCCATGCAATCGACCTTGGCCGATCTTTTCAGCGGCATCGCGCTCAATCTCGAGCGGCCCTACCGCGTGGGCCATTGGCTGCGCATCGACGGCGCTTTGGCGGGCCAAGTCGTCGAGATTAATTGGCGCGCCACGCGCCTGCGCTCCTCCGACGGCAACACGGTGGTGCTGCCCAATTCCAAACTCGCGGCCGCCCAGATCGTCAACTACGACATGCCGGAGGCACGCTATCGCGCGCGCCTCGACGTGCCGCTCGACGCGCGCATCCCGCCGGGCCTTGCCAAGGAAGCGCTGTCGGCCGCCGCTCTCAAAGCGATGCGCGTGTGCATGGAGCCGCCGCCGACCGTCTCGACCCAGGAAATCCGCGATTCGACGATCCTCTACGAGGTCGCCTACTGGGTCGATACGTTCGACGACGATGCGCGCGTGCACGACGAGGTCGCGACCTCGATTTGGTACGCCCTCGACGCCGCCGGCATCGCACTCGGCCAGCCGCGCGCGGCCGAGCCGCCTATGGCGGTGCGGGTCCTCGATCACGTCGATCTGTTCCGCGAGCTCGAGCCGGCCTTGCGCGCGCGAATTGCCGAGGCCGCCGAGCCCGTGTCGTTCCACGCGGGCGACGAGGTGATGCGCGCGGGCGATACGGACAATTCGCTGTTCGTGGTGGCGCGCGGCGTGTTCGAGGTGAGCCTCGAACGCGACGGCGAGCGCGTGCCCGTCGCTCGCCTGGGCACCGGCGATTTCTTCGGCGAAATGTCGCTGCTGACCGGCAGCCCGCGCAGTGCAAGCGTGATGGCGCTGTGCGACACGTCGGCACTCGAAATCGGCAAGGAAGCGCTCGGGCCCGTCCTGCAGAGCCATCCCGACCTCGCCAAGCGCCTGGGCGACATTGTGATCGGCCGCAAGCTTGCCAACGACGCGGCTTTGCGCGCCCTGCCGCCGCGCGAAAGGCGTGCGGCCACGCGCGGCCAGGCCGCCGAGCTGCTCGTGCGCATCCGGCATTTCTTTGCGCTCGACTGATGAAGGCCGACGGAGCGCTTGCGCGCACGGGGGCTCTTCGCCAGTCTTGATGCGCTCCGATTCGAACCGCCGCCAGCGCGAGACGCAAAAGATGGACGCTCCTTATTTCGACGAGCTTGAAACCCGCGATCCCGGCTTGCGCGAGGCCCGCCATTTCGAGGAATTGCGCCTGCAGATCGAGCACGCGAAAGCCAAAGCGCCCTATTTCGCCGAATCTCTGGCCGCCGTCGATCCAGGCCAGATCGTCGACCGCGCTTCGCTTGCGGCATTGCCCGTGGTGCGCAAAAGCGATCTCATCGAGATCCAGAAAAGGAAGCTCGCCGAGCGCGATCCGTTCGGCGGCCTCGCGGCCGAAAAACCCGGCCGACTTGCGCGCATCTACATGTCGCCGGGGCCGATCTACGATCCCGAGGCGATGCGGCCCGACTATTGGCGCCTCGCGCGCGCTTTGTGGGCCGCCGGCTTCCGGCGCGGCCAGATCGTCCACAATACCTTCAGCTACCACCTGACCCCCGCAGGGTCGATGTTCGAAACGGGTGCGCATGCGATCGGCTGTGCGGTGGTGCCCGCAGGCGTGGGCAACACCGAACAGCAGGTGCGCGCGATCGCCGACATCAGACCCGACGGCTATGCCGGCACGCCGTCTTTCCTCAAAATCCTGCTCGAAAAGGGCAGGGAACTCGGCGTCGATCTTGGCAGCCTCAAGCTTGCCCTCGTCTCGGGCGAAGCCGTGCCCAAGGCCTTGCGCGGCGAGATGGCGGCTTGCGGCATCGATGTGCGCCAATGCTACGCCAGCGCCGATTTGGGCCTCATCGGCTACGAAACCGCACCCGACGAAGGCCTCGTGCTCGACGAATGGATCGTCGTCGAGATCGTGCGTGCCGGCACGGGCACGCCGGTCGCCGACGGCGAGGTCGGCGAAGTGGTGGTGACCACGCTCAATCCCGACTATCCGCTGATCCGCTTTGCGACGGGCGATCTGTCGATGTTCGTGCCCGGCACGTCGTCGTGCGGGCGGACGGCCAAGCGCTTGCGCGGCTGGATGGGACGGGCCGACCAGACCACCAAGGTCAAAGGCATGTTCGTGCATCCGGGCCAGGTGGCCGAAGCCGCCAAACGCTGCGGCATTTCGCGCTACCGGCTCGTCGTGTCGCGCGTCGGCGACAACGATGCGATGGCGCTGCATGTGGAAGCGGCCCACGATGCGGGCCTCGAAGCACGCCTCGTCGAGGCGCTGCAGGCCGCAACCAAACTGCGCGGCACGGTCGCGTTCGCGAAGCCCGGCAGCCTTGCCAACGACGGCAAGGTTATCGAAGACGCGCGCAAATACGATTGACGAAGAAAAGCTGCGTTTTACGCAGCTCCGGTGCCGCTCGACAGAAACACGGAAAGCAGCGACTCGGTCGAGGGATCGGACGGCGTGCGCAGATCCCATGTGCCGGCCACGTCGCCGTCGCCGGTGCGCACGATCGTGCCGCGCCCGCGCACCTCGACCGAACCCACATCCGAGCGGATGCCGAGCACCAGGTCGAACGCCGCCCCGACCGGCGACCACGGTTTTTCGGCGCGCACGCGCCAGCCATTGCGGCTCCAATCGACGATCGCATGGCCGTCGCCGTCGACCAGCAAGGTGCCGCGCAGCACGCCGGCCCGAGCCTGTTTGCGTTTTTCGTCTGGTGTCGCGGTCATTGCCTGTTTTCCGTCGCGTCTCGTGGGTCCCCTGCCGAATGCAGGCTTGTCGCAAAGTAAGGGCAATTGCCCGCCGCTGCCAAGCGGCAAAACCGGCTAGGACCGGCGAAACGCGTAGGTCGCATCGAGCCGTTCGCGCAAATACGCAGCCCCGGTCGTGGGCGGATAAAGCGGCGGCCGATCGGGCCCGGTGCAGCTCGGCAGGCACGCGACGGGGGCGTCGCCGTTGGGGTCGAGGAAAAACGGCACCGACCAGCGCTGGCGGCCCGAACGATTGACCACGCGATGCGGCGTGGAGACGTACGTGTCGTTCGACCAGCGCATCAGGCAGTCGCCGATATTGCAAACGAAAGTGCCGGGCAACGGCGTGGCCGCAATCCAGTCGCCGTTGCGCGCCTGCACTTCGAGCCCGCCGACCATGTCCTGCCACAGCACCGTGACGTTGCCGTAGTCGGTATGCGGAGCGGCCCCGTACTGGTCCGGCACGAAAGCGCCGGGATGCGGCGGATAATGCAGCAGCCGCAGCGTGGCGAGCGGCTTGTCGATCCACTTTTCAAAGAAGCTCTCCGGCATGCCGAGATCGAGCGCAAAAGCGCGATGCAGATCCTGGCACAAGGCCAGCATCGCATCGAAATACGCGCACAGGGCCGCTTGGAACGCCGGCATCGCGGACGGCCATTGGTTGGGGCCGCAGAACGGACGCCCGGCGACAAGGTCGGGGTCGTCCGCCGCCAGCTCGCGGCCCATATTGAAGCCCTCTTTGAGATCGCCCTTGCGCGTGGGATCGAGCTTTTCGGCCTCGAACGGCACATAGCCGCGATTGTGGCGCGAATGCTCGATCGACACGTGTTTTTTCGCGGCCTCGGGCAGCGCGAAAAACGCCTCGGCCTGCGCGCGCAAATCGCCGAGCAAAACGTCCGGCACGCCGTGGTCGGAGATGTAGAAAAAACCCGTCTGACGGCATGCCGCCCCGATCGCGGCGGCAACGGCCGCATTTGCCGAGCGGTCGCGCAACGCGCCGATCGCAATGACGGGAATTTCGCCGGGCAACGGAGATCGTGCTGGGGCCGACATGGCGTCGCTGCTCCTTCAGCGCGTGCGGAAGCCGCCGGTAATGGCGTGGATCAGGATGGCGGCCGTAGCGGCGACGTTCAAGGATTGTATGGGGCCGGCCGGCGGCAACGTGGCGACATGCGCGCACACGGCCAAGGTCGCCGCACTCAACCCCTCTTCCTCGTTGCCGAGCACCAAGCACACGGGCTTGGGACCGGTCGCAAGTTTCTGCATCGGCATCGGTGCCCCCGTGCCGAGGGCCGTGCCGACGACGGTATAGAAGGCGCTCAAACGGCGCAGCACGTCGGGCAGGCGATGCAGGCGATACACGTCGAGCCACACGAGCCCGCCCTCCGACACGCGATAGGCGGCCTCCGACGGGGCGGCCTGCGCTGGATGGTCGCTGATCGCCAGATGCGGCAGGCCGAAAAAGGCCGCCGTGCGTGCGATCGCCCCCAGATTGTGCGGGTTGCCGATGCCGTCGAGGATCACGAGCGGCTGCCAGCGCTTGGCCCATTCCTGCGCCTGACCCAAATCGAACTGGCGCACGGGCCGCGGGGCCGTCTCGGCGACAATGCCGCCATTGAGCGGCGTGCCCGCGATTTTCGCCAAGGCTTCGTCCGGCACGATGCGGTGCGCGATGTTGCGCGCGGTTGCCTCGCGCAAGAGATCGCTCGCCGCCTGCGCCATGCCGGGCGTTACGAGCAGGCGCTGCACCGCTTCGGGTGCGCGCGCAAACAGCGCCGCCACGCTCGGCAGGCCGGCTATGCGCAAGATTTCGCGCCGATGCTGGCGCTCCGGCTCTTGGCCGTGGGCGCCGTGCTTTTGGGCGCCCGGCTTGTGGGCGCCAGGCCTGCGGTCGCCGGGCTTGCGGGGACTGCCGGTTCGGTTCGGATTGCGGGGCGGAAAGCGTTTCATATGCCAGACCCTTAGCGCGAATGGCGGCCCGGCGCCATCGGCAAGGGCGCTATCAATTGCCACGGCGGGGCGAACCCCTTATCTTCGCGCTCCCTTTTTGTTTTTGGAAACCGACACATGGACGCCTCTTCCGCCCCAAATATCGGCCCCGATCTCGACCGCATGCGGCATTCCTGCTCGCACGTGCTGGCGGCGGCCGTGCTCAAACTCTTTCCGGACGCCAAGCTCGGCGTGGGGCCGGCGACCGATTCGGGCTTCTACTACGACATCGAAACGCCGGCTCCGCTCACGACCGAAGACCTGCCCAAGATCGAAGCCGAGATGCGCAAGATCCGCGAGCGCAAAGTGCCGTTCGTGCGCCGCGAAGTGCCGATCGGCGAAGCGGTCGCGTTCATGGAATCGACGAAGCAGAGCTACAAGGTCGAGTTGCTCGAGATGCTGCGCACGCGCGGCTCCACGGCGGCCAAAGGCCTCGAAGATCCCAACCTCGTCGAAGCCGGGGCTGCCGGCGTTTCGTCCGTGTCGCTCTACCAGCTCGGCGAATTCACCGACCTTTGCCGCGGCCCCCATGTCGAGCATTCGGGCCAGGTCGGCGCGTTCCGGCTGATGAAACTCGCCGGCGCCTATTGGCGCGGCGATTCGCGCAATCCGCAGCTCACGCGCGTCTACGGCACGTGCTGGGCCAACGAGAACGATCTCAAAGCCTATCTGCACCGCCTCGAAGAAGCCGAGAAGCGCGACCATCGCAAGCTCGGAGCCGCCATGCAGCTCTTCCATCTGCAGGAAGAAGCGCCCGGTGCGATCTTCTGGCACCCGAAAGGCTGGACGCTGTTCCGCACGATCGAGCGCTACATGCGCACGCGCCTCGACGCCGACGGCTACGTCGAAGTCAAAACGCCGCAGCTCGTCGATCGCGTTTTCTGGGAGAAATCCGGCCACTGGGAGAATTACCGCGACGCGATGTTCGTGGCGACCCCCGGCAAAGAGGGCGAAGAGGTCGACCGGCTCTACGCCATCAAGCCGATGAACTGCCCGGGTGCGGTGCAGATCTTCCGCCAGGGCCAACGCAGCTACCGCGAATTGCCGCTGCGCTTGGCGGAGTTCGGCGCGTGCCATCGCTACGAGCCGTCGGGGGCTTTGCACGGCATCATGCGCGTTCGCGCCTTCACCCAGGACGATGCCCATATCTTCTGCACCGAAGACCAGATCCCGGACGAGTCGAAGCGCTTCTGCGACCTTCTGCGCTCGATCTACGCCGATTTCGGCTTCAAGGATCTGCTCGTCAAATTCTCCGACCGGCCGGAAAAGCGCGCCGGCGCCGACGACATCTGGGACAAAGCCGAATCCGCCCTTGAAAAAGGGTCGGCCGCGGCCGGCCTCACGACGACGCGCAATCCGGGCGAAGGCGCTTTCTACGGGCCGAAGCTCGAATTCGTGCTGCGCGACGCGATCGGCCGCGACTGGCAGTGCGGCACGCTGCAGGTCGATTTCGTGCTGCCCGAGCGGCTCGACGCGAGCTATATCGGCGAAGACGGCGCCAAGCATCGCCCGGTGATGCTGCACCGCGCGATCCTGGGTTCGTTCGAGCGCTTCATCGGCATTCTGATCGAGAACTACGCGGGCCGCCTGCCCACATGGCTGTCGCCGATCCAGGCGCGCATGGTGCCGATCGCCGACCGCCACGTGGATTTCGCGCGCGACTTTGCCCGCCGCTTGATGGCGGCCGAACTGCCGCAGACGGACGGCGGCATTCGCATCGACGTCGACGATTCGACCGAGCGCATGCAAAAGAAAATCCGCAACGCGCAGCTCGAGCAGATTCCCTACATGCTCGTGGCCGGCGACAAAGAAGCGGCCGAAGGCAAGGTCGCAGTGCGCTTGCGCTCGGGCCAGGATCTGGGGGCGATGACTGTCGACGAAGTGATTGCGCGCATTCGCGGCGAGGTTGCCACGCGCGCCGATCTGCCGCCGCCGCAAACGCCGTCTCAGCAGACGCCGACCCAGGCAAAGGCACCGTAGCAAGCATCGAAAAGACCGTTCAGCACGGCGAAGACCGCAAGATCGAGCACGATCAGGGCGGCGAGGATCGGCACGGCAAAACGCCACAGCAGCAGCGGCACGAGCGCCCAGGTGCGGCGCGGGGCCGCAATACTGAAGCCGTAAACGGTATTTCTGTTTTTCACAGATACGTCCCCGCCAATGTGATCGGCTCGCCGCCCGCGCCAAGCTTGAAGCGCGCGAGGCCCGGGCTCTTGTCGGTATCGATCGTGCCGAGATCGACCTTGCGGACCCCTTGTTCTTTGAGCGCCATGAGCCCGCGCCACAGCACGAGATTGGCGGCGTTGGCCGCACGCCCTTGCGCGTCCGACGCCGCGACGTAGTAGCTGGCGTCGGGACCGTGGCGCAGAAACAGCGCGCCCGCCACGGGCTCGCGCCCATCGAGGGCGATCGCCGCCAGGGTCTGGCGCGGGTTCTTGAGGCGCACAAGCTGGGCGACGAAATCGGCCGAGGGACCGGCAAAACCTTTGGCTACGCGCACGCGGTCGTATTGCGCCACGATCCAATCGAGCCATTTGCCGCGGTCCGCAAGCTCGATGCGGAGTCCGCGCGCCTGCGCGGCGTTGAGCCGATTTCGCCATTTCTGACGCAAAACGTGGCGCCCATACTGCGGCAGATCGACGATGGCGCAGCTATGCCCGGTATAGACGCGGCGGCGGCCGAGCCATGACATTTTCGTGACTGTGTTTTCCTGGATTTCTGGCGCCAGCAAGACCGCGCGCAGCAACCCACGCGGCAAGGCTGCCAACAATTCCGCCGGTACCGTTTCCGTCCCCTTGAGTGCGACGGGTCCGCGCAAACCCAGCCACAATTCGGCAAGGCCGAACCAGCGCCGACCGACCAATTGCAAGGCCGCGACCGGCGCGCCCGCATCGTCGCGCGCAAGCAAGCGCAACACCGGTTGGGCCTGCCAGCGGACTGCAAGACCGTAGTCCCAATCTTGCTGCAACGGCCAGAAATCCGATCGCTGGGCGGCCTCTTCCCACAGGCGGCGATCGGGTTCGACGACGACTTCCATCGGTCCTGAAACAATACGCGTGGTGCGAAATTTGCCTTTGTAATGTAAACCTTTGAAGGTCCAAAGACGAGAGGCGCGCAAGATGGGCAACGTCAAGCAGGTCGAGCGCAAGAAGCTCAGCAAACTCGACCTACTCAAGCGCATGGAAGCGCACGAGCGCTTCGTCAAACGCGCGTCCGGCGGGGCGCGCATGCAGATCCATTTCGCGCAAATCCCGCGCAACGATTTCACCGGCCGCGTGCTCGCCGAGGCCGAGTTCGTCGGCGCGGACTTGACCGAGTGCGACTTCACGCGCGCCAATCTCGACCGTGCCAATTTCTTCGGCGCCAATCTGAGCTTCGCGGTGTTCACCGACGCCAACATGTCGCGCGCCGATCTGCGCGGCTCGATCCTCAAAGGCGCGACACTCGAGGGCGCCAATCTCAGCAAGGCCGACATTCGCGACGGCTTCATCGTGACCGCCAACGAAACCGGCGACCTCGACTATTCGGTCATGACCACGCACAAAGCCAACATGGACGACGCGAAATTCGCGGGCGCCAATTTGGGGGAAGCGCGCCTGTCGCGCACGACCGCACAGCGTACAGACATGACAAACTGCAATCTGCGCGGCGCCAACCTCGCCGGTGCGGATCTTTCCAATGCCAACCTCTCGGGCGTGGTGCTGGCGGGCGCCGACCTCACCGACACGAACATGTCGGGCTGCAAGCTCAACGGTGCGGTGCTGGTCGGCGCGCAGATGTCGGGCACCAATCTCGACGGGGCCGATCTGTGCGCAAGCTACTTCATCATGGCCGAGATGGAAAAATGCGACATGAGCAGAGCCATTCTGCCGAAGTCGCTTGCCGATCTCGGCATCTCGTTCGGCGACATCGTGGTTGCGCACAATGACTGGCTGCGCACGGGCGGGGCTGCGGGCACGCAAGCCACATTCGACGGCGTGGATCTGGGGCCCATCGAATGGCCCGGCATCACGCTGTCGGCCGCCAAGATGCAGCGCGTGACGCTGGTCCGCGCCAAGATGCCGTCGGGCCGGTTCGACATGGCGACGTTCGAAGGGGCGATGCTGGCGGAAGTCGATTTCTCGTCGGCCAGTTTGCGCGGCGCCAATCTCGACAAATGCACGCTCGACGGCGCCAATTTCCGCGACGCGGTGTTCTCGCCCCTGCCGCTTGCGGGCATGCAAGGCACCAAATGGCCCGCGCGCATGCGCGGCTGCCGCGCGCAGAAGGCCGATTTCCGCGGCGCCGACATGACCGGCGTCGATCTGACCGAGGCGAGCTTGCGCGACGTCGATTTTCGCGGCGCCAATCTGACCGGCGCCAAGCTCGTCGATTGCGATCTCGCCGGTGCCGATCTGCGCGAAACGGTGATGACCGGCGCCGATCTGCGCGGTGCAATGGGCGTCCGCTGAGGGGGCGTGCGCTGAGGGGGCGTGCGCTCGAAAATTCGCCCGCTAGGGTCGGCGGATCGTCGGGCCCAGGCGGCGCTTTTCGACCGTAAAGCTGCGCGTGGCGGAGGTGGGCCTGCTCACGATCGGCTGGGTCAGCCCCAATCGGTCGGCATCGGGCCGCAGATGGGCCGGCACCGGGCCGGCATTGGGCCCGGCATAGTCCCCCCCCGCAGGCCGACGCGGTGCGCGCGGTGCGCGCGGCGGCTTTTTGGGCTTTTCCTTCACGTCGGCGAAGCGCACTTCGATCTTGCGGTCCTTGACCTTCGTACCGTCGAGGGCCGCGATCGCCTGTTTGCAATGCTGCTCGGTCGCCATCGTCACGAACGCATAGCCAATGGCTTTGCCGGTTTTTGGGTCGGCCGGAATCTGGCTTTGTATGACAATCCCGTGCGCATCGAACAGATCGGCCAGCCCCTCGACGTCCAGATCGAACGGCACATTCCCCACGAACAGGCGCGTATTGTAGATTTTCGCGGGCGTTTTGCCTGCCGGCTTGGCGGACGGTTTGGCGGGCGGGGCGGCTTTCGGCATGGTTTCCGGCTTTCCGGTTGCGACGGACGAACCTGCATTATGACGCTTTTTGCCGCCAACCGCCCGCACGAAACACATTGTTGCATTGGATCGCTTGCCGAACGCGGCGGGAGGGTTGTAAAAAAGTCGCAAGGAGCTGGATTTTGTTCGGAAAACTCCGTGTTTTGGCCGTGGAAGACGACAATGCGACGCGCCTGATGCTGCGCCGCATGCTCGAAACGCTCGAGTTTGCGGCGGTGGATACGGCTGCCAGCGTCGACGGCGCGAAACTCGCCTTCCAGACCCCGCCAGAGCTTTGGCCAAATGTCGTGCTGTGCGATGTCGATATGAGACCTGCCAATGGCCTCGATTTTGTGGCCTGGCTGCGCGCGCAGCCGATGGGCCAGATGCGCAAGACGCCGGTCGTGATGGTCACAGCCCATGCGCACGCCGCCCTCGTGCGCCGCGCGATGGAACTGGGCGTATCTGGCTACCTCGTCAAGCCGGTCGGCGAGGCGGCCTTGCGCACGCGGCTTGAGCGCGCGGTCGAACCGCTGGCTTTCGGGCCGCTCAGCTAGGCAAACAGCCGCACGAGCCACAGGGCGAGCCCTGGGAAGGCCAGCACCAGGCACAGGCGCAGAATGTCGGCCGCAAGGAACGGCAGCACGCGGCGATAGGTTTGCGTCATGGGCACGTCGCGCGCGATCGACGAGATCACGAATACGTTAAGCCCGATCGGCGGCGCCGTCAGGCCGATGCCGACCACGATCAAAACGAGAATGCCGAACCAGATCGCGACCTCGTCGGGCGTGAGGCCGAAATCCAGCGCCACCACGACCGGAAAGAACACCGGCAAGGTGAGCAGGATCATTGCAAGCTCGTCCATCACGGCCCCCAGCAGCACGTAGGTCGCCATCATGGCCGCCACCACAACAAGCGGCGCAAAGCCCGCATTGCCGATCCACTCGGCGGCGATCGTGGGCAGGCGCGTGAGCGCCAGGAACGCACCGAAAACTTCGGCCCCCAGCAGAATCATGAAAATCATACCCGAGGTTTCGGCCGTCTGGCGCAAGGCCTCGACGATTTCGCGAAACCCCAGACGGCGCTGCAAAACGCCCATGACGAGCATCGCAAGTGCGCCGACGGCAGCCCCTTCGGTCGGCGTGAACACGCCGCCGTAAATGCCGCCAACGACGATTGCGGCCACCGCAATCGCCGGCATGATCGCGACATCGACGAAACCCACGAGCAGCGCCAAGCCTGCCGCGAGGCCCGCATCTTCGGGATCGATGGCGCCGCGCAGAAGCTGCACGCCGATCGCGGCGGCCGCGAGGGCTGCCAGCAACTTCGGCCATTTGGGCTGCTTGCGCGCGGCCTCGACCGGCAGTTCCGAAAAGGGGGCGAGGCCGGGGTTGCGCCAAACCATCAAGGCGATCGTGGCACAGTAGAACACGGCCGCCATGAGGCCCGGGATGAGGGCTGCCTGGAACAGCTTGGCGATGTTCTGCTCGGTCGTGATGGCGTAGACGACGAGGATGACCGACGGCGGAATGAGAATGCCGAGCGTGCCGCCGACGGCGATCGTGGCGGCGGAGAACCCGCCGTCGTAGCCGTATTTGCGCAGTTCCGGCATCGCGGCGCGCCCGAACGTCGCTGTCGTGGCGACCGACGAGCCGCAGATCGCGCCGAACGCCGTGCACGCGCCGATTACCGCCATCGCAAGGCCGCCGCGCCGATTGCGCAAACCGCGCTCGGCCGCCAAGAACAGCGATTGCGCGATGCCGGCCCGCTCGGCAAGCGCACCCATCAGAATGAACAGCGGAATGACCGACAGCGTATAGTTGGCGAATTGGTGGTAGGTGTTCGTTTTCATGTAGCCGAAAAAAGCCGGCCAGCTTGTGAATTGGATGTAGCCAACCGCCCCTACGAGCAGCATCGACAAGCCGATAGGCAGGCGCAACGCGATCAGCAGAAGCATCGCGCCGAAGCCCAGCAAAGCGATCGCGGCACCGCTCACTTTGCTTTGCCCCATGCCAGACGCAGCGCCGTCAAAAACGCGGTCAGGCTCAAGATCGCGCACAAGGCGGCGCACAGCAGGATGACGGGCCAGATCTGCAGCTGCAGTTGCATGGTCGTCTCGTAGTTTTCGCGCGCCTCGCGCGAGCCCACATAGAGGCCCCAGGCGAGAAACCCCATGGCAGCGGCAAAACAGAGGTCCCAGAACGCGTCGACGGCTGCGAGCGCGCGCTGCGGCAGCCAACTCGTGAAGGTATCGACCATGATGTGGCCGCGACGCGCTTGCGTGTAGGGGATGAACGCGAACACGGCGACGGCCGTCGCCATGCGCACGAATTCGAAATCGCCTTCGATGGGCTTCAAGAACAGCCAGCGACCGAGCACGCTCGTGCACACGAGCACGGCAATGCCGATCGCAACGATGCCGCCCAGCATCGCCAAAGCGGCGGTGGCGCGTTCGAGCAAGGCCGGGCGGTCCTGTTGGGTGGGCGTTGCGTCCATCGCGGGCGATACCTGACTTTGCAGACAAACGGGGGCGCAAAGAAAACGGCGGCGCCGCTGCCGGCGCCGCCGCAGCCGTTCCGTTATTTACTTACGCACGTTCGTATTTGGCAATCAAAGCTTTGGCCGACGCGATCAGGGCATTGCCGTCGATATTGCGCTCGCGCATTTGGGCAACCCAAGCCGGGGCGACGGTTTCTGTCGCCTTTTCCCAGCGGGTCTTTTCGGCCGCACTCAAGACCGAGATCGTGTTGCCGCGCGCGCGCACCATGTCCGACACGGTTTTGGCTTCGGCATCCCACATTTGGCCGGCCACGCTCGAAAAGGCCATGCCCGATTGGCGATCGATCACGGCGCGCAATTCGGCCGGCAGACCGTCGAATTTCGCTTGGTTCATGGCGAGGAAGAAGCTTGCCGTGTAGAGGGTGGGCGAGCCCGGGATCTCGGTGTGGAAGCGCACGAGCTCGTGCACGCGCACCGAAGGCACCACTTCCCACGGAATGACAGCACCGTCGATGACGCGCTGGGCAAGCGACTCGGGCACCTGCGGCACCGGCATGCCGACCGAGACGGCCCCCAGCGCCTTCAAAGCTTCGCCTGCCAGACGCGTCGGGTTGCGCAGCTTGAGCCCGCGCATGTCGTCGAGCGTCTGGATCTGCTTGTTGGCGTGGATGACCCCCGCATCGTGCGTCCAGTAGGCGAGCAGCTTCACGTCGCGCGTTTCTTCGGCCAGATGCGTGTCGGCGAATTCCTGGGCCGCGCGCGCATTGACCGAACCGCGCTGCGAAGCCAGGAACGGCAGCTCGAACACTTCCGTGCGCGGGAAGCGCCCTGGCGTGTTGCCCGGCAGCGTCCACACGATGTCGGCCACGCCGTCGCGCGCCTGGTTGTAGAGCTGCGGCGGCGTGCCGCCGAGCTGCATCGACGGGAACAGCTCGATCTTCAGCGCATTGTTGCTGGCCGCCGCAATGCGGTCGGCCCACGGCTGCAGCACCTTTGCGTGCACGTTCGAGACCGCTGGCAAGAAATGGTGCAGCCGCAAGGTCACGGCCTGGGCGTGTGCGGGGCGCACGATCGCCGGGGCGGCAAGGGCCGCCAAGCCGGATGCAAGCACGGTGCGGCGATTCAGAATGTGGGTCGGAGTCGGGGATTTCATCGGCAGGGGTTCCTCTCGGTTTTGCGGCCTGCCGTTTGAACGTTGGCGACCGTCGTTTGCAATTGGGCGTTTGCAATTGAGCGCAAACCTAGCACAGGGCCACGCGCGTGCAATAGACTGGCGGCTGCCGTTTGCCCCCACATCCGAAGAGACCCAGATGACCGATCTTGCCGCCGCCCGCACCGACCTTGCCGCTGCCTTTCGCTGGGCCGCGCGCCTGGGGCTCAACGAAGGGACCTGCAACCATTTCAGCCTGCAGCTGTCGCCCGACCGTTTTCTGATCAATCCCTGGGGTCCGCATTGGGCCGAGATGCGCGCGAGCGATCTGCTGCTCGTCGATGCCGCAGGCCGCATCCTCGAAGGCAAATGGCCGATCGAAGAAACGGCGTTGTACATCCATTCGCAGATCCATCTGCGCCATCCGACGGCAACCGCCGTGCTGCACACGCATATGCCCTACGCGACCGCCTTGTGCGCGGTCGAAGGCGGACGCATCGAGCCGTGCGTGCAGACTTCTCTGCGCTTCTACGGCCGGGTCGCCTACGACGACGACTATAACGGCCTTGCCGACGGCCCCGAAGAGGGGGCCCGCATGGCCGCCAAGATGGACGGCAAGCCCGTGCTGTTCCTGGCCAACCACGGCGTGATCGTGACAGGTCCCACGGTCGGCGAGGCGTTCGACGAGCTCTACTATCTCGAACGCGCCGCCCAAGCCCAGGTGTTGGCGATGTCGACGGGGCGGCCGCTCAAGCTCGTACCGGGCCAACTTGCCGCACGCACCTCGCGCCAGATGGAAGACGGGCGGGCCGCCTATGCGCGCGTCCATTTCGACGCACTCAAGCGCATGCTGGCGCGCGACGAGCCGGAATTCGCGGACTGAAAACGACGCCACGTCAGAATTCGACGCCGTCGCTTCGGTAGTGGACAGACATGGCCATCAATTGCCGAACCGGGCAATCCGCCGCGGCGAAGGGGACGATCAGATTCTCGATTTCGATATAGTCCATCTTGGCCCAGAACCGCGCCGGACCGCGTCGCCACGTGCTGACGCCGGTGCGCGCGCCGAGCCAATAGCGATCGAGCAGCCGCGGATTTTCCTTCAAGCGCGCCGCCAGGACCTCGTGCAAGAATTGCCCGGTCGGCTCGAACCCCATGCCGGCCACGATCTTGGTGCCGGCAAGGCGGTAGCGAAGGCTGGCTTTGTCGAAATCCGCTTCGACGATCCAGATATTCGGCAGCAGATCGGGAATGTCCATCGGATCGAAATGCGCGCGCGAGGGCAGGCCGCCGTCGCGACGGCACGCTTGCGTGTAGCGCCAGAAACGCCGGATCCGCGGATTGGCAGCGCCGAGATCGGCGTCGGCATGGATCTCGGCGAAATCCGGCTGCGGCATCTGTTTCGACGATCCAAAGGTGCGGATGGCGGGGCAGGACGCGATCGCAATGTCGACGCAACGATACGTGCGATTTGGTTTCGAAGTAAACCAAATGGGCTTATCGCAAGTGCTTGCGCCGCACGAGACAGCGCTGCAACCGCAAAAACTCGGGCGATGGAAAAAGAAAGGGCCGCGCCCGAAGGCACGGCCCAAGTTTAGGGAGGAAACGCCCACGAAACGGCGCAAAGGCCATTTCGAGCTGCGACAATCAATGTCGCAATGCACAATTTAATTGTTGCGCCGCAAAAATCAAGGCCTAATCCGACCAAGATTGTTAAAAATCAGAGACTAAGGCACGCCCAAGCAGTATCTGCCTGAGTTTACTGGAGATTTATTTCAGAAAAACCGTGCCAGAATACCGCAGCGCACCATAACACCGCCTTCTGGCGGCCCGCGTTGCGCCGAGCCCTTGCCCTCGCCGCACTCCAATGACCAGAATGGCGCGGGATACAAAAGAGGCCGCCGCCGCAATGGCAAACACGACGCAGCCGCCAAACGCACCCGCGGTTTGGGCCAAGACCCAGTTCGACGGGTCGGCGATGCGCGTGGCATTGGGCGGGCGCTGGACGCTGGCGGATGCCGCCATTCTCGAAACCGCCGTGCAGACGCTCGACACAAAAGGGGCAGCGCTGCTGCATATCGATCTGTCGGCGGTGGACGCGATCGACACGTGCGGCGCGTGGATCTTGCACCGGCAGCTGCGGCGCTGGCAGGACCGCGGCGCGCAGATCGAGCTTGTCGGCACCAGCGATGCGCAAGCAGCCCTGCTCGAGCGCATGGGCGTGGCCGACGAAGAGCGCGTGCCGCTCTTGCGCAAGAGCGGCAGCGCATTCGCCGAACTCGCGATCCGTGCCGGGATCGCCGCAACGGAAGTGGCGGGCGAAGCCAAGGCGCTGATCGCCTTCGTCGGCGCCGCCACCGTATGCGCGCTGCGCGCGATCCGCCGGCCGGGGCGCGTGCGCCTGGTGAGCACGGTCCACCATATCGAAAGCATCGGCATCGACGCGGTGCCGATCCTGGGGTTGCTCGCGTTTCTGATCGGCGTGGTGCTGGCCTTCCAGGGCGCGGACCAGCTGCGCGCATACGGTGCGGAAGTCTTCACGATCAATCTTCTGGGCGTGTCGATCCTGCGCGAAATCGGCGTGCTGATCACGGCGATCATGGTCGCCGGGCGCACCGGCAGCGCCTTTGCGGCCGAGATCGGCACGATGAAAGTGAACCAGGAAGTGGACGCGATGCGCACGATCGGGCTCGACCCGATGGAAACGCTGGTGCTGCCGCGCCTGCTCGCACTGGCGATCACGCTGCCGCTCCTCGTGTTCTTCGCCAACACGATGGCGCTGGTGGGCGGCGCCGTGATGGTGATTCTCGGGCTCGATCTGTCGTTAGAGCAGTTCCTCGAGCAGCTCTCGAATGCGGTCCAGCTCAACACGCTGGCGGTCGGCCTCATCAAAGCGCCGGTCTTTGCGGTGCTCATCGGCGTCGTGTCGTGCTACGAGGGCCTCAAAGTCTCGGGTTCGGCCGAAAGCGTGGGCCGGCACACGACGCAGTCGGTCGTCAAATCGATCTTCCTCGTGATCGTGTTCGACGCCGCCTTTTCGATCTTCTTTTCGCGGATCGGGCTATGAGCGGCCAGGCGAACGACAGCGTCATCCGCGTGCGCGGCCTCGTCACGCGCTTCGGCGCCCAGACCGTGCATGACGGGCTCGATCTCGACGTGCGGCGCGGCGAAATTCTCGCCATCGTCGGCGGCTCGGGCACGGGAAAGTCGGTGCTGCTGCGCACGATCCTGGGCTTGAAATCGCCGGACGGCGGCACGGTCGAGCTGCTGGGGGCCAACCTCGAAGCGCTCGACGAAGAGGCGCGCCGCCCGGTTCTGAAGCGCATCGGCGTCTTGTTCCAGGACGGCGCGCTGTTCAGCGCGCGCACGGTCGCGCAAAACGCGCGCCTGCCCTTCCTCGAACACACGAAGGTCGACCATCGTCTCGTCACGCAGCTGATCCGCGTGAAGCTGTCGATGGTCGGGTTGCCGCAATCGGCCGGGGCCAAGCTGCCGTCCGAACTGTCGGGCGGCATGCGCAAACGCGCGGGCCTGGCGCGCGCGATCGCCCTTGATCCCGACATTCTGTTTCTCGACGAGCCCACGGCCGGGCTCGACCCGATCGGCGCCGCGAATTTCGACAGCCTCATCCGCGACCTGCAGCAAGCGCTTGCTCTCACGGTCGTGATGGTCACGCACGACGTGGACACGCTGTGCGCGATCGCCGACCGCGTGGCCGTGCTGATCGACAGCAAAATCATCGTCGGAACGCTGGACGAAATCCGCGCGCACCCGCATCCTTGGATCCAGGCCTATTTCGACGGGCCGCGCGGGCGGGCCGCACGCACCGGCCTTGCCGTCTCGGCCGAGCCCCGCGTTTCGACCCGCGTTTCGAAAGGAACTTAGATCGTGGAAACGCGCGCCAACTATTTCCTCGTCGGCTGTTTCGTGCTGGCTCTGATGGCGGGCATATTCTTTGCCGGCATCTGGTTCGCGCGCGCCAATCTCGGCGAAGAAAGCACCTTCTACTACACCTACTTCAAAGGCTCGGTGACCGGCCTGTCGGAAGGCTCGGTCGTGCGCTATCGCGGCGTGCCGGTGGGCACCGTCTCGGACATCGCGCTCGACGCGGCCAATGTCGAGCTTGTGCAGGTCACGCTCGCTTTGCGGCCCGGCACGCCGATCAAGACCGATACGGTCGCAGGGCTGCAGCCGCAGGGCATAACCGGCCTTGCTTTCGTGCAGCTGAGCGGCGGCACCCAGAACGCGCCGCTGCTGTTGCCGCAGGAGGGCAAACGCCGCGCGGTGATCCAGTCGCGGCCCTCCGCGCTCGAGCAGATCATGTCCGATGCGCCGCTGGCGGTCGCGCGCATCGCCGAGCTTGCCGAGCGCGTCGCGACCTTGCTCGACGCCGACAATATCCAGAATTTCGACCGCCTGATCGACAGTTCGGCCAACGCCGCCGCCAGCCTCGCCAACGCCATGCTCGGCGTCGAAACGCTGGTCTACGACGCCAACGCCACGCTCAAGCGCGTCGACCGGGTGCTGGCGTCGGTCGATGCCGCCACCGGCGACGCGCGCGGTCTCATCGCCGACAGTCGCCGAACCTTGCGCGACGTGGGCGACGTCGCCCCGCAGGCGGCGGGGGCACTCGACGAGCTCAAACGCACGGCCGGCAATTTCGGGCGCGTGGCCGACGCACTCGAACAGACCGTGCAGGCAGCCCGTCCCGGCGTGCAGGATTTCGGCCAGCACGGCATTTACGAGCTGCAGCAATTCATGACCGAGGGGCGCGCACTGATGGCCACACTCAACCGCGTGATCGCGACGTTCGAACGCGATCCCGCCCGCTTCCTGTTCGGCGACCAGCAAAAAGGGGTCGAAGCGCGATGAGCCTTCCGCCGCACAACACCGCGCGCCGCAGTTTTCTCGGGCTCGCTTGCCTTGCCGCCGCCGGCACGGTCGCAGGCTGCCAGTTGCCGGGCTCGGGCGATCCGCCGCAGCTTTTCACCCTCACGCCCAAATCCACCTTCGCCGCCGACCTGCCGCGCGCGGACTGGCAGCTTGCCGTCGAAATGCCGGTCGCCTCGGGCGGGATCGACACCTCGCGCATAGCGCTCGCCCGCTCGGCCGTGACGCTCGACTATTTCGCGCGCGCCAACTGGACCGACACGGCCCCGCGCATGGTGCAGACGCTGCTCGTCGAAAGCTTCGAAAACACCGGCCGCATCGTCGCGGTGGGGCGCGAATCCTCGAGCCTGAGGCCCGACTATCTGCTGAAAGTGGATCTGCGCGAGTTCCAGGCCGAGCTGCGCACGGGCTCGGCGCCCGTGGCACGCGTGCGGCTTGCCGTGCGCCTCGTGCGCCTACCCGAACGCGTCGTCGTCGCAAGCTTCGCGCACGAAGCCCAGCAACCGGCGGTGAACAGCGACATCCACAATATCGTGCTGGCCTTCGACGAGGCGTTGGGAACGGCGATGCGCCGCGTCGTCGAATGGACCTTGCGCACGGCCGAGCCGCGCCGCAGCTGAAGCTTCAGCGCACGACCAAAGATTCGATCGCTTCGCTGTCTTTGGCCCATTTGAGCCAGTCGGCCGCATTGAGGCCGTATTTGTTGGCGTGCGCGCAGTTCGCTCCCGCCGCCGCCAAACGGGTCGCACACGCCGCCTGGCCGCGCGCGCAGGCGTACATGAAGGCCGTGTTGCCGAAATCGTCGGTCGCGTTGGGGTTGGCGCCGCGCGCGAGCAGCAATTCGAGTGCTGGCAGGCTGCCGCGCGCGGCCGCGCGCATCAGTGCGGTCAAACCGCCCGAACCGCGAATCTCAGGGTCGGGCGTACGGTCGAGAAGACGTGCAAGTTCGGCCGTATCGCCGCGCTCGGCGGCCGCGACCAGGGCGGGGGTTCGTTCCATGCCGCGATAGGTGCCTCTTGGCCGCACTTGCGTCAAGACCGGCGTTGGCGCGAAAGTGCGGCCTCGCCTCGTCCCTTTTCGCGCCGCAGGAACCGTTCCATGGAAACTCGCCCCGTCGCCCAAGCCATGCGCCGCAAACTCGAAGCTGCACTGGCACCCGTCCTGCTCGAGATCGACGACGATTCGGCCAAACATGCGGGCCACGCGGGCGCACGGGCGGGCGGGGAATCGCATTTCAGCGTACGCGTCGTGAGCGCGGCCTTTGTCGGCAAATCGCGCGTCGAGCGCCAGCGCCTCGTGCACGGCATCCTGGCCGAGGAGCTGGCCGGGCCCGTGCATGCGCTTGCCCTTGCGCTGAAAGCCCCCGCCGAGGCCTGAAGCCGCTGGCGCTGGCGCTGGCGCTGTCCATGCCCAACGCCGCGCAGGGCCGTCAAGGCGCTTTGCCGGAGTATCAATTATTGGTATATTTAATTTATGGAATTCTCTTCGAGAATGAAAGTGGCGACGGTGCTGCCGCCGCGCCCGCGCAATATACGCATCCATGGGCGCCGCACGAGCATGCGGCTCGAATTGCCGTTCTGGTCGGCACTTGAGGAAATCGCGCGCGCACTCGAGATGCCCGTCGAAACGCTGTGCGAGCGCATCGCCGACACGTCCCATCGCGGCAATCTTTCGTCGGCGATCCGGGTGTTCGTGCTCGCCTGGTCGCGCAAACAGGCCCGCAAGACCGTGCGCAGCCGCATGAACTAGCGCTTGCCCGTATAATGTTCCGGCCAGTGTGCGGCAACGACGGGGCTGTCGGCGGCGAGCGCATGGCAGGTGTCGAGGAAGCCCGCACGCCCGTCTTCGGCCGGTTTTTCCTTGGCGCGCAGCGGCACGATCGTCTGGATCGCGGCCGTCGCCATGGCGCCCAATGCCAGTTCCAGCAGATGCGTGCAGCCCTTGATCCCGCCCAAGCGCTCCTGCACTTGGCGGCGCCAGCCTTTGCCGATGCGCAAACCCACGAGTGCTTGGAAGTTCGGCACGATGGCCGGGCACATCTCGAACGGGCTCGCGTCGGTCGCGGCGGCGACCGCATGCACGAGATAGCTGTCGTCGATCGTGAGGCGCAGCCGCATCTCGTGCAGCGGCGTGCCGGGAGCGAGATGCCCGCGCCATTGGTTGTCGAAGCCGTAGGCTTTTGTGTCGACCAGATGGCCTTCGATGTCCCACAGCCCGTCGCTGCGTCGGTAGCCGCTGCATTCGATGCGGCGGGTATGGATGGGTTCGCGGGCAATTTCGGGGGCGGGCAAGGGCATCCCCGATGTTCCCAGAAATCGCCCGCCCGCACAAAAACAAATACGCGCCGGCGCCGAAGGCCGCGGCCGCCTTGGGCCTTACGTGAGCCCGTAGCCGGCCGAACCCGAAATGAACGCGTCGCGCTCCTGCAAACCTTGCTCGAGTTCGCCCATTGCCGTCGCGTAGAGATCGCGCACCGACACCATGCCGATCAGGCGCGCGCCGTCCACGACCGGCAAATGCCGGTAATTGTGCTTGCGCATCATTTCGAGCGCGTCGGATGCGACATCGTCGGGGCCGATCGTATCGGGGTTGACCGTCATGACCTCGGCCAGCAGCGTCGTATCCGGATCGCGGCGCGCGGCCACGACCTTCGTCATCACGTCGCGCTCGGTGAAGATGCCCGCCATGCGGCCGGCTGCGTCCAGCACCACAAGGGCGCCGATGCGCCGATTTGCCATTGCGGCGGCGGCTTCACGCACGCTCATGCCCGTGCTGGCCGTGGCAAGATTCTGGACGCCCGAAATCACGTCGGGAACGATTTTGCGGTTCATCGATACCCTCCCTTTTTGCGGCGCTTTATTGTCTGCGTAGACCGCGACCTGCAAATGATAGCGCCGCTTGGGCCGTGCTTGGCAAGGCCGATCGTCAGGCGGCAACGCCGTCGGGTACGGTCTTTTGCGCTGCCGCATCGCCGATCGCGAGGATTCGCAAGGTTGCGATCTGGTTGCGTTTGCGGCGCAATATCTCGAAACGCAGGCCGTGGAAGGTCAGAATCTGGCCGACATCCGGGATGCGGCGCGCCTCGTAGAGCACAAGACCCGCGATCGTCGCCGCGTCTTCGTCGGGCAGGCGCCAGTCGAATTGGCGGTTCAAATCGCGGATCGTGACCGACCCGTCGACGACGAAGCTGCCGTCGGCCTGCGGGCGCACGCCGGGCACTTTGAACTCGTGCTTTTCGGCGATGTCGCCGACGATCTCTTCGAGAATGTCTTCGAGCGTCACGACCCCCATGAGGCCGCCATATTCGTCGACGACGAGCGCGAAATGCTCGCGCCGGCGCCGGAACGCTTCGAGCTGATCGAGCAGACTCGTGGAATCGGGGATGAACCAGGCGCGGCCGGCGATCTGGGCGATGTCGATGGTCGTGGGATCGCCGCCATTGGCGCGCAAGGCCGCGAGCAGCGCTTTGGCATGGAGCACGCCGATCACGTTGTCTTGCGTGCCGCGCCACAAGGGGATGCGCGTGTGCGGGCTCGACAGCGCCTGCTCGAGGATGGCGGCCGGCGGCTGGTCGGCATCGATCGCCACGACCTGGCGGCGATGGATCATGATGTCCGACACGGCGACGTCGGCCAAATCGAGGATCGAGCGCAGCATCTGGCGCTCTTTGCGCACGGTCGCAGCCCCGCTCGCTTCGCCCGAGCCATGCAGCTCGATCGCCCCGCGCAGCTCCTCGGCAGCGGCCTCGGCCGTGGGTTCGTTGTAGCGCACGCCGAGCAAACTCAGCATGGTTTTGGCCGCGACGCGAGTCGCCGTCGCCAGCGGCGACAAGAACGCCATCATCGCGCGCGCAAACGGGGCCAGCATCAGCGCCACGCGATCGGCATTGGCAAGCGCCCACATTTTCGGCATCACCTCGCCGAACACCACGACCAACACTGTCATGATCACGGTCGCATAGAGCACGCCCGCATCGCCGAACAGCGCGATCAAGGCGCTCGTGGTCAAAGCCGAGCCCAGAATATTGACGAGGTTGTTGCCGAGCAGCACGGCGCTGATGAACTGGTCGCGCTGGTCGCGCAGGCGGTTGACGAGGCCTGCACGGCGCGAGCCCTGGCGCTCCATCTCGGCCAGACGCGGGCGCGACGCCGCCGTGATGGAAGTCTCCACTGCCGACAGCAGGGCCGCCACGACGAGCAGCACGACAACGGCCACGACCACGAACCATTCGGGCAGGTCCGGCATGTCCGGCAGTTCGAAACCGTCGAAATTCATCGGCCGGCCTCCGCGGTCATGAAACCGCGCAAAGCGGCCGCGTCGACGTCGGACGCCACGAAGGCTTTGCCGATGCCGCGCGCCAGAATGAAGGTGAGTTTGCCGTCGCGCACTTTTTTGTCGTGTCCCATATGGTCGATCAGAGTGGATGCGGCGAAGCCGCGCTGCGTATCGAGGCGCGTGGGCAGGCCCGTGGCATCGAGATGCGCGGCCACGCGCGCCGCCTCGGGGGCCGCGCACAGCCCGAGCTTGGCCGAAAAATCGAACGCTTGGCGCATGCCGATCGCCACGGCCTCGCCATGCAGCAGATCGGGGCCGAAACCGGTTTCGGCCTCGAGCGCATGGCCGAATGTGTGGCCGAGATTGAGCAGCGCGCGCAACCCTGCTTCGCGCTCGTCGGCAGCAACGATGCGCGCCTTGGCGGCAACGGCCGCACGCACGGCCGTGCGGCGCGCAGCGCCGGCGCCCGAAAGCACGGCAGCCGCATTCGCCTCGCACCACGCGAAAAAAGCCGGATCGTCGATAAGGCCGTATTTGACCGTCTCGGCATAGCCTGCGCGCAGTTCGCGCGGCGGGAGCGTGTCGAGCGTGCCGAGATCGCACAGCACGAGGCGCGGCTGGTGGAACGCACCGACGAGATTTTTGCCGTAGCGCGTGTTGACCGCCGTTTTGCCGCCGACAGAACTGTCGACTTGGGCGAGCAGCGTCGTCGGGCATTGCACGAAATCGACGCCGCGCAGCAGCAAAGCGGCCGCCACGCCGGTCATATCGCCGATCACGCCGCCGCCCAAGGCCAACAGAATGTCGCCGCGCTCGGGCCGATGCGCGAGAATCGCGTCGAGCAGCGTGCCCAGATGCGCCCAATCCTTGCTGGTTTCGCCGGGCGGCTGCACGAAGGTCTTGTGGGCAAGCCCGGCGGCATCGAGACCGGCCTCGAGCCGCGCCAGATGCAACGCCGCAACCGCGCTGTCGGTCACGACGAACACGCGCTTGGCCGGCCGCACCGAAAGGATCTCGGCGCCGGACGTCTCGAGCAGGCCAGCGCCGATTTTCACGTCGTAGCTGCGCTGGTCGAGGGCGACGCGCACCGTATCCACGGCACCGCTCATGGCGATCCCGCTGCGACGCCCGGCTCGGCGCAATAGGCCGCAATGGCAGCGACCACACGCTGCGTGGTTTCGTCGGGCGACGCCTCGCTCGACTGCACATGCAGGTCGGCCAGTGCATAGACCGGTTCGCGCGCGGCCAGCAGCCGCGCCAGGATTTCGCGCGGATCGCCGCTGTTGAGCAGCGGGCGGTGCGTGCGCTTGGCCGTGCGCCGCACCAGCGTGTCGAGATCGGCCTGCAGCCACACCGACAGGCCGCGCTGCTTGATCGACGCGCGCGTCTGCGGATCCATGAAAGCGCCGCCGCCGGTCGCCATCACGCCGCGCGCACCCTCGAGCAGGCGCAAGATCACGCGCCGTTCGACGTCGCGGAACGCCGTCTCGCCGTATAGCTCGAAAATCTCGGCAATCGAGCAGCCGGCCGCCGTCTCGACCTCGCGGTCGGTGTCGACGAACGGCAAACCGATGCGCGCGGCCAGGCGCTTGCCGATCGCGCTTTTGCCCGCCCCCATCAATCCGACCATCACGATCGAACGCTGAGCCGGCGCAAGCGCCGCGCTGGCCGCTTCAGGCGGCATCGGGGAAGAAAACGACAAGGTCATCGTTGTCAGGACTTGGGAACGCGAAAATGCCGCACCGCACCCGACGCATCGGTGCACGCGCGAACCTCGCCTTTCCTCTTGCGCAACTGCCTCATGGCAAGCGAGTGTAGCAAACCACGGTGCCGCCTGCACGAGGCTCGCGCGGGCTGTTTATACACAAATGTTTTCAAGGGTTTGACAGAATATGCGACGCCCCTTCCTGTTCGTTCTTGTGGTTGTTGCGGCAGCCCTTGCCGCCGGGGTGTTGTTCCTGGCGCGCTGGGACATCCCAGCCCCGACCGCCCGAATCGAGAAGACGATCCCCAATGACCGCCTGCCGCGCTGACCGCACCTTGCGTGCGTCGCTGATCGCTTTGCTGCTGGCCGCCGCTGCGGCGGCACCCGCTGTCGCCCAAAATCCGGGCTCGAACTTGCTGCGCCCGCCGCCGGTGCGCGCCGAACCGCCGCCGGCCGCAGCACCGGCACCGGCGGACGAAACGTCCCCGCGCGCGGCACCGCAGCTGCAGGCACCGGCCGGGATCGAGGTCGAAGTCGCGCGCCCGCTCGACCCCGAGGCGATCGGCCTTATCGATGCGGCGCGCGGCGGCTTTCCGCCCGATGCGTGGGCGGCGAGCGGGCGGGCCTTTGCCGAGCGCCTCGTGCGCGACCTGCCGGCCCCGCTGGCCTCGCAGCCCTTGCGCGAGTTGGCATGGCGCACGCTGGCCTCGACCGCCGCAGGCCCGCTTGTCGCAACGTCGCTTGCAGCACCGGGCACTGCCGCCCAACCTAATTTCGCGGGCTTGCGCGCGGCACGGCTGCGCGCCCTCGGCGACATCGAATCGGCGGCCGAGCTCGCCCGGCGCATTCCCGACCGCATGGCCGATCCCGCCCTTGCGCGCCTGCTGATCGACGCGTCGTTTCTGGCCCAAGCCGACGAGCGGGCTTGTGCGCTGGTGCGCGAAGCGCTTGGCCGCATGCGCGACGTGGCCCTGCAAAAGGCGCTGATGTTCTGCCAGGCCCTGGCCGGCGACGGCGACCGCGCACAGCTGGGTTTGGCGATGCTGCGCGACCAGGGTGCGCCCGAAGACCCCGCTTTCGTCACGCTGCTGCTTGCAGTCGGCGGCGACGGGCGCGGCGTGCGCATCGACACGCTGCGCAATGCCGATCCGCTGGCGCTTGCCATGCTGCGCGCCGCCAAGGTCGCCCCGCCCGCCGACAGCGTGCAGAGCAGCGACCCTGCCGTCCTCGCCGCTCTTGCGCGCGGCGATTGGGGCACGCCGGAGTTTCGCTTGGCCGCCGCCGAGCGCGCCGAAGCGTTCGGCGCCATGCCGGCGGGCGAACTTGCCGATTTCTACCGTGCCATTGAACTGACGGCCGCCCAGTCGGCCGATCCGGCGGCTTTTGCGCGCGGCGACGGCGGCCCGCGCGGGCGCGCGGCCTTGTTCAAAGCCGCCGACGCGGCCCCGGTCGGCCCGGCCCGCCTCACCGCGTTGCAGGCCTTGTGGAGCCATGGCCGCGAACGCGGCGGTTACGCCACCTTGGCGCGCGCGAGCGTTTCCCTGCTGGCGCAGACCCCGCCTTCGCCGGACTATCGCTTCGCCGCCGCAGATGCCGCACGCGCCCTGTTGATGGCGGGCGAGCGCGAGACGGCCGCCGGCTGGATCCGGCTTGTGCGCGCCGCCCAGATCGGCGGCGACGGGGCGGCCGCCAACGAGGCCGCGCGCATCTGGCTGCTCGCAACCTTGGCCGGCATCGAAACCGGCGAAGCGCGCAGTGCCGCACGCCTTGCCGCATGGCGCCAAGCGCTCGACGCCGGCGACGCGCGCGCGGCCCCCGTTCGCGCGGCGCTCGGCGTGGCCCTGCTGAGCGGCCTTGGGCATTTGCCGGGCGGCGGCGCTGCCGTCGCTTTTCCGCAAGCCGCGCTCGAGCGCCAGACCGCAAGCTTGCCGCATCCGGCGCTGGTCACGGCACTCCACGAGGCCGGAATCGGCGGCAGGCCGGCCGAAAGCGCCTTGCTTGTCGTGCACATGCTCGGCGGCGACGGGGCTGCAGGCGCGCCCGTCTATGTGCTGCTGTCGGTGCTCGACGGCCTGCGCGCGGTCGGCCTCGAGGAGAATGCGCGCCTGCTGGCGCTCGAATCCGCGATCGCGTCGGGGCTTTAGGCGCTCGGGCGATGGCGCGCGGCAGGCCGCCCGCACCCAAGCCCGATTTGTCGCGCCACGCGACGCTGTTTCTCGAGATGATGCGCGCCGAGCGCAACGCCTCGGCGCATACCGAGCGCGCCTATTCGGGCGATCTTGCCGACTACGAAGCCTTTCTCGCCGCGCGCGGCAGCAGCGTGCTCGCATGCGACGCGGCCCTGGCGCGCGCCTACATGGCCAAGCTTGCCGCCCGCGCATTGAGCCCGCGCAGTGCCGCACGCAGGCTTTCCGCGATGCGCCAGTTGCATCGTTTTCTGCTGGCCGAAAACCATCGCGCCGACGATCCGCTGACGAGCCTCGAGGCCCCGCGCATCGGCCGACCGCTGCCGAAGATCCTGGCCGAAGACGAAGTCGCCCGTCTCATCGAAGCCGCGCGGCGCCATGCCGCCAAAGACGGCGGGCGGCTCGTGTGTTTCCTCGAAGTGCTCTATTCGAGCGGCCTGCGCGTGTCGGAATTGGCCGGGCTCAAATTGTCGGCGCTCGCGCGCGACGGCTCGTTCCTGATCGTGCGCGGCAAGGGCGACAAAGAGCGCCTGATCCCGCTTGCCGCCCCCGCCCTTGCCGCGATCGCGGCGTGGCGGCAGGGGCGCGACCGGCACAGCCCCAAAGCCGCCCGATCGCCGTATCTTTTCCCGAGCGGGGCCGCAGCCGGGCACCTCACGCCCGCGCGCATTGCCCAGTTGCTGAAGGCGCTGGCGCCGAAAGCCGGCATCGCCCCGCAGCGCCTGTCGCCGCACGTGCTGCGGCATGCGTTTGCCAGCCACCTCGTCGATCGCGGGGCCGATCTGCGCGCGGTCCAGCAGATGCTCGGCCATGCCGACATCGCCACAACGCAGATCTACACGCATGTCGGCGGCGAGCGCCTGAAACAGGTCGTGGCCAAGCACCATCCGCTGGCGCGCCGACGCTAAAAGAGGGTGCGCTTCGCACCCAGAACGGGCGTCTTGCGCTTGTAACGCGCAAATTCAAAGGTTACACCAGCAAGACGAACATTTTGCCGGAGTCGCCCGGCGCTGTAAGGAATCCTGCCGATGGCTGCCAAAAAGAAGCCCGCCAAGAAATCCCCCGCGCCTAAACCCGTTGGGAAAAAGCCGGTCGCCAAGCCGGCAAACGGCAAAAAAGCGACGCAAAAGAAGCCACTTGCGGCCAAAAAGCCGACGCCGGCCAAGAAGCCCGTGGCGGCCAAGAAGCCCGCACCGCCCGCCAAAAAGGCGCCGGCCGCCAAAAAACTGGCGCCCGCCCCCAAAAAACCGGCGCTTGCGGCCAAGAAACCGGCCCCGGTGGCCAAAAAGCCGGCCGCCGCGCTGAAATCGCCGCCGAAAACGCCGGCAAAGCCGGCCGCAAAGCCGACCGCAAAGCCGGGGGCGAAGTCGGCAGTTGCCGTCCCAACGCCGGCCCCCGCAAAATCACCCCCGGCCAAACCGGCCGCGGCAGCCCCGGCGGCCAAATCGGCGCCGGCCAAGGCCCCGCCGGCCAAGCCCGTCGCCGTTGCCCCGCCGCCGCCGCCCAAACTGCCGGTGAAGGGCCCCGGCGGCACCGTGCTGCCCGACGACGGCGTGAAGCTCGACGCCAAGGTGCTGCCGGCCCAGCTCGCGGTTCTGACGCCAGAAGCGATCGCCTTCGTGGTCGAACTCGAGCGCAAATTCGGCGCGCGCCGCCGCGAACTTTTGGCCGCGCGCACGGCCCGCCAGGCGCGCCTCGATGCCGGCGAAAAACCCGATTTTTCGCCGATGACGCGCAGCGTGCGCGAAGGCGACTGGACGGTTGCCCCGCTGCCCAAAGACATCTTGGACCGCCGCGTCGAAATCACCGGCCCCGTCGACCGCAAGATGGTGATCAACGCGCTGAACAGCGGCGCCAACGTGTTCATGGCCGATTTCGAGGATGCCTCGGCGCCGTCCTGGAACAATCTCGTCGACGGCCAGATCAATCTGCGCGACGCGATCGCCGGCACCATCGCCTACAGCGATGCGGCATCGGGCAAAAGCTACAAGCTCAACCCCAAACACGCGGTGCTGTTCGTGCGCCCGCGCGGGCTTGCCCTGCCCGAGAAGCATCTGCTGGTCGACGGCCAGCCGATGGCGGGCGCCTTCTTCGATTTCGGTTTCTATTTCTTCCACAACGCCAAAGCGCTGCTCAAAAACGGCTCGGGCCCGTATTTCTACCTGCCCAAGCTCGAAAGCCATCTCGAGGCGCGGCTGTGGAACGACATTTTTGTGCATTCGCAGACAGCACTCGGCATCAAGACCGGCTCGATCAAGGCGACGGTGCTGATCGAAACGATCCTCGCCGCCTTCGAGATGGACGAAATCCTCTACGAACTGCGCGAGCATTCGGCCGGGCTCAATTGCGGGCGCTGGGACTACATCTTCAGCTTCATCAAGAAATTCGCAACGCGCCCCGCCTGCCTGATGCCCGATCGCGGCCAAGTCACGATGGTGTCGCATTTCATGCGCGCCTACAGCCAGCTCGCGATCAAGACCTGCCACAAGCGCAACGTGCACGCGATGGGCGGCATGGCCGCACAGATCCCGATCAAAGACGACGCGGCCGCCAACGCGGCCGCCATGGACAAGGTGCGCGCCGACAAGGAGCGCGAAGCCGCCGACGGCCACGACGGCACGTGGGTGGCGCATCCGGGCCTCGTGGCGATCGCCAAGGCCGCCTTCGACGACAAGATGAAAGACGCCAACCAGATCGCGCGCAAACGCCAGGACGTGCACGTGGCGGCGGCCGACCTGCTGCAGGTTCCGGCGGGAACGGCGACCGAAGCGGGCCTGCGCCAGAACTGTGCGGTCGGCATCGGCTACCTCGAAGCCTGGCTGCGCGGCCAGGGCTGCGTGCCGCTGTACAACCTGATGGAAGACGCCGCCACCGCCGAAATCAGCCGCGCGCAGGTGTGGCAGCAGCTGCACCACGAAGCGCATCTCGACGACGGGCGTGCGGTCGAAAAACCCTTCGTGCGCAAGATCGTCGACGAGGAGCTCGAGAAGCTCAAGAAGAGCGTGGGCGCCGAGCGCTACGCCAAGGGCCGCTACAAAGAGGCGGCCAAGATGTTCCTCGAACTCGTGGAAGCCGAAACCTTCCCCGAATTCCTGACGCTCCCCGCCTACGACTGGCTCGTCGCCAACGAAGCCAAGCTCGGCTAAGGGCGCAAGCCATGCCCAATTCGATTCCGCTGCGCCTCAACCGCACCGAGCTTGCAGTACCTGCAAGCCGCCCCGAACTTTTCGCCAAGGCGGCACGCTCGGGTGCCGACGTCGTGTTTCTCGATCTCGAAGACGCGGTCGCCCCGTCCGACAAGGTCAAGGCCCGCAAGAACGCGATCGAAGCGCTCAACGACATCGACTGGGCGGCCGTCGGCAAAACGATTTCGGTGCGCGTCAACGGGGCCGATACCGAATGGATGTATCGCGACCTCGTCGATCTCGTCGAAAAGGCCGGCAATCGCCTCGATCTCCTGATGCTGCCCAAAGTGAACCGCGTCGAAGACGTGCTCGCGGTCGACATGTGGCTCACGCAGATCGAGCGCGCCAGAAAGATCGAGCGGCGTATCGGGCTCGAACTTCTGATCGAAACCGCCCAAGGCCTTGCGAACGTCGAGGCGATCGCAAGTGCCGCCCCGCGCGTCGAATCGCTGATTTTCGGCGTGGGCGACTTTGCCGCCTCGACCGGCATGCGCACGACCAATATCGGCGGGCTGTCGGCGCAATATGCCGTGGACGGCAAACAGGCCGACATCTGGCACTACGCGCTCGCGCGCATCGTGGTGGCCGCGCGTGCCGCGGGCAAACGGCCGGTCGACGGGCCATATGCGGATTTCAACGATCCGCTCGGCATGAAGGAATCGGCGCTTCGGGCGGCGGCATTGGGCTGCGAGGGGAAGATGATGATCCATCCTTCGCAGATCGCCACGGTCAACGACGTGTTCACGCCCGACCCGATGGAGGTCGAGCGCGCGCGCGCGATTCTGCTCGCCATGGACGCCGCCGCCGACGAGGGCCAGGGTGCAGCCACCTTCGAGGGCCGCTTGATCGACATCGCCTCGATCCGCCAAGCGCGCGCGATCGTGGCCAAACACGGGCAGATTCGCGGCCACGACTGAGCCGCCAGACCGGCGTCCAAAAGGGGTCTGGACGCATGCTTTTTCCATGCTATAGACCCAGCCCAACATGGCCCATTATCTGGAATTCGAAAAGCCGATCGCCGAACTTGAAGGCAAGATCGAGGAGCTGAAGCGCCTGACCGGCGACGGCACCCTCAATATTGCCGACGAGGTCGCCAAGCTGCAGGCGAAGGTCGATCGGCAGATCCGCACGGTCTATGCCAAGCTCACGGCTTGGCAAAAAGTGCAGGTTGCCCGCCATCCCGAGCGCCCGCACTGCAAGGAGTTCGTGGCCGGCCTCATCGACGGATTCACCCCGCTCGCCGGCGACCGGCTGTTTGCCGACGACGCGGCCATCATCGGCGGCATTGGGCGTTTCCGCGGCCAATCGGTCGTGGTGATCGGGCAGGAGAAGGGCTCGGACACCGAAAGCCGCATCAAGCACAATTTCGGCATGGCCAAGCCCGAGGGCTACCGCAAGGCCCAGCGCTTGATGGCGCTGGCCGACCGCTTCGCGCTGCCGGTCATCTCGCTGATCGACACGGCGGGCGCTTATCCGGGTATCGACGCCGAAGCGCGCGGCCAGGCCGAAGCCATCGCCAAGACGATCGAAGCGGGCTTGCGCATCAAAGTGCCGTTCGTGGCGGCCGTGCTCGGCGAGGGCGGATCGGGCGGCGCCATCGCGATCGCGTCTGCCAACAAGGTGCTGATGCTCGAACACGCGGTCTATTCCGTGATCTCGCCCGAGGGCTGCGCCTCGATCCTGTGGCGCGCGGCCGACCAGGCGCAGGTCGCGGCCGAAGCGCTGAAGCTCACGGCCCAGGATCTGCTGAAGCTCGGCGTGATCGACGGCATTGTGGCCGAACCGCTGGGCGGCGCCCATCGCGGCAAACAAGAAACGATCGCCGCCTTGGGCGACGCGATCGCGGCGTCGCTCGCCGAGATGAAGGGCATCGACGGCGGCGTGCTGCGCGCGCGCCGGCGCGACAAATTCCTCGATATGGGTCGCCGGGGCCTTTGAGCGAGGGGGCCGACCCCGCCGCGTTGCTGGCAGCCATCCGCAGCGGCGAACGGCGCGCCCTCGCCCGTGCGATCACCCTCGTCGAATCGACGGCCGCACACGACCGCGCCCGCGCCGACGAATTGCTGGCCCTGCTGCGCCCGCAAACCACGTCGCCCATCGTGCGCATCGGCATTTCGGGCCCGCCGGGGGCCGGCAAATCGACCTTCATCGAAGCTTTCGGGCTCTATCTCCTCGCGCAAGGGCGCAAGCCCGCCGTCCTCGCGGTCGATCCGTCCTCGCCGGTGTCCGGTGGCTCGATCCTCGGCGACAAAACACGCATGGAATTGCTCGCACGCGACGCGCGCGCTTTCATCCGCCCGTCGCCCTCGGGCGGCAATCTGGGCGGGGTTGCGCGCCGCACGCGCGAGGCGTCGCTGCTGTGCGAGGCGGCCGGGTTCGACACGATCCTCATCGAGACCGTCGGCGTGGGCCAGTCCGAAACGGCCGTGGCGCAGATGGTCGATCTTTTCATGCTGCTGCTGCCGCCGGCCGGCGGCGACGAATTGCAGGGCATCAAAAAAGGCATTGTCGAGCTCGCCGACCTCGTCGCCATCAACAAGTCCGACGGCGATCTCGAGGCGGCGGCGGGCCGCACGGCCGCGGACTATGCGGCTGCTTTGCACATGCTGCGCCCATCCAACGCCGCTTGGCATCCGCCGGTCCAGCGCGTGTCGTCGCTGCACGGCGCCGGCATCGCCGAGATTTGGGCGGCGATCCTCGCCCATCGCGCGGCCCTGGGGGCAGACGGGCTCGCCGCCAAGCGCACCGCCCAGGCCAAGACCACCCTATGGCGCGAAATCGAAGAGGGACTCGTCGAAATCCTAACCAGCGACCCGCCCCTCAGAAATCTCGTCGAATCGGAAGAAAGCAAGGTATTTCAAGGCATTAAAAGCCCCTACAAGGCTGCCGCGGCGATTTTGGCGGCCCTGCGCGGAGGGGCTGCCAAAGGCAGCGGTTGACGGCACGCGCGCCAGACCCTAAAACCGCCCCCTCTTTGCTGTGCCCCGGGCTGTCAGGGGCGTTTTGGATGAGGGTTCGATTATGTCGCGTCGCTGCATGGTAAGCGGAAAAGGTCCGCTGGTCGGCAACAATGTGTCGCACGCCAACAACAAGACGAAGCGCCGCTTCCTGCCCAATCTGCAGGACACGACGCTGCTGTCCGACGTGCTTGGCCGCTCGGTGCGCGTGCGCCTGTCGACCAACGGGCTCAAGACCGTCGAACATTCGGGCGGTCTCGATGCGTGGCTCGTGAAGACGCCCGCCGCCAAACTCGACAAGCAGATGCGCCGCTTGAAGGACCAGGTCAAGGAAGCGCTCGAGAAGCGCGCCGCCTGATCGCCTTCGACCGGTACGCAAAAGGATAATCAAAAACACGATCATCCTTGTTTCCGATACAAGACCTCGAAAGCCCGCCCATGCACCGGCGGGCTTTTTTTTGCCTCGGCTGCGCCTATGCGCGGGGAAGCGCAAACACCGCCAGCAGCGTGCGCTGGAGCGACATGTAGTTGTCGTCGGCGATGAGCCAGAGCAGCGTTTCGCCGTTGGGGTCGCGCGTGGCGGCGATGCCCTCGTAATTGTCGACGAGCAGCGGCGGGCGCAGGCGGGCGAGTTCCACGCCTTCCACGACCGCATCGGCGATCCACGCCCCCGCCGCAACGCGCACGAGCCGGGTGGCGAAGCCGCCGAAGAGCAGCGAAAAACTGCGCTCGAGCACGATGCTTGAGCCGTCGTCGAGCACGCACATCCCGACGGGTGCGAAATCGGCGGCCGCGCGGTAATTGAGCTTGGCCCAGCCGCTCGGCGTCTGGACGAAGCCGCGATGCAATCCCGCTTCGAGCCCTTCTTCGAGCAAGGTCACCAATGCACCGCTCGGCAGGCAGGCGAGCGCTTCCATGCCGCCATTGCGCGGCGTGTCCGCCAAAGGCGGACTGGGGATCGCGCGCGGCGGTCGCGAGAAGGGCGACTCGGCCGGCGGATAGGCGAGGATGCGGTGGCGCTGCTCGAAGCTCACGGCAAAGCCGCCGTCGGGCAAGCGCGCGAGCCCTTCGGCGTCGCTGTCGGCGCGCAAAATCGGCTTTCCGTCGGGTCCTGCGAGACGGCCCAAACGCGCATTGCCCAGGCCCTGCAAATGTCCGTCGAAGAGGATGGCCGCATCGAGCGTCCAGCCGCGATCCGAGATCGCGACAAGGCGCTTGTTGGCGGCATCGATCCACAGATCGGACCAGCCGCCGAAACGCCTGTCGGGCGATTGGAGCCACAGCCCGCCGCGCCACGCAAGCGCACCGACCCGCGTCGGTGCCGGTGCAAGCTCGGATGCGCGCTCTTCGAGCGGCATTTTGTGGGCGCCGAGTTCGATGGGCTCGGCAGCGCGCGCAAAACCCGGAAACGACAACGCGGCGAGCGCACCGCCGCCAAGGGCAAGTGCGCTGCGCCGCGTTGGGTGCATCGGCGGTGCGCGCGCTTAGGCGAGCGTGCGCGCGAACCAGGCTTCCAGACGGCGCCAACCGTCGCGCGCCTGCTCGGGCCGGTAGCTCGGCCGGTAATCGGCATGGAACGCGTGCGGCGTGTCGGGATAGGTCACGATTTCCGACGCCGTGTTGCCCGCGGCGCGCAGGGCCGCGCGCATGCGGTCCACGCCTTCGTTCGGGATGCCGGCATCGGCGCCGCCGTAAAGGCCCAGGATCGGCGCCTTGATGCGCGCGACCTGCTGGATTGGGTGCTGCGTGCGCATGGCGTTGGTTTCGCCCTCGACCACGCCGTACCAAGCCACGCCCGATTTGACGCCCGGATTGTGCGCGGAATAGAGCCACACGACGCGCCCGCCCCAGCAGAAGCCGGTGATGCCGAGCTTGCTCGTGTCGCCCTTGCCGACGTCGCGGCCGGCCCAACGCACGGTCGCGTCGATGTCGGTCATGACTTCGGCGTCGGGAACCTTCGCCACGATGTCGCGCAGCACGGTCTGCACGTCGGGCGCCGTCGCGGGATTTCCGTGGCGGAAATAGAGCTCGGGTGCGACGGCAAGGTAGCCGGCCTTGGCCAGGCGGCGGCACACGTCTTTGATGTATTCGTGCACGCCGAAGATTTCCTGCACCACGATCACGGTGGCAAAATGGTCGCCTTGCGCGGGGCGCGCATAGTAGGCGGGCATGCCGCCGGTTGCCGTCGGCACCGTCACCATGCCGGCAGCAAGGCCGACCGTGTCGGTCGTGATCATGGTCTGGGCCTGCACGGGACCCGCCGCAATGGCAAAGCCGGTGGCAATGCCTGCACCCGCCATGAAGCCGCGGCGGCCGACCGGCAAGGCCGGCGGCTGCAGCGAAGTTTTCTGCGAGTCGAGGAGATCGGTGGGGCGAATATCGTCGGGCATGTTCGATCCTTCCAAATTGAGGGGGGGTGGAATTTTCAGCGTGTCACAATGCGTCCGTCGGTCGGGACCCGCACCGGCGAGTTGGCGCGGACATATGAGGCCAGGGCATCGTCGAGGCCCGGGCCAAAATCGTAGGGATCGATGGCACTGTCGCGCAGCACGGTGTAGCCGTCGCCGCCGCGGCGCATGAAGTCGTTCGTCGCGATCGAATAGATCGCGTTCGGATCGAACGGACCGAAACTGCCGTCGGCGCGGCGCAGCTCGACCGAAACGACGCGGCTGCCCACGGGGCGCGAGACGTCCCACGTGTAGCGCACGCCCGCGACCTGCGGGAAACGCCCGCCGCCTTGCGCCACCTGCGACAGGCCGTTTTCGAGCGCCGCCACGAAATCGCTGCCCTTGAGCTTCAGCGTCGCGACCGAGTTCTGGAACGGCAGCGTGGTGAGAACCGCACCCAGGCGGATTTCGCCGGCCGCAATGCCGGCGCGCAGGCCGCCGCCGTTCTGCAGCGCGATCTGCGTGCCCTGGCCGCGCGTGGCGGCGAGCATCGCTTCGGCGACGAGATTGCCGAGGGCGCATTCGCGGGCCCGGCAGCCGTCGAGCGTGTAGTCGATGGCACCCTGGCCCACGCGCGTTTCGCGCACCTGGGCGAGCGGTCCGTCGAGCCGGTCGATCGTCGCCTGGATGGCCGCATGCGGCACCACCGATTGCGGGATCAGGATCGTGTTGCCCGACGCCGCCACGACGTTGCCGGCCGCGTCGAAATCGATGTCCAAGCGTCCGACATGGCGCGAGAAGGCGCCTGCCTGCACGATCGGCACGTCGCGGCCCGACGGGTTCTTGACGAGGGTGGGATACGGCCCTTGCGCGCCGTCGATGCCGTTGCCGAGCAGCGTGTGCGAATGGCCGCCGACGATCGCGTCGATGCCGTCCACGGCGGCCGCCACCTCGCGGTCGCGCGGCAAGCCCAGATGCGAGAGCAGCACGATGTGCGTAACGCCCTCGCTGCGCAGCCTGGCCACGAGCGGGCGCAGCACGTCTTCGGCCTTCGCGAAGCGCAAGCGCGGGCCCGGCGACGCGATTTCGGGCGTGTCTTCGGTCGTGGCCCCCACGACCGCGATCTTCACGCCCGCGCGCACGAGCACGACATGGCTTTTGAACAGGTCGCGCAGCACGGGCTCGGTGCCGGCGTCGATATTGGCCGACAGCACGGGGAAACGGGCTGCGCGCAGGAAGCGCGCGAAGTTTTCCGGGCCGTCGTCGAATTCGTGGTTGCCGATCGCCATCGCATCGTAGCCGACCTGGCTCATCACTTCGAGTTCGGCCGAGCCCTTGTAGTGGCTGTAGAAAAGCGAACCTTGGAACTGGTCGCCGGCATCGAGCGTGAGCACTTGGCGGCCGGCCGCTTCGGCTGCGGCCTTCTGGGTCTGCAGCGTGGTGGCCACGCGCGCCATGCCGCCGAAGCAGCGATTCTGCGCGGCATCCTGGGCCGAACACGTGCTGCTCTGCGCATTGACCGGCTGCAGGCGCGAATGGATGTCGTTGTTGTGCAGGATGGTGAGCTTGAGCGGCGCGGGCGGCTCGCCCGCGCAGGCGCCGAGGCCCAACGCCAGCAACGAAGCGAACAGGATCTTGCGCATGGGTTTTCTCCGGACGGTTAAGCGCGGCGGCGGTGGCCTTGCGGGGCGGCGTCTTCTTCGAAAAGTTCGGCGAGTTTTTCCATGACCGTGCCGCCGAGCTGCTCGGCGTCGACGATCGTGACCGCGCGCTTGTAGTAGCGCGTCACGTCGTGGCCGATGCCGATGGCCAGAAGTTCGACCGGCGAGCGGTTTTCGACGTATTCGATGGCTTCGCGCAGATGGCGCTCGAGATAGTTGCCGGGATTGACCGACAACGTCGAATCGTCGACCGGCGCGCCGTCGGAAATCACCATCAGGATCTTGCGCTGCTCGGGACGAGCGATGAGGCGGCTGTGCGCCCACAGCAGCGCTTCGCCGTCGATATTCTCCTTGAGCAGGCCCTCGCGCAGCATGAGGCCGAGCGACTTGCGCGCGCGCCGCCAGGGCGCATCGGCGCCTTTGTAGACGATGTGGCGCAGATCGTTGAGGCGGCCCGGATTGGCCGATTTGCCGCCCTGCAGCCAGCGTTCGCGGCTCTGCCCGCCCTTCCAGGCGCGCGTGGTGAAGCCGAGGATCTCGACCTTGACCGCACAGCGCTCGAGCGTGCGCGCCAGAATGTCGGCCGACATCGCCGCAACCGTGATCGGCCGGCCGCGCATCGAGCCCGAATTGTCGATCAGCAGCGACACGACCGTGTCGCGGAATTTGGTGTCGAGCTCGCGCTTGTAGGACAGCGAGTAGGCCGGATTGGCGACGACGCGCGCCAGCCGTGCGGCATCGAGCATGCCCTCTTCGAGATCGAACTCCCATGCGCGGTTCTGGCGCGCGAGCAGGCGGCGCTGCAGGCGATTGGCGAGCCTTGCGATGACGCCCTGCAGATGGCTCAGTTGCTGGTCGAGATGGGCGCGCAGGCGCGTGAGCTCGTCGGCGTCGCACAAAGCGTCGGCCTCGACGATCTCGTCGAACTCGGTCGTGTAGGCGCGGTACATCGGCTGGTCGGTCGAATTGCGGCCGTCCTGCGGCGGGCGGGCGCGCTTGCCGGGCCGCTCGGGCCCGTCCTCGCCCATGCCGTCGCTGTCGTCGCCTTCCTGCTCTTCGCCCTCGCCCTCGCCGCCGTCTTCGCCGGCCGCTTCGCGGGTTTCGGAGCCTTGCATGGCTTCGGCCTGCGAGGTGTCGCCGCTGTCTTCGGCTTCGCCCGATTTCTGGCCGTCGTCGTCCTTCTCGCCTTCTTGGCTCTGGTCGTCGTCGGCCTCGGTCGACTGGCCTTCTTCTTCGCCAAGCTCGAGATCGGCGATGAGCTTGCGCGCGGTTTCGGCAAAGGCCGCCTGGTCGTCGAGACTGCGCGCAAGATCGACGAGATCGGCACCCGTCTTGGCCTCGATCCAGGGGCGCCACAGATCGACCATGCGCCGTGCGGCTTCCGGCGGTTGGCGGCCGGTGAAAGCCTCGCGCGCCAGCAGCGACAGCGCATCGACAAGCGGGGCCGATTCGCGGTCGGCAATACGCGCATAGCCCGCCTGGCGGCAGCGCTCGTCCAACGCCGCCCCCAGATTGTCGGCGACGCCCGCCATGTGGCGCGCGCCCAGGGCCTCGCAGCGCGCCTGTTCGACCGCGTCGTAGATCGCACGGCCCATCGCCCCTTGCGGCTGGCGCTTGGCGTGCACGGCGGCATTGTGGTGGCGCTGCTTGAGGGCGATCGCGTCGGCCTCGCCGCGCACGATCGCGACTTCGCCCGGCGGCAGATCGCGCGCGGGCTGCGGCAGCAGCGCTTCCGTGCCCCGCAGATTGGCAGGCTCGGCCGAGAAGGCGACGGTCAGTTCCGGCACGCCCGCGATCGCGCGCACGGCCGCCGCCGTCGCTTGGCGAAAGCGCTCGACCGGACCTTCGTTGTTGCGTTGGGCCATCAGGCGTTCGACCGCACGCCTAGCCGGCCTTGCGCACGGCAAGCCCCGCACCGCCCGGCAATTCGACGCCGAAGCAGCGCTGGTAGTATTCGGCCACGGTCTGGCGCTCGACCTCGTCGCACTTGTTGAGGAACGTGACCCGGAAGGCGAACGCCACGTCGCCGAAGATGCGCGCATTCTCGGCCCAGGTGATGACCGTGCGCGGGCTCATCACTGTCGAAATGTCGCCGGCCATGAAGCCTGCGCGCGTGAGTTCGGCGAGCGCGACCATGGCGGCCACGATGTCGCGGCCTTCCTTGCTGTCGTAGCCCTGCGACTTCGCGAGCACGATGCGCGTCTCTTCGTCGTGCGGCAGATAGTTGAGCGTCGTCACGATGTTCCAGCGGTCCATCTGGCCCTGGTTGATCTGCTGCGTGCCGTGGTAGAGGCCGGTCGTGTCGCCGAGACCGACGGTGTTGGCGGTCGCAAACAGCCGGAACGCCGGATGCGGGCGCAGCACGCGGTTCTGGTCGAGCAGCGTGAGTTTGCCGTCGAGTTCGAGCACGCGCTGGATCACGAACATCACGTCCGCCCGGCCCGCGTCGTATTCGTCGAACACGAGGGCCACCGGGTGCTGCAGCGCCCAGGGCAGCAGCCCTTCGCGGAATTCGGTGATCTGCTTGCCGTCGCGCACCACGATCGCGTCGCGCCCGACGAGGTCGATGCGGCTGATGTGGCTGTCGAGATTGATGCGGATGCACGGCCAGTTGAGGCGGGCGGCGACCTGCTCGATATGCGTCGATTTGCCGGTCCCGTGATAGCCCTGCACCATCACGCGGCGGTTGAAAGCGAAACCCGCCAGGATCGCCAGCGTGGTTTCCTTGTCGAAACGGTAATTGTCGTCGCGGTCCGGCACATGGTCGGTCGGGGCGGTCGAAAACGCCGGCACTTCGAGGTCGGAATCGATGCCGAAGACCTCCCGGACCTTGACCTTGATGTCGGGCACGCGGGTGTGGAGGTCGGCATGCAGCGGGGCAGACGCGATCGCAGGGGGCATGTGGTTGGCAACTCCGGACAGGACGAATTCGGGCAGTACGAATGCGGGCGGCGCGCGTAGCAAGCTAGCGCGGACCGCTTGGGTTACGAGCGGGCCGTCTGTTTTGCGATTTGCGCCTTCAGGACGGTGTAGGCCTGGTTGATGGACTTTAGACGTTCTTCCGCCGCCTTGTCGCCCCCGTTTGCGTCCGGGTGATGGCGTTTGACGAGCGACTTGTATCGAGACTTTATCTGGTCGAACGTGGCGTCCCAGTCGAGTTCGAGCAGAGAAAGCGCCTCCTCGACGGGCCCAACCGGGCGCTGTTTGCGCGGCTCGGGCTTGGCGCTGGCCTCGAATCCCGGGATCTCGCCGTCGGCAAACCAGCGCCGCATCGCCTCTTCGAGGGCCTCGGTCCGCCCGAGCGGTGCCCGGGCACGCTTGCCGACGCCCATCGGCCAGGTCGGGCGGCGGCCGATCACATCGGCCCGGCGCTCGCGCTCCAGCGTGTCGGCATCGACCCCTTTGTAGAAGTCCCAAGACGCGTTGTATTCGCGCACATGGGCCAGGCAGAACCAATAGAAATCGTTGAGTTTTTTGCGATCTTTGGGGGCCCGGTAAGCGCCCTGTTCGGCGCATCCCGGATGGTCGCAGACGCGCGGCGCCGATCGAGGATCGGTCTGGGGCCGGTCGTAGGGGCGGGTGCGCGCGCGTGCCATAACCAGTGAGTATGGCCGACGATTCGCGGTTCAACAAGAACAGGGCGGCAAAATTCGGCCCAGTTCGGAATCCCAAGCAAGTTCGACAATATTTCAATAAAACGTCGGCATCTCTAGCCAATTTGGCCTATTGGCCGTACAATCATATCTCGTAAAAGTCGAACTTCCTGAGGCTGCAGCGAAAATGGCAAGCGAGTATCGCTTGATTTTCTTCGATCAGAACGAACTGTGCCGCGCCTTGATCGAATACAACAGGCAGCGGCGCACGCCGTTTCCGCCGGGCAATTTGCGCAAGGTGGTGATCGGGCGCAGTGCGCTGACCGTCACGATCCAGGTCGATCCCGACAAGGGCGGGACGACCGAACAGGTCACATTCGACACGCCCTCGATCGCTGCGGCCCTGATCATCTTCTGCAAAGAGCGCAAGATCCCGCTGCCGGCCAAATCCTCGAAGGAAATGCGCGTGGTGGCAGACCGGCTGTGCATGCTGATCCGCACCAAGGGCACGCCGGCCGAAGCCGCCATTGCGGTCGAATACACCGGCAAGATCGTCGCAACGGCGGCGGCTTAAGCCGCGAAATCCACCTGCGCTTGCTGGATCAGGCGCCCGTCGGCGGCGCGCACCCAGAAATTTCCGTCGGCCTTGCCACATAGGGCGAATTCTTCGCCGTCGAACAGCGGGGCGGCGCCGCGAAAGGCGAAGCGCTTGAGCTTGGCGCCGCCGACGCGTTCGGCAAAGCCCTGCAGCAACGTCGCCAAAAGCGGCCCGTGCACGATGAGGCCCGGATAGGCTTCGACCTGCGTTGCGTAGGCGCGGTCGTAATGGATGCGATGGCCGTTGAACGTGACGGCCGAATAGCGGAACAGCAGCACGGCGTCGGCGCGCATCACCTGCGACCAATCTTCGTCGGTCGGGGCCGCGACGGCGGCGGCGGTCGGCCCGACATCGCGATAGACGATGTCGTGCGTCTCTTCGAGGCAAAGCCGACCGTCCACGTCGATCGCGTGGTCGACCGCAACGAACACGAGATCGCCGGTGCGCCCGCGTTTGCGCACGACATTGCGGATCGTCGAACGGCGCGTGGCTGCCGCACCGATCGGGATCGGCGCATGGAAGCGCAGATCCCCGCCCGCCCACATGCGCCGCTGCAACGCCACCGGCGGCAGAAAACCGCCGCGCGCCGGATGCCCGTCGGGCCCCAACGCAGACGCCTTGGCGGCCGGATTGAAAAACGCCCAATGCCAGCCCGGCGGCAGGAAGTCGGCGGGCGCATCGCGATCGAGACAGGCCGCAAGCTCGGCCACGCGCGTTGCGTCGACATGTGCTTCGCGCGTCTCGGTCCGGCCGATCCACTCCGTCTCGTTCATGCGAACTCCGCGCGCAAGGCGGCGCCGTGCTGGCCCAAGGCGGGTACGGCGCGCAACGGACGGTCGCGCACGCCGTCCACGATCGGCGGCGGTGCTGGGATCGCCACCGGCCCTGCCGGCGTTTCGACTGCCACGCGCCGCAACTGCGGATGGGCCGAAAAACGCGCGACGTCGTTGACCTCGCCGAACGCGATCTTGGCGCGGTCGAGCAAAGCCACAAGCTCGGCGCGCGCATGCTTGGCGAAGAACGCGGCGATATGCGCGTCGAGCGCTTCGCGATTCGTCACGCGCAGGATGTTCGTCGCGAATTGCGGCAGCGAAGTTTCGCCGAGCACGCCGCCGCAGAAGTCGCGCCATTCGCGGTCGTTCTGGATCGAGATCAGAATCGCGGCCCCGTCGGCGCTTGCGAATGCGCTGTAGGGCGCGACGGACGGGTGTTTGAGGCCCACGCGCGCGGGCGCTTTGCCGGCATAGTCGAAATGCAGCAAGGGTACGGCCATCCAATCGGCCATGCCGTCGAACAGCGAGACTTCGATGGTCGCACCTTCGCCCGTGCGCCCGCGCCGGATCAAAGCCTCGAGCACGGCTTGGTGCGCGTACATGCCGGCCGCAATGTCGCACACCGACACGCCGACGCGCGCGGGTGCGTCCGCACTGCCGGTGATCGAGGCCAAACCCGTTTCGGCCTGCACGAGCATGTCGTAGCTCTTGCGCTGCGCATACGGCCCGTCGGCCCCGTAGCCCGAAACATCGACGCAGATGAGCTTGGGATAAAGCTTGCGCAATTCCGCACTGCCGAAACCGGCGCGCGCGGCGGCCCCCGGCATCAGGTTCTGCACGAACACGTCGGCCCGATCCAGCATGCGATGCAGGAGCGCCGCGTCGTCGGCGTTTTTGATGTCGGCGACCAGCGACTCCTTGCCGCGATTGAGCCACACGAAATAGCTCGCCTGGCCTTTGACGGCCGCATCGTAGCCGCGCGCGAAATCGCCCTCGGGCCGCTCGATCTTGACCACGCGCGCGCCGGCATCTGCCAAACGCGACGTGCAATAAGGGGCCGCCACCGCCTGCTCGAGGGCGAGCACAAAAATGCCGTCGAGTGCACCGTCTGTTTTCGGCGCGGGCATCAAAACGACCTCGGCAGGCCCAGCACATGCTCGGCGATGTAGGACAGCACGAGATTGGTCGAGACGGGCGCCACCTGGTAGAGCCGCGTCTCGCGGAATTTGCGCTCGACGTCGTATTCCTCGGCAAAGCCGAAGCCGCCATGCGTCTGCAGGCACGCTTCGCCGGCCTGCCACGACGCGTCGGCCGCCAGCATCTTGGCCATGTTGGCTTCCGCCCCGCAGGCCTCCCCCGCCTCGTAGCGCCGGATCGCTTCGTGCACCATGAGCTCGGCGCTGCGCATCGCGGCATAGGCTTTGGCGATCGGGAACTGCACGCCCTGGTTCTGGCCGATCGGGCGGCCGAATACGCGGCGCGATTTGGCGTAGGCCGACGCCGTCTCGACGAACCAGCGCGCATCGCCGATGCACTCGGCGGCGATCAGGATGCGCTCGGCATTCATGCCGTCGAGAATGTAGCGAAAGCCGCGCCCTTCCTCGCCGATGCGGTTTTCCGCCGGAATTTCGACATTGTCGAAAAACACTTCCGTCGTCGCGTGGTTCAGCATCGCGCGCAGCGGCTTAATGGCGAGGCCCTTGGCGCCGCGCATGTCGAGCACGAAGACCGAAAGCCCGTCGGTTTTTTTGGCAGTCGCGTCTTTCGGCGCGGTGCGCGCGAGCAGCAGCATCAGGTCCGAATGTTCGGCCCGGCTTGTCCACACTTTCTGGCCGTTGACGACATAGACGTCGCCGCGCCGCTCGGCCGTGGTGCGAATGGCCGAAGTGTCGCTGCCCGCGTCGGGTTCGGTCACGCCGAACGCCTGCAGGCGCAACGCGCCCGACGCAATGCCCGGCAGGTAAAGCTGCTTTTGCGCGGGCGAGCCGTGCCGCAGGATGGTGCCCATCGTGTACATCTGCGCGTGGCATGCGGCACCGTTGGCGCCGCTGGCGTGGATCTCTTCGAGGATCGCAGCGGCGGCCGAGAGCGGCAGGCCCGCCCCGCCGTATTCTTCCGGAATGAGGGCCGCCAGCATGCCGCTGTCGGTCAGCGCTTTGACAAACGCGGTCGGATATTCGCGCGCGCGGTCGCGGTCGCGCCAATAGCGGCCGGGAAAATCGCGACACAGCGCTTGCACGCTCGCGCGGATCTCCGCGTGCCGCGCAATCATCCCGCCGCCCGTTTGCGCAGATCGGCCAAGAGATCGGCGGGCACCTTGATGCCGTCCTTGGCCGCCTTTTCGCGCAAGGCAAGGCGCCTTGCGCCCGGCAGACGCGTGCCCGATTGGCCGAGCACCGCCCCCAGCAACGCTTCGACGCGCGCGGCAAACGCTTCGCCCGCAAGCCGTGCGGGATCGATCAGCAGCAGCAACTGGCCCACGCGCGGCGGCGGGCCTTTGGCGTCGAAAAACGAGCTCGCCTCGAAACCGAAATGCGAGGCGGTCAAGGCCGCCGACAGCAATTCGACCATCAGCACGAGGGCCGCCCCCTTGGCGTCGCCCAGCGGCAGCATCGTGCCCGCGAGCGCCTGTTTGGCGTCGGTCGTGGGCGCGCCTGCCGGATCGAGCGCCCAGCCCTCCGGAATCGCTTCGCCCTTCTGCGCGGCGACCATGATCTTGCCGCGCGCGACTTTGGACAATGACAAGTCGATCACCAAGGGCGGCTGGCCGCGCCGCGGGCAGCCAAACGCGATCGGGTTGGTGCCGAACAGCGGCTTTGACCCGCCCCACGGCGCGATCGCCGCCGGCGAATTGCCGAACAGCAACGCCACAAGCCCGTGCTTGGCCGCGGCTTCGACATGCAGCCCCGCCGCCCCGAAATGGTGCGAGTTGGCAATGCCGACCGCAACCGTGCCGGCAGACTTCGCCATGTCGGCGGCGCGCAGAATCGCAGCCTGAATGGCCGGATAGGCAAAGCCGTCTTTTGCATCGACCAGCAACGTGCCGGGTGCCGTAACCGTCAACACAGGGACCGCATGGCCATCCACTTTTCCGACCTTGGCTTGATCGGCATATGCCGCGACGCGCGACAGGCCGTGGCTGGCAAGCCCGTCGGCTTCGGCTGCAATCAACGCGTCGGCGACGGACGCCGCATTGGCGGGCGACGTGTTCGCGGCAACGAGGGCCGCCACGGCCAGCCGATGCGCTTCGGCCAAGGCGATGGTTTCGCTCATTTGCGGCCCTTGATACCAAGCTTCTGCAGGGCCCCGCGCACATTGGCGACGGTCACCGTCGAGACGCGCACATTGCCCTCGGCGGTCACGCCCGCAATATGCGGCGTAAGCCACAGGCGCGGCACGCCTTCGAGAACGGAGCCTTTTTTGAGCGGCTCCTGGTCGAACACGTCGAGCAGGGCGCCGCCCAATGCGCCGGCCTTGAGGGCGGCGGCCAACGCCGCCTCGTCGATGATGCCGCCGCGCGCCGTGTTGATCACGAGGGAAGTCGACTTCATCGCGGCGAGGCGCTTGGCATCGAGCAGGTTGCGCGTCTGCGGCGTCAATGGCACGTGCAGCGACACGACGTCGCTCGACGCGCACAGCGTGTCGATGTCGGCCACGCGCGCCACGCCGTATTGCGCCCAGGCCGGATCGTCGGGCTTCAGCATCGGATCGTACGCGACGATCTCCATCTCGAGCGCTTTGGCGCGGCTCGCCACCGCGCGCGCAATGCCGCCGAAGCCGACAAGGCCCAAGCGCTTGCCCATGGCTTCGCCGAGCATCAGGTCGTTGCGCGGCCATTTGCCGGCAAGCACGGCATCGTTGGCCTTCCACACGTCACGCAAACCCACGAGGATCGCCGCAATCACGTATTCGGCGACCGATACGGTGTTGGCCCCGGTCGCGGGGAAAACCTGGATGCCGCGCCGCGCGCACTCGTCCATGTCGATATTGTCGAGGCCGACGCCCAGGCGGCCGATCGCTTTGAGATTTTTCATCGCCGCCAGCACGGGCCCGCGCACTTGCGTGCGGTTGCGCACGATGATGGCGGGGCTGTCGGCCGCCAGCCGCGCGAGTTCGTCAAGATTGTCGACGAGTTTGGGATCGTAATGGACGGAATAGTCCCGGGCGAGATCGTCCACCGCCCATTGGTCCACGAATTCGGCTACGACGATGTCGTACATTTCACATCTGCTCCATATACTCGGCCGGGTCGACGAGCGCGTCGATGACCGTGAATTTGCGCACGGCAAGCGCTTGCGCGAAAGCCGTTTCGAACGCCGCAAGGCTTTCGACGCGCACGCCGACAGCCCCGCACGCTTGCGCCACGAGGTCGAAACGCGGGCCCGCGAAATCGACGGCGCGCTGCGCCATCTGCATCTTGGCCTGTTTGAGTTTGATCAGCGACAAGGCGCCGTCGTTGAGCACGACGACGACGATCGGCAGATCGAGCTCGGCCGCAAGCGGCAACTCGCCCAAAGTCATCAGCATGCAGCCGTCGCCGACCAAGGCCACGACCGGCGCGGCAGGGTCCGCCAGCTGCGCGCCGATGGCCGCGGGCACGGCATATCCCATGCAGCAGAGCCCGTTCGACTGCATGAGCTGGCCCGGCGCTTGGGCGGCGATCGCGTGGCTTGCCAGGATGCGATGGGCGCCCACATCGACCGTCATGCGCCATTTCGGCGTGACGCGATCCGACACGGCCTTGAACAACGCCGCCGGCGAAATGCCCGCAGCGGGATTGCGCGGGCGCACGATATGCGCGACCTCCGCGCGGCACGCGGCCAGCATTTCAGATGCCCAGGCGGGCGTGCTCGCAGCCGTCAGCTGCGCCAGCATCGTCGGCAGATCGCCGTAGCATTCCCGGCCCAGCGGGAAGATGCGGTGGTTGAGCGGCCCCCAATCGAGCGCGATCACGTCGACCGCCGCGCCCCACGCATCGACCCAGGCGTCGCGCAGTTCGATCGGATCGAAGCCGACGCACACGATGAGATCGGCCGCCGCCAGCAGTTTGAGATTGGCCGCATCGACGATCGGCGACAGGCCGACCGCACCCAGGCACAGCGCATGTGTGTCGCTGACCACACCCTTGGCTTTGTAGGTCGCGAAAAACGGCATGCGGCGTGCCTCGAGGAACGCCTGCAGCGCTTGCGGCACGCGCTCGGCCAAAGCGCCGCGCCCCACGAGGGCCAGCGGCCGCTTGGCCGCGGCGAGCTTCGCGCACAAATCGGCGGCGGCATCTTCGGCAAGGCCGGTGCGCAAGATCTGGGCTGGGCTCGGCTCGGCCGTCTCTTTGCTGTCCTGGCGGCCGAGGTCGGCCGGCACGTTCAGCATCACGGGGCCGGCGGGATAGCTCGTCGCAATGTCGAGGGCGCGCGCCAGATGCTGGGCGGGGCGCGCGGCGTTGAGATGGGCCGCGTATTTGACGACCGGCGTCGCCAGCGCCACATGGTCGAACGCCTGGTGGTTGTAGATCTGTGCGTTCGCCGTCGCCATTTCGCCGGTCAGAACGGCGATGGGCGAACGCTCCATCAAGGCGCCCGCAAGCCCCGCCGTGGCGTTGGCGATGCCGGGGCCGAGTGCGGGGATCAGCACTTGCGGTTTGCCGGTGATCTGCGCCGCGGCATCGGCCATGAAGGCCGCCGCCGGCTCGGACTTCGCGAGCACGAAGCGAATGCCCGCCTCTTCGCAGGCGCGCACGGTTTCGAGCACGTCGTTGCCCGGAATGCCGAAGGCAAAAGAAGCGCCCCATGCCTTCAGCGTGCGCGCGAGACGGTCGGCGACCTTCATCGGGTCGCCGCCGTTCCGGTCGGCGTGCGAGGCGCGGCCGCGCGCTCCGTCTTACGCACTTTGGTAGAGTTTGGTCATCACGAATTCGCGATGGCCCAAGGCCTCGGCGCAGGTATAGCGGCCGTTGCACACGCGGATCATCACGTCGATCAAGCGATCGCCCGCCTCGTCGAGATCCATTTCGCGGCGCAGGATGCCCGACACGTCGAGATCGATATGCTCGGGCATCAGGCGCGCGGTCTTGGGATTGGCCGTGAGCTTGATCACGGGCTCGATCGGATTGCCGATCACGTTGCCCTGGCCCGTGGGGAACAGATGCACGACGAACCCCGCCGCCGCCTGCAGCGTCACGCATTCGGCGGCGGCCGACGACGTGTCCATGAAATAGAGGCCCTTGCCCTTGGCCGGCATTTCGGCCGGGCCCAGCACGTCCACGTATTTCGTCTTGTGGCCAATCTTCTGGAAATTGCCGAAGGCTTTTTCCTCGATCGTCGTGAGGCCGCCCGCGATGTTGCCCTTTGTCGGCTGCGAGTCCGACAGGTCGTCGGTTTTGTAGCGCTCGATCATGCCTTGGTACGCGTTGAACACGCCCATGAACTTGTCGGCGACGTTTTTGTTGAGCGCGCGCTTGACCATTTCGGTCTCGGCACCCGTGAGCTCGGACGTTTCGCCGAAGCACGTGGTCGCCCCCAAGGGGTCGATCTTGTCGATGAGATTGCCGACCGTCGGGCACGAGGCGAGGCCCGACGTGGTGTCGGATTCGCCGCATTTGGTCGAGACCCAAAGCTCGTCGATCGTGCAGGCCTCGCGCTGCTTTTCGGTCGCCCACATCACGAATTGCTGGGCGACGCGGCTGGCCGCTTCGATGGTTTTGAGATCGCCGTTGCCTTCGATCGCGAAGCCCTGCACGGGCTTGCCGGTCTTGGCGATGCCGTCCACGACGCGCGCGGTCCAGCCGGGCTCGATGCCGATCACGACCACGGCCGCCACGTTGGCGTTGCAGCCCGTGCCGATCAGCGTGCGGAAATGGAGGGCCAGATCTTCGCCGAACTGCAGGCGCCCGTAGGCGTGCGGCAGCGCCATCGTTCCCTTGATGTTGTTGGCGACGGCTTCGGCCGCCGAATTCGACAGATCGTCGAGCGGCAACACGATGACGTGGTTGCGGATGCCGACGCGGCCATTCTCGCGGCGATAGCCCATGAAGGGCAGTTTGCCGACCGAACGCGCGCGCTTTTTGATGAGTGCTGGGGCTTTGGCCATGGGCCGCTCCTTTTTGTTCGCCGATTCCCTTAAGGGCACGCTTACCAGCGCTTGGTCTTCATGTTGTGGACGTGGACATGGTCGCCTTTTTTGGCGTCCGCCACGATGCGGCCGATATCGTGCCCGTATTTGAGGACCGTATCGCCCTTCTTGAGATCGACGAGGGCGATCTTGTGGCCGAGCGGAATGGCTTTGAGCGCCTTGAGCTTGACCGTGCCGTCGCCTTCCATGAGCCAGCCTTCGAGCATGGCGCCGGGTTTGACGTCTTCGACGACGATCACGCCGACCGTGTCCTTTTTGTCGTGGACGATGAATTGGGTCGCCATGTCCCTCCCCTTGGTGTCGTTGCTTTTGCTTCGCGAACTTCGTGAGCCGACGCTAGGGCGCTCCGCGTTCTTGCGTCAATTGCATCTTCTATCTTATAGAAGACTATGCGCTCCAAACTCGCCCGGCCTCTGCCGCTTTACGCGCGCGCCAAACAAGCTTTGATGCAGAAGCTCGGCAGCGGCGTGTGGCGGGCTGGCGAAAAACTGCCGCCCGAACCCGCCCTTGCCGCGAGCCTCGGCGTGAGCCAAGGCACCGTGCGCCGGGCGCTGGACGACATCGCCAAAGCCAACCTGATCGTGCGCCGGCAGGGCCGCGGCACGTTCGTGGCCGAGCACACGCAAGCGCGCGCTCTGTTCCATTTTTTCCATCTCGTCGGCGACGACGGCAGGCGCGCTTTGCCGGGCAGCCGCATGCTGTCGCTCAAGGCGGGCCCTGCGACGCGCGACGAATCCCAGCGCCTGGGCCTCGCACCGTCGGCGCGCGTCGTGCGGCTGCAGCGTTTGCGCCTGCTCGAAGGGGCGGCCGCGATCGTCGAACGCATCGTCGTGCCCGCCGCCCTCTTCCAAGGGCTCGACGTGCGCGACCGGGCCGATCTGCCCAACGAGCTCTACAAGCTCTACCAGGACCGTTTCGGCGTGTCGGTCGCGCGGGCCGCCGAACGGCTCAAAGCCGTGGCCGCGAGCCCCGAAGACGCGGCCTATCTCGGTTTGCGCAGCGGTGCCCCCTTGCTCGAGATCGACCGCATCGCGTTCGCGCTCGACGGACGCGCCTGCGAATGGCGCGTGTCGCGCTGTTCGACGCACCGCCACCACTATGTTTCCGAAGTGGTTTAGCCGTAGGATCGCGCCATGGCGACACCGGACGAAATCCGCGACGGCTTGCGCGAACTCGATTTTGCTTTGCAGGCGGCCTGGAAGCTCGGCCAGCACATGATTGCGGGCTGGACGGTGGCGGGCAATGTCGTGTCGATCTGCGCGGCGCCTGTGTGGCGCGTGCTGGCCGAGGCGCCCAAAGTGCCGCGCGTGCTGTCGGGCAGCCGCCAGATGGGGGCCCAGACCTTCGGCGAGGTCGCCAAGACGCTGCAGGCGCGCCCGATCCGCGTCGAGCTGCCCTTCGCGGTCGGCGACGGCAAAGGCGACGTCGATCCGCAGGTCGTGGACCAAGTCGTGCGGCGCTACGGCGTGTCGCGCACCGAGCATCGCGCGGTGATGCTGTTCGACATCGTCGGTTTCTCGAAGGTCGATCCGCTCGCGCAGATGGCGCAGCTCGCGAGCCTCGAATTTTCGATCAACAACGCGGCCAAAAAGATGGCCGAGATCGGGCTCGACATCGAGCTCGCACGCTCGACCGTCGGCGACGGGTTCTATGTGTGGAACCGCGCGCGCGGCTTCGAGGCAGATCTGCGCACCTATGCGGCCCTGGTGCTGATCCTCGCCGACAATGCCGTGGCGCGCCTGCGCGGCCAGGCCGATTTTGTGCCCACCTTGCGCACGTGTTTTTCGGTGGGGGCGCACTACGCCTACCACCAGATCGAAGGCACGCGCCCGCGCGGCTTCGAATATCTGGTGGGCGAAGTGACGATCCAACTGGCGCGCCTGATCGGCAAGGCGCAGGCGAACCAAGTGTGCGTGGGCAGTTTCGTGCGCCCGACCGAGCCGCCGGTCGTGCGCCAGCTCGACACGATTTTGTTTCTCGCACGCGCCGAAAAGCTCGTCGACAAGCTGCAGGGCCTCACCGTGGGCGGCCACGCGATCGCGCGCATCCGCAGCCAGATCACCGGCGGCAAGGTCGGCGACACGGCGTTGCCGCTCGTCGTGCACCGCATCGTCGACAAACACGGCTACAACCACGATCTGTTCAACACGCGCCTGCTCGTGCAGCGCGAAGAAGCCGACCCGATCGTGGTGGGCCTGCAGCCGCAAGACCTCGCGGGCTTCGAAGCCGAAGCGCTGCCCTACAAGATCCCCGAAATCACGTGACGCTCGTTGCCGCCAGCGGCTGCGGCTGGCCGGCATCGTCGAGGGCGACATAGGTGAAATTCGCGTCCGTCACCATCACGCGTTCGCCGTGGCCCTGGCGCAGCACCCACACTTCGACGTCGAAACAGATCGAAGTGCGGCCGATTTTGACGAGCTGCGTGTAGCAGCACACGGTGTCGCCGACATTGACCGGCCGGTGGAACACGATATTCGAGACCGCAACCGTCGCCACGCGGCCGTGCGCATAGCGGGTCGCGCTCATTTTGCCGGCAACATCCATCAGCGACATGATCCAGCCGCCGAACACGTCGCCGCGTGGATTGGTGTCGGCCGGCATCGCCAAGGTGCGCGACGCCAATTCGCCGCGCGGCGCGCGCGTCGGCGGTGCGGCAGGGTTCGTTGTGGAAATGTGCTGCGTTCGGTCGAGATAGCTCATCCAATGTCCCTCCTACGGAGAATCGGACGCCACCTCCCAGGCAAAAAGAATCTCACAATTCATGCTGCAGCGCAATACGCTGTGCAAATAATTCATATATCGCTGTAATAAAACATTATTGCGTTGCAGCAGCCGAAATCTATTCCGCTGCGAGCCTTGCTTTGGCGCGCGCATCGAGAAGGGCCGTGTCGAGCGGCAGGCCCTTGAGCTGGTCGTCGTCGGCGATCGCGTCGCGCAGATCGATGCGGTCGAGACTCGCGCCGGCGAGTTTGGCGCCGCGCAGATCGACCGCACGCAACGCGGCCTGGTCGAGCTTGGCGGCAAAACGGCGGTCGGCCGCGATCACGAGCGGCGAAAAATCGCAGTCGCGCAGATCGGCGCGCGTGAGTTTGGCCCCCGTGAGATTGACGCCGCGCAGATCCGCCCCGGCAAGTTTGCAGTCGCGCAAGTCGGCGCCCATCAGGCGCGCACCCTGCAATTGGCAACCGCGCAGATCGAGCCCGACCAGAATCGCCTTCTCCGCGCGCAAGCCCACCAGCACCAGCCCCGCCAAAGGCGGCAGGCTGCGGCAATCGTAGCCGGAAAGATCGGCGGCCTTGCCTTGCGCCCCGCCCGTCTGCGCCCAGAGGGCGTGCAGGCGCAGCAGTTCGGCGGGTGCAACACCCTGCTCGGCGAGCGCTTTGCCGGCGAGATTGTCGTTGACGACGTCGACCAGCGAAGCGCCGTCCATCACGGCGTCGGCAAGCTTCGTCCCCGTCATCACGGCGCCGTCGAGCGACGCTCCCGTGCAATTGGCGCCGCGCAGATCGGCCCCTGCGAGATTGGCGCCGACGAACTGCGCCTTCTGCAGATTGGCGCGCGCCAGTTTGCAGTCGCGCATGATCGCGTCGGTGAAATCGGCCTGGCCCGCCGACATGCCCTCCATCGACGCTTCGGAGAGGTTGGCGGCGGCAAGCGTGGCCCCCTGCAATTCGGCCGGGCCCACTTTGCCCAGGCGCACGGCATGCAGATTGCCGGCTTTGTCTTTCTGCGTGATCGAGCCTTCGCGCAGATCGGCCTGGATCAGATTGGCGCGCGTGAGATTGGCGCCGCGCAAACACGCCCCGCGCAGATCGGCGCGCACGAGGCTCGCCCCCTCGAGATCGGCCTCGCGAAAATCGCAGGCGAACAAGGACGCGCGGTCGAACACGCAATCCGACAGCATGGCGCCGCGGAACGAGGCTCCCGTGCAATCGGCCTCGGCGAGATTGGCGCCCGCCATCGCCATGCCCGAGAGATCGGCGAACGCAAGCTGCGCGCGCACGCCGCCGGGTTTGCCGGTGCGAAACCGCTCGTGCAGCGCGATCGCATTCGCAAGTTCCGAATGCGAGTATTTTTTGCGCTGAATGTTCGAGGACTGGGTCGAGAGCATCGCGCCGCCTTTTGACAAAGGCCAAAGTGCCCGATCAGAAACGCTAATTCAAGCCCTTAGCACCTGCGCGATGCGTAGAACCGCGCAATTTGCTAGGCTCGCGCGTTCGTTTCGAACATCGGAGGCCTGTCGATGCGGCGTCGCATGTTTTTGCTGGGTGCAAGCGGCTCGGCTCTCGCAGCGGCACCGCTTGCCGCCCAAAGCCTGCTCGACCAAGGGCGCAGTCTTTTGAACCAAGGCGGCGTTGCCGTGCCCGGCGGCAATGGCGGCAGCGCGCGCGGGCGCGGCCTGTCGGCGGGCGAGATTGCGCAAGGCCTCAAAGACGCGCTCGAAAAAGGCAGTGCGTCGGCGGTTGCCAAGCTCGGCCGCACGGATGGATTTCTGGGCGACCCGGCCGTGCGCATTCCGCTGCCCGACCAGCTGGCGCGCGTGCAATCCGCCTTGCGCAGCATCGGCCAGTCGGGCCTCGCCGACGATCTCGAAACGCGCATGAACCGAGCGGCCGAGCAGGCCATGAATGCCGCCAAAGACATTTTCGTGCGCGCGATCCGCGGCATGACCGTGGCGGACGCAACCGGCATCCTGAACGGCCCGGCAGATGCCGCGACCCAGTATCTGCGCCGCACGACGGGCGGCGAACTCGGGGCCAAGCTGCGCCCGCCGATCGAACAGGCGCTCAGAAGCGCGGGCGCCGTTGCGGCCTACGACCGTATGATGGGCAGCTACCGCAATCTGCCCGGCGTGCCGAACGCGACGGCCGACCTTGCCGACTGGACGCGCGACAAAGGCCTCGACGGCATTTTCCACTATGTGGCGCGCGAAGAGGCCGACATCCGCGCCAATCCCGCCGCGCGCACGACCGAGCTGTTGCGCAAAGTCTTCGGCTAGGGCGCAGCCCCGGCCGATCTATCCAGCGCGCGCCCGAGGCGCTATGGTCGCAGAAATTCGCCGTTATCCGGAGTCCGCGCACATGCCGCCTGCCGCCCAATCGACCTTCACCACGCGTCCCGAAATCGTCGGCACGTTCGGCGTCGTTTCTTCGACCCACTGGATCGCAAGCCAGGTCGGCATGTCGATTCTCGAGAAAGGCGGCAACGCGTTCGACGCGGCCGTGGCGGCGGGTTTCGCGCTTCAGGTCGTCGAACCGCACATGAACGGCCTCGGCGGCGACGCCGTGCTGATCGCCTGCACCGCCGACGGCACGCCCAAAGTGATCTGCGGCCAGGGCACGTCGCCCGCCGGCGCTTCGATCGCGCACTACAGAAGCGAAGGGCTCGATCTCGTGCCGGGCACGGGCTTGCTTGCCGCAACAGTGCCGGGCGCCTTCGATGCCTGGATGCTGATGCTGCGCGACTACGGCACGATCACGCTTGCCGAAGCGCTGTCGCCCGCCATCGGCTACGCCAAAAACGGCTTTCCGCTGCTGCCCGGCGTCGCCGGTGCGGTCTCGTCGGTCGCCGAGATTTTCAAAAACCATTGGACGAGCTCGGCCGCCAACTGGATGCCGGGCGGTGCTGTGCCGACCGCCGGCACGCTGTTTACGACGCCCAAACTGGCGGCAACGCTTGAGCGCATCTTGGCCGAGGGTGCTTCGGCAGGCCCCGACCGCGAAGCGCAGATCGAGAAGGCGCGTGCGGCCTACTACAAAGGTTTTGTCGCCGAAGCGATCGACCGTTTCAGCCGCACGACCGACGTCATGGACGTCTCGGGCCGGCCGCACAAGGGCGTGCTGACGGGAGCCGACATGGCCGCGTGGCAGGCCACGTTCGAAGCGCCCGCGACCTACGATTATCGCGGCGTGACCGTTTGCAAAGCCGGGCCCTGGAGCCAGGGCCCCGTGCTGCTGCAGGTGCTGGCGTTGCTGCAAGGCTACGACGTGCCCGCGATGGACACGAACGGCCCCGACTTCATCCATCTGCTCGTCGAAGCGACCAAGCTTGCCTATGCCGACCGCGAAGCCTGGTATGCCGATCCCAATTTCGCCGACGTGCCGCTCGAGGCGTTGCTGTCGGATGCCTACAACGCCGAGCGCCGCAAGCTCATCGGCGACAAAGCCTCGCTCGAATTGCGCCCCGGCGCGCCTTTGGGCCGCGCGGCCGTGCTGCCGAAATTCAACGTCGTCGGCACCAAGCGCACGATCCCGGGCATGGGCGGTTTCGGCGAACCCGCACGCGTCGAAAGCGACCAACAGAAGCAGGACGCCTATCGCGACGGCGGGGCCTCGGCCTTCGCGCGTGCGGGCAAGGCCGCGCGCGGGCCTGCCGAGGGCGATACGTGCCATCTCGACGTGGTCGATCGCTGGGGCAATGTCGTGGCCTGCACGCCGTCGGGCGGCTGGCTGCAATCTTCGCCGACCGTGCCCGAGCTTGGCTTCTGCCTGGGCACGCGCGCGCAGATGTTCTGGCTGCAGGAGGGCCTGCCCTCGAGCCTCAAGCCCAACATGCGCCCGCGCACGACGTTGACCCCGTCGATGGCGATCAAAGACGGCAAGCCGTGGCTCGCTTTCGGTTCGCCCGGCGGCGACAACCAGGACCAATGGATCGCGCAGTTTTTCATCCGCCATGTCGACCACGGCCTCAACATGCAGGCCGCGATGGACCAGCCGATGCTGCAGACCGACCATTGGCCGAACTCGTTTTTCCCGCGCGAAGCACGGCCCGGCAAGGTGCAGCTCGAAGCGCGCTTCCCCAAAGAGACGATCGACGCGCTCAAGGAAAAAGGCCACGACATCGAGATCGGCGGCGACTGGTCGCTGGGCCGCAACGCCGCCGCCAAGCGCGAAGGCAAATTGCTGAAGGCCGCAGCCACGCCGCGCCAGCAGCAAGCCTACGCGGTCGGCCGCTAGGCCCAAGCACGCGCCGCCGCCATGCTCGAAGACGGCGGCAGCCACGCGGTTCTGGCCCTTGCTTCGGCCGTGGCCTGGGCGAGCGGGCTCAATCTTTACGGCGCCGTTCTCGCACTTGGCGCCATGCAGTGGTTCGGCATCGTCGATCTGCCGGGCGAGCTCGGGCTGGTCGCGCGGCCCGAAGTGATGCTCGTGGCAGGGCTGCTCTACGCCGCCCAATTCGTCGCCGACAAGATCCCGGGCGTGGATACGCTGTGGGACACGGTCCACACATTCGTCCGCATTCCGGCGGGCGCGTTGCTCGCCGCCGCTGCCGTGGGCCAAGCCGATCCAGCACTGCATCTCGCGGCCCTGCTCGGCGGCGGCGCGTTGGCGCTCGGCACGCACGCGACCAAGGCAAGCGGGCGGCTGTTCGTGAACGCGCATGCGCCCGTGGTGGGCACGGCGGGTGCGTCGCTGGCCGAGGATGCAACCTTGTTCGGCGGCCTCTATCTTGCGGCCGCGAACCCGACGCTGTTTTTGATCGCCCTTGCCGTGCTTGTCGCCGCGATGGTCGTGGCGCTTTGGTATCTGGCGAGGTTCGTCGGCTTCCTGCTGCGCAAGCTCGCCGGGCTGTTCGGCACGCGGGCGCGCACCTAAGCCTTCACGAACAGCAGATAGAGCCCGTAGCCGAGATACCAAAGGCTCACGGCATTGACGATGCCGTCGGCCCAGCGGCGGAACGCGACGTCTTTCATGCGCTCGAGCACGAGGCCGCCGAGGCTCGTGCCCAGCACCGCCATCGCGATCGCGACGGCGAGCACGTGCGGTTCTTCGAACACGACATCGTCGATCAACGCGCCGAAATAGACGAGCTTGGCGAAATGGCCGAAACTCTGCACGGCCGACTTGGTCGCCACGATCTCGCGCCGGTCGAATTTGCCGCGCAGGAAAAACGCGTCGAGCATCGGGCCTGCCACGCCCGTCATCAGAATGGCGGTCATGCAGATGGCGCCGTAGAGCACGGCGTCGAGCCGGTTTTCGGGCCGCCCCTGCCACGCATCGGGCACGAGGCGCACCGCAAACGGGATGAGGCCCAGCAGCACAAACGCGTGCGCGCGCTCGGGCACGTACAAAAACAGCGACCACAGCAACACGGCACCGAGTGCGCCCGCCACATAGAACGAAGCCGTCGCGATGCGGATATGGCGCCGCCACATGAAGGCGCGCGACAGGTTGGCCGCGATCTGCGTGGCGCCGTGCAAAGCCATGGCGGCGGGGACCGGCATGAAGCTCAGCAGCACGCCGATCAGAATGACCCCGCCCGCCATGCCGAAGATCCCGGACAGGATCGACGTGCCTACGACCAAGGCCGCAAAGCCCGCAAGCACAAGCGGCGTCATCGCGCAGCTTCAGGCAATTGCGAGACGGGCGTCGAGAAAACGGTGGCCGGTTTGCGTGACGCTGACGACTTCCAAACCGTCGGTGCCCGCGCTGCGGGCCACGAAGCCGCGCTCGAAGGCCTCCTCCCACACTTGCAGGCGCGGACAGCTCGTGCGCCAGACTTCGATGGATTCGCGGTAGCTGTGGGGCTCGCGCGCGAGCCATTGCAGCATGTCGCTCAACAGCGACTCGACATTCTGATCTGCCGCATTTTGGTTTGGCATGGTCCCCTTCTGGCCGTTGCGATCAGGAGATAGCTTTGGCATGGTGCGCCATCTCGAAAGGAAACGCAAATGGCCGCCATCGCACCGGACCGCACGATCGGCATTGTCGGCGCCGGCGCCATGGGGTCGGGCATCGCGCAAGTCGCGGCAATGGCAGGGCACCGCGTGCGGCTGTTCGACCGGCGCGACGGGGCCGTGGACAGCGCCATTGCCGCGATGGCCAAAACCTTCGACGGGCTCGTCGCCAAAGGCAAACTCGCGGCCGACAAGGCCGAGGCCACGCTCGGCCGCATCGAGCCCGCCGAGACGCTCGCCGATTTCGACGTGTGCGCGCTCGCGATCGAAGCCATCGTCGAAGACGTCGGCGCCAAGCGCGCGTTGTTCGCCGAACTCGAAGCGATCGTGGCCCCGGACTGCATCCTGGCGAGCAACACCTCGTCCTTGTCGATCTCGGCCCTCGCGCGCGATCTTGCGCATCCGGGCCGCGTGGCGGGTTTCCACTTCTTCAACCCCGCCCCGCTCATGAAACTCGTCGAGATCGTCTCGGGCCTCGGCACCGACGACGCGACGGCCGCAACCTTGTGCGACACGGCGCGCAGCTGGGGCAAAACGCCGGTGCGCGCGATCTCCACGCCGGGCTTCGTCGTCAATCGCTGTGCGCGGCCTTTCTACGGCGAAGCGCTGCGCCTGCTGGGCGAACGCGCGGTCGATGCCGCCACGCTCGACGCCGTGATGTGCGAAGCGGGCGGCTTCAAGATGGGGCCGTGCGCGCTCATGGATCTGATCGGCCACGACATCAACTTTGCCGTCACGAACGCGGTCTATGCCGCCACCTTCAACGATCCGCGCTATCTGCCCGCCCATGTGCAGAGCGAGATGGTCGCGGCCGGCCATCTCGGGCGCAAAAGCGGGCGCGGGTTTTTCGCCTACGGCCCGGGTGCGGAAAAACCGACGATCTCGAGCGAACCGCCCGCACCCAAGCCCGCGCAAGTCACGCGCGAGGGCGACGACGAACGGCTCGAACCTTTGCTGGCGCGCGCCAAAGAGGCAGGCCTGTTCGTGCATCGCCGCCCGGCAACCGAAGCAGGCCCGCGCCTTCTCGTGGACGGCACGGTCTTGCATCTCTCCGACGGGCGCAGCGCCACCCAGCGCGCACGCGACACGGGCGAAAACGAGCTGGCCCTGTTCGACTTGGCGCTCGACTACGCAACCGCGACCCGCATTGCGATTGCGGTCGCCGACCAAGCGACGGGCCAGGCGGCCGTCTCGGCCGCCGGCTTCTTCCAGGCGATGGGGGTTCCGGTGTCGCTGGTCGACGATGCGCCGGGGCTTGTGGTGCTGCGCACGGTGGCCATGCTCGTCAACGAAGCGCTCGACATGGCGCAGCACGGCGTGGCCAGCCCCGAAGACATCGATCTTGCGATGACGCTCGGCGTGAACTACCCGCGCGGGCCGTTCGCCTGGGGCAACGAGATCGGCCTCGACCTCGTCAAGACCGTGCTCGACAATCTCAAACGCCATTACGGCGAAGACCGCTACCGCGCCAGCCCGCGCCTCAACCGCCTTGTCGCCAGGGAATCCGCATCATGAGCGAAGCCTATATCGTCGACGGAGTCCGCACGCCGATCGGCCGCTACGGCGGCGCCCTCTCGGGCGTGCGCACCGACGATCTGGCGGCCGCACCGCTGCGCGAACTCGTGCGGCGCAATGCGGGCGTGGATTGGACGATGGTCGACGACGTCGTCTATGGCTGCGCCAACCAGGCGGGCGAAGACAACCGCAACGTCGCGCGCATGGCGCTGCTGCTGGCGGGTCTGCCGGTCGAGATTTCGGGCACCACCATCAACCGGCTGTGCGGCTCGGGCCTCGATGCGCTCGCGTATGCCGCGCGCGCGATCCGTTCCCGCGAATGCGAGCTCGTCGTTGCGGGCGGCGCGGAAAGCATGAGCCGCGCGCCCTTCGTCATGCCCAAATCGGAAACCGCGTTCGGGCGCGAGCCGGCGATCTTCGACACCACGATCGGCTGGCGCTTCGTCAATCCGCTGATGAAACAGATGCACGGCATCGATTCGATGCCCGAGACGGCCGAGAACGTCGCCGCCGATTTCGCCGTGAGCCGTGCGGACCAAGACGCATTCGCGCTGCGCAGCCAGCAGCGCGCGTTGGCCGCCCAAGCGAGCGGGCGTCTGGCGCAGGAGATCGTCGGCATCGACACGCGCAAGGGCAAAGACATTGTGCGCGTCGAAACGGACGAACATCCGCGCGCCACCTCGCTCGAAGCGCTCGCCAAGCTCAAAGCGCCGTTCCGCGCGGGCGGCAGCGTCACCGCCGGCAACGCCTCGGGCGTGAACGACGGCGCGGCGGCTTTGCTCGTGGCGAGCGAAGCGATGGTCAAGCGCTTCGGCCTCAACCCGCTTGCGCGCATCGTGGGTGCTGCCGCGGCCGGCGTGCCGCCGCGCATCATGGGCATGGGGCCCGCCCCCGCCGCGCAGAAATTGCTGGCGCGTTTGGGCTGGAAGATCGCCGATCTCGACGTGATCGAACTCAACGAAGCCTTTGCCGCCCAGGCGCTCGCGGTGCTGCGCGAACTGGGCATTGCCGACGACGCCGCGCACGTGAACCCGAATGGCGGTGCGATCGCGCTCGGCCATCCGCTCGGCATGTCGGGGGCGCGACTTGCGCTGACGGCCGCACGCGAGCTCGCCAACACCGGCAAAAAACGCGCGCTTGCCACAATGTGCATCGGCGTGGGCCAGGGGATCGCCCTCGCCCTCGAACGAGCGTAGCGGCGCCGGACGCGATGGGCTTCGTCTATCCGCAGTACGAGTTTCGGCAAAGCCCGGACAGCGCGGCCGCAAAACCCGTGCGCCATCCGGTTGTGGTGATCGGGGCGGGCCCTGTGGGGCTCGCAGCCGCGATCGATTTGGCGCAACGCGGCCAAAAAGTGGTGCTGCTCGACGACGACACAAGCGTGTCGCACGGCTCGCGCGGCCTGTGCTACGCCAAGCGCACGCTCGAAATCTTCGACCGCCTCGGCTGCGCCGCGCCCATCGTCGAGAAGGGCGTCACCTGGCAGGTCGGCAAAGTGTTCCACGGGCCGCGGCAGATCTACGCGTTCGATCTGCTGCCCGAGGGCGGGCATCGTTTCCCCGCATTCGTGAATCTGCAGCAATACTGGCTCGAGAAGTTCCTCGTCGACCGCGCCTTGGCGCTCGCCAATCTCGATCTGCGATTCGCAAGCAAGGTTGCCGCCCTCGAACCGCACGCCGACCATGTGGCACTCGCGATCGAAACGCCTGCGGGGGCCTATCGCATCGAAGCCGACTGGGTCGTGGCGTGCGACGGGGCGCGCAGCCCGACCCGAAAAATGCTCGGGCTCGATTTCAAAGGCCGCGTGTTCGAAGACCGGTTCCTGATCGCCGACGTGCGCATGCAGGCCGAGTTTCCGACCGAGCGTTGGTTCTGGTTCGATCCGCCGTTCCACGCGGGCGGATCGACCCTTCTGCACAAACAGCCCGACGATCTGTGGCGCATCGATTTCCAACTCGGGGCCAACGCCGATCCGACGGCCGAAAAAGACCCCGCACGCGTGATCCCGCGCGTGGCCGCGATGCTGGGGCCGCAGGTTCCGTTCGAGCTCGAATGGGTCAGCGTCTATACGTTCCAGTGCCGGCGGCTCGAGCGGCTGCGCCACGGGCGCGTGCTGTTTGCGGGCGACGCGGCCCACCAGGTGAGCCCGTTCGGCGCACGCGGGGCGAATTCCGGCGTGCAGGATGCCGACAATCTCGTCTGGAAACTCTGCGCCGTGCTCGAAGCCCGCGCGCCCGAAACACTGCTCGACAGCTACGATGCCGAGCGCGGGGCGGCTGCCGACGAGAATATCGGGCATTCCACACGCGCGACCGATTTCATCACGCCCAAAAACGCCGCCGCCAAACTGTTCCGCGACGCCGTGCTCGAATTGGCCCCGCACCACGCCTTTGCGCGTGGCCTCGTCAATTCCGGGCGCTTGAGCCAAGCCACGCACTATGCGGACTCCACCCTGTCGACGCCGGACACGGATGTATTTGCGGGCGGCCCCGCGCCGGGCGCGCCTGCCCTCGATGCGCCCTTGGCAAATGGCTGGCTGCTCGACCGGCTCAAAAGCGGCTTCACGCTGCTCGCGTTCGGCGCGGCTCCGCACGCCTTGCCCGATCTGCCGATCGCGGTTGCGACAATCGCCGAGGCCGACGATCCGGACGGGTTCGCGCATCGGCGCTACGATGCCGCACCCGGCACGGTCTATCTGGTGCGGCCCGACCAATATGTGTGCTGCCGGCTGCGGCGGTTCGATGCGGATGCGATCCGGGCGGCTTTTTCGCGCGCCTGCGGCAAGGAGATGTGATGATGGCCAAGCTTCGCAGCGAACCCGGTTTCGCCGACGCCGATGCGTTCTACGCCAAGTTGGTCGAGGCGCATCGCGATCTCGACGATGCCGCTTCGGCCAAACTCAACGCCAAGCTCGTGCTGCTGCTGGCGAACCATATCGGCGATCCCGAAACGATCGACGAAGCGCTCGCCGCAGCAGCCCGACCTGTTTAGCGGCTATAGGGCCGCGCTGCGATCTCGACGAACGGCTGCGGCAGGCCTTTGACGCCGGCCTGGATCAGCGCGCGCGGCCAGTCGAACTGGTCCCAATGTTCGTAGAGCTGGCCGTCGCGCACGGTCCACACATCGATCACGTCGAATTCGAGCTTCTGGCCGGTGGGTGCAATGCCGAGGAAGCCAGGGCCCGTCAGCGTGCCGGTCCAGGTCCAACGCGTGACGACGCGCGTTTCGGTCGCGAACACGTCGTGCAGGATGAAGCGCGCATCGGGCATCGCCTGGAAAATCACCGGGATGAAATCGATGAGGCCCTGGCGGCCCTGCGGCACCAGCGGATTGTGCTGGATATAGTCGGTCGCAACGATGCGGTTCAGAATCCGCACGCGCTCTTCCTGCGACTTCGTGTTGAGCAGCACCTCGCTGAAGGTGCGGCCCAGCCACGTATTATAGGCAACCGTACCGGGGCGCGCGGTCGGCTCGGTGAAGGTTTGGGCGGGGGCCGTTGCGGTGGCGGCCGCAAAGAAGCTTGCGGCGAGCAGGAGGGCAGCAAAACGACGCTTCATGTTTTTCTCCTTGGGTTGCAGGCTCGTTTCAGACAAGACGATGGCCGCCGTCGACATGGACGACCTCGCCGGTGATCGCGCGGTTGGCCATCAAAAACAGCACGGCGTCGGCGACCTCGTCGGCCTGCGCCAAGCGCCCGACGGGCAGCTTCGCCGCCACATCGGTGAAATAGGTCTGCTTGTCGGCACCGAAGATCGCGTCCCACATCGGCGTATCGGTCCAGCCCGGGGCGACCGCGTTCACGCGCACCGGGGCGAGTTCGAGCGCAAGGGCGCGCGCCATCTGCTCGGCGGCGGCCGTCGCCATCGCGGTGGCCCAGGCCCCCGCCACGGGGCGGTCGGTCGAGAGGCCGCCGGTCAGCACGACCGAACCGCCCGCCGGGATTTTGCTGCCCAGCGCCCGGATCGCGACGGCCGCCCCCCAGATGCGCGCCTCGAACGCGGCGCGAAATGTCGCCATATCGCCGCCCATCAGCGTGCCGCCGACAAACGCCCCGGCCGCGTTGTAGAGATGGTCGACTTTGCCCAGCGACGCGCAGAAGGCTTCGAGCGCGCTCGCGTCGGCCGCATCGACCGCGTGGGTTTGGATTGCGGGCAGTTCGGCTTTGAGGGTGGCAAGCCCGGCCGCACCGCGCGCCGCGACGATGACGCGTGCACCGCGCGCGGCGGCCTTGCGCGCCACCGCCAAGCCGATGCCCTTTGTGCCGCCCAGAACCACGATTGTTTCGCCGTGCATGCCAATCTCCTCGACTTGTGTGGGAGGGGATTTAGGCTATCTTGATCGATCAGTCAATATATAAATGATCGTACGATCCATAAAAAGAGCATTGCGACACTCTTGCGTCTGGATCGTTCGATCCGCATATTGACGCCATGGCGCGCACACGCGAATTCGACATGGACCAGGTTTTGGACAAGGCGATGGCCGTGTTCTGGAAACACGGCTATGCCGCCACGTCGATGGCCGACATCTATGCGGCGACCGGCCTCAAACCCGGAAGCCTCTATGCCGCCTTCAGCGACAAAGAGACGCTGTTTCGCCGCTGCTTCGAGGCCTATGCCGGGCATTTCCGCAGCACCCTGCCGCGCGACCGCGACGGGCTCGAAGCCATTTCGGCGTGGCTCGACACGCAAGTGCGCCTGGCCTCGGAAGACCCGGAACGCAAGGGTTGCCTGATCGTCAACACGATCGCCGAGCGCGACCAGCATTCGGAGGCGACCAAAGCATTGGCCAATGGCCGGTTGCAGGAGATCCGCGATTTTTTCGCGCGCCATTTGGCGATCGCCGCAGCACGCAAGAGCTTGGCACCCACGATCGATCCGGCGCGCGAAGCCGATGCGCTGACCGGGGCCGTGGTGGCGATCATGGCGCTCGGCCGGGCGGGGGCCGATGCGCAGATGATCGCGCATGTCGCGGCCAGTGCGGCCGCACGCCTTGGGGCAACAAATCAAACGATCAAAAATATTAATTGACTGATCGATCAATTAAAGGCATTTTCGGCTTGTTGTTTCCGCCTCTCCAGCCGAAGGATTCTGCCATGTCCAAAGATCTCTATACGGCCGCCGTGCATGTCGTGGATGGCCGCCAAGGCCGCGCCGCATCCGACGACGGCCTGCTCGATGTTGCGATGGCCATGCCCACGGCCCTCGGCGGCCCCGGCAAGGCCACCAACCCCGAGCAGCTTTTTGCCGCTGGTTTTGCCGGCTGCTTTGCCAGCTCCATCAAGTTCAGCGCGCAGGGCATGAAGCTCGAAATCGGCTTGGTCGAAGTCGACGGCAAAGCCACGCTGCTTCTCAACGACGACGGCAGCTACGGCCTCAAAGTGCATCTTGCCGCCAAAGTGCCGGGCCTGTCGGGCGAGGCCCGCGACAAGCTCATAGCGGAAGCCAAGCGCGTGTGCGCCTACACAAATGCCACGCGCGGCAACGTGCCGTTCGAGCTGACGCTGCTGTAATCTTCGCCGTCCACATTGATAAATTATCCTTTATAGGATATATTTTTCATATGTGGAAACTCGGCCCAGCACGTGTCGAAAACCCCGCTTTGCCGCCTCAAAACCGGCAAAGCGGGCTTCAGGCAACCGGTAACGTGAAATCCGCGCCGCGGCGACATCGGCGCGATTTCAACAGGATAAACAGGTTGCGGTTGCCAGATGTCGCGTTTGGTAACCTATTTCCCGACGGTCAGCACGATCTTGCCGATATGCGTATCGGCCTCCATCAGCGCGTGGGCTGCCGCAGCCTCGGCCAGCGGAAAGGTTTTGTAGATCAGCGGCCGCACCTGGCCCGACGCCAGCAGCGGCCAGACTTTTTCGCGCAAGGCGGCGGCGATTTCGCCCTTCTGCGCCACGCTGCGCGGCCGCAGGGTCGAGCCCGTATAGGTCAGGCGCTTGCGCATGATCGGGTCGAGGGCCACCTCGATTTTGGAACCGCGCAAAAACGCGATCTGCACAATGCGGCCTTCGATGGCGGCCGCCTCGACATTGCGCATGAAATAGTCGCCGCCGACCATGTCGAGCGTGAGGTCGATGCCGTGGCCGCCGGTGAAATCTTTGGCCGCCTGGACAAAATCTTCGCGCTTGTAGTCGACGGCGCGGTCCGCACCCAGCTTGGCCACGGCCGCACATTTCTCGGCCGAGCCGACGGTCGCAAGCACGTGTGCGCCGAACGCTTTGGCCAGCTGGATGGCCGTGGTGCCAATGCCCGACGCCCCGCCATGCACCATGAAATATTCGCCGGCCTTGAGGGCGCCGCGTTCGAACACGTTGGTCCAGACGGTGAAATACGTCTCGGGGATCGCGGCCGCTTCGATGTCGCCGAACGCCCCCGGGATCGGCAGGCATTGCAAGGCCGGGGCGGCGGCATATTGCGCATAGCCCCCGCCCGCCACGAGCGCGCACACGCGCATTCCGACACTCGGCCACGCCACATCGGGAGAAGTCGCCACAACTGTTCCGGCCACTTCGAGGCCGAGTGTGTCGGGGGCGCCGGGTGGGGGCGGATATTTGCCGGTCCGCTGCAGCACGTCCGGCCGGTTGACGCCGGCCGCCGCCACTTCGATCAGCACCTCGCCGTCTTTGAGGGTCGGCAGTTTCGTGGTGGCAAGGCGCAGCACGTCGGGCCCGCCGGGGCCGGACATCTCGACGGCAGCCATGGTTTGAGGGAGAGTCATTGCAGCCTCGCTTGTAGCGGAGAGAAACCGTGGAATTTGAAGATCTGGAACCCAAAAACAAACTCGCAAAGCCCAAGGATCTGTCTTCCTGGGGCATTGCCGAGCTTGAAGCCTATATCGCGCGGCTCCAAGGCGAAATTGCGCGCGCGCAAGCCGCCATCGACGCCAAAGGCAAACATCGCTCTGCCGCCGACGCGTTTTTCAAGAAATAGCAGGGCTTCAAGAAGTCGGCGGCGCGCGGCGCCGTTTGCGCGTGGCGAACATCAGCCAGCCCACCGGCCCCAGCAGCAGCACGAGCACGAGCCAGCCGAAGCGATGGCCGATCGGGCAGCCCGAGCCCGGCGGCGGGCGCCAGCCCCCGATTCCGGGGGCGAACAGCACATGCAGCAGCGGCAGGCCCCAGCCGCACAGCACCACGATCAAGGCTTGGGTTTGGGTCATGGGCTAAATCGGCGTTTGGTTCGGTCTGGCCTGGGCCTCGCCCAGGCGCTAGAACTGTTTGGCACAAACCCGCAGGAACGGGAAAGGATATCGGCACATGCTTAAGGGCAAATCGGCGATCGTGACAGGCTCGACCAGCGGCATTGGCCTTGGCATCGCGCGGGCCCTCGCGGCCCAAGGGGCCAACGTCATGCTGAACGGTTTCGGCGATGCGAGTGCCATCGCTTCGCTGCAAGCCGAACTCGGCAAAGGCGGGGCCAAAATCGCCTATTCGGGCGCCGACATGACCAAGCCCGAACAGGTCGCGGGGCTTGTCGCCGAAACGGCGCGCGAATTGGGCTCGGTCGATATCCTCGTCAACAATGCCGGCATGCAGCACGTGGCGCCGGTCGATGCCTTCCCGCTCGAGATGTGGGACAAGGTCATCCAGCTCAATCTCACCTCGTGCTTCCAGGCGATCCGTGCGGCCCTGCCGGAAATGAAAAAGCGCAGTTGGGGCCGCATCGTCAACATCGCCTCGGCGCACGGGCTCGTCGCCTCGGCCGAGAAAGCGGCCTATGTCGCGGCCAAACACGGGCTCATCGGCCTCACGAAGGTGGTGGCGCTCGAAACGGCGAAGAGCGGCATCACCGCCAACGCGATCTGCCCGGGCTGGGTGCTGACCCCGCTTGTGCAAAAGCAGATCGACGCCCTCGCCGCGCGCAAGGGCATTTCGGGCGAGGCGGCAAAGATCGAACTGCTCGCCGAAAAACAGCCGTCGCAGGAATTCGCCACGCCCGAGCAGATCGGCGGCCTCGCCGCGTTTTTGTGCTCGCCCGCGGCCGACCAGATTCGCGGGGCAAGCTTGTCGGTGGATGGCGGTTGGACCGCGCAATGACGACGGCGCTATTCCGTATCGGGCCGCACGCCCATGCGGCGCCACAATTCGTCGTTGAGGTCGCCCTGGCGCACCGGGCCGATCGCGGCGGGCCTCGGGGCCGGCGTGGGCGGGCTTACATCGTCGACGCTCAAGGGCGGCGGAGCCGGCTCGCCTCGGAAGCCGATATAAAGCCCCACCCCGCCCACGAGCAGCACCGAAATCACGCCCGCGGCGATCAGCGCCAGCTTCAGATAGCGCGCCCGATTGCTGTGCGGCGGGGCCTGCGGGGCTTCGTCTTCCGGATCGACCGGCCGTTTGCCCATCGGGGGCTTACCGGACATGCCTTGTCCGGGGGGGCCTTTTCCCGGGGGGCCTTTTCCGGAGGGGCCTTTCGAAGGCGGAGCTTTGGGCGGCAAATTCGTGCGGGCGGGTGCGGCCATACCTTTATCTTAAGCCAATTTCGCCAAAACAGGGAGAGATCGCGATGGATCTGATCGTGCAGGGGCAGAATTTCCTGCTGACCTACGGCCCGCCTTTTGTGGCCGGCATCGCGATTCTGGTCGTCGGAAGCTGGATTGCCGGCGTGGTGCAGCGCGGCGTGGCCGCCACGCTCGAGCGTGTGGGCAAGGTCGAACTCACCCTGGCGCGCTTCCTCGCCAGCCTGTCGCGCTATCTTATCCTCGTCGTCGTGGTGCTGGCGGCACTGTCGCAATTCGGCATCCAGACCGCGAGCCTGATCGCCGTTTTCGGCGCTGCCGGTTTGGCCGTCGGCCTCGCCTTGCAGGGCACTTTGTCCAACGTCGCGGCGGGCGTCATGCTGCTCGCCTTCCGCCCCTACCGCGTCGGCGACCGCATCGATGCGGGCGGTGTGCAGGGCGTCGTCGAGGCGATCGACCTGTTCGTGACCGACATCCGCACCGACGACAATATCCAGGTGCTGATCCCGAACGGCAAAATCTGGGGCGACAAGGTGGTGAACCATTCGAAGTACCAGTCGAAACGCCTGGATTTCGAAGTGACGGTGCCCGACGAGGCCGACGTCGAAAGCGCGTGCGCGCGGCTCGTGAAGCTCGCGGCGGGCGATCCGCGCTGCCTTGCCAATCCCGCGCCCGAAGCGATCATCGTCAAATACGCCAAAGACAGCGTCACGGTTCTGCTGCGCAGCTGGTGCAAACCGGCCGACGAGGGCGCCATGCGCTCGTCGATGAATCTCGCCTTGCGCAATCTTGCCAAATCGAATTTCGCGGGCGGCTGACATGGCGATGCGCGAAGCAAAATTCCGGATCGGCGAAATCGTGCGCCACCGCGTCTACGATTTCCGCGGCGTGGTGTTCGACGTCGATCCGGTGTTCGCCAACACCCAGGAATGGTACGACGCGATCCCGGCCGATCTGCGCCCGCGCAAGGACCAGCCCTTCTACCATCTCTACGCGATCAACGACCAGCAGGGCGCCTACCAGGCCTATGTCAGCGAGCAGAATCTGCTGCCCGACGCCGAGCGCGGACCGGTCGAGCATCCGGACGTCAAGCGCGCCTTCGAAGGCCCGAAAAACGGGCTCTACCGGCCGCGCGCCTCGTCCTTCGGCGCAACGATGAACTGAGAAGGCGGCGAAATCCGATGGCCCTTCCGCATGCGTCGCGCTGCAATCTAAAGAAGCAATCTGCTTCACCGCGGATGGGCGCGCACCACGTCGAGAAACGGCTTGCCGTAGCGCTCGAGTTTGGCGGCTCCCACGCCGTGCACGAGGCGCATGTCGTCGAGGCTCTGCGGCCTTATCGCCGCCATCTCGATCAGGCTGCGGTCGGCGAACACCACGTAGGCGGGCTGGCGCAGTTCTTTGGCAAGCCGCGTGCGCAGCGCTTTGAGGGCCGCCAGCAATTCGCTGTCGGCGGGAACATGCGCGGCTGCACCTTTGGCAGTCTTCTTTTCGGCCTTGCCGGCCCACAGCGCATCCTTGCGCACCGCGAATCTTTCGGCACCGCGCAGCACCGCTCGGCCGGGTTCGGTCACGGACCAGGACCCATGCCCGGCAATGTCGAGGGCGATGAGGCCGGCTGCCGACATCTGCCGGAAGATCGAGCGCCATTCGCCCGCACTGCGGTCTTTGCCCACGCCGTAGGTCGGCAGCGCCGCATGGCCGTAGCGTTCGATCGCAGCGCCGCCGGCGCCGGTCAGAACGAGCACCAGATGTTCGGTGCCGAAGCGTTCGCCCGTGCGCAGGATCGCCGACATGGCTTTCTGCGCGTCGATCGTGGCGTCGGCCGTTTCCACGCCGTCCTGGCACAGATCGCAATTGCCGCACGGCTGCGAGGCTTCGCCGAAATAGGCGAGCAGCGACTGGCGGCGGCAGCTCGGTGCTTCGCACAAAGCCACCAGCGCGTTGAAGCGCTGGCGCTCGATGCGCTTGCGCTCGTCGGGCGCATCGCTCTGCTCGATCTGCATGCGCCGCAGCCGCATGTCGTCGAGCCCGAACAAGGTCAGCGTATCGGCGGGCAGCCCGTCGCGGCCCGCGCGGCCGATTTCCTGGTAGTAGCTTTCCACGTTCGACGGCAGATCGGCGTGCACCACGAAGCGCACGTCGGGCTTGTCGATGCCCATGCCGAAAGCCACGGTCGCGCACACGACCACGCCGTCTTCCTGCAGAAACAGATCTTGGTTCGCGTTGCGCACGCGCACGTCGAGGCCGGCATGGTAGGGCACGGCGCGAATGCCGGATTTGGAAAGCGCTTCGGCGAGTTCCTCGGTGCGCTTGCGCGAAGCGCAATAGACGATGCCGCTCTGGCCCTTGCGCTCGGCCAGAAACGCCGCGATCTGCTGGCGCGCCTGCTGTTTGGGGCGCATGGCAAGGCGCAGATTCGGCCGGTCGAACGAGCGCACGAACAGGCGCGGCGGGCTCGCGAACAGCTTGCTCTCGATGTCGCCGCGCGTGGGCGCATCGGCCGTGGCGGTGAGGGCCACCGTGGGCACGTCGCCAAGCTCGCGCCGAATGCGCCCGATCGCCAGATATTCGGGGCGGAAATCGTGGCCCCATTGCGATACGCAATGCGCTTCGTCGATCGCGAGCAGGGTCGTGTGCGCTTCGGCCAGCAATTCGCGCATGTCCTCGCGCACAAGCCGTTCGGGCGCCACATAGAGCAGGCGAAGCCTGTCTTCGCGGATCGCACGCCGCACGGCCGCATTGTCGGCGGCGTCGTTGGCGGAGTTGAGGCTTGCGGCTTCGACGCCGTATTCGCGCAGCTGCCCCACCTGGTCGCGCATAAGCGCGATGAGCGGCGAAACCACGACCGTAAGGCCGCCGCGCACCAGGGCCGGCAGCTGGTAGCACAACGATTTGCCCGCCCCCGTCGGCATCACGGCGAGCACGTTTTCGCCGGCCAACACGGCCGCGATCACCGCTTCCTGGCCGGGGCGGAAATCGTCGAACCCGAAAATCGATTTGAGTTTCTGGCGCGCCGAATCGAGCGAAGCATTCATGCTTTTTCTTCTGCCATCGCGCGCGCTCTGCCACAATGCCCGTCCTGTCGAAAGGCCGACAAACATGGACATTCCGCTCGGCGCCGAGATCGCCACCCACCCTGCCCTGCCGCCTGCGCATTGCGCGATCGAGGGGCGCACCTGCCGCTTGCGCCCGCTCGATCCCGCCCGCGATACGGACGGGCTCTATGCGCTGTCGCACGGGGTGTCGAAAGAGCAGCAATGGGCCTATCTGTTCACGGGGCCGTATCCGGACAAAGCGTCGTTCGCCGAACACGTGCAGAAGATCGCGGCCGGCACCGGCGATCCGATCTATTGGGCCGTGGCGGACAGAAACGACCGCGCGGTGGGCTGGCTTTCGCTGATGCGCATCGAGCGCACCCACCGCGTGATCGAGGTGGGCTCGATCCTCTATACGCCCGCGCTCCAACGCACGGTCGCCGCCACCGAGGCGCAGTATCTGATCGCGCGGCACGTTTTCGAGACGCTCGGCTACCGGCGCTTCGAGTGGAAGTGCAACGATCTGAACGCGCCCTCGAAGCGCGCGGCCCTGCGCTTGGGCTTCACCTACGAAGGGCTGTTCCGCCAGCACATGATCGCCAAAGGCCGCAACCGCGATACCGCCTGGTTCGCGATGATCGACCGCGATTGGCCGCGGATCAAAGCCGCGTTCGAAGCGTGGCTTGCACCGGAAAACTTCGATCCCAAAGGCTGGCAGAAACGCGAACTGGCTGCGTTTCGCGCCGGCTAGTCGGGTGCGCCCGCCAGAAAGTCGAAATCGCAGCCTTGCGGGGCTTGCAGCACGCTGCGGCGATAGAGATTGCGATAGCCGCGCTTCGGCATTGGCGGTCGTTCGAGCCCCTCGAGGCGTCTTGCGATCTCGGCAGGCGCGACCAGCAAGTCGATGGTTTTGGCCGCGACCGAAAGGCGGATGCGATCGCCGTTGCGCACGGCGCCAAGCGGCCCGCCGATCGCGGATTCGGGCGCCACATGCAGCACGATCGTGCCGAAGGCGGTCCCCGACATGCGCGCATCCGAGATGCGCACCATGTCCTTCACGCCGGCGCGCGCGAGCTTTTTCGGGATCGGCAGATAGCCTGCTTCCGGCATGCCCGCCGCATGCGGGCCGGCATTCTTGAGGACCAGAAAATCCTCGGCCGCCACGTCGAGATCGGGATCGTCGATGCGCGCGGCAAGGTCGGCCAGATCTTCGAACACGACCGCGCGGCCTTCCGTTTCAAACAGCGCCGGCGTGGCGGCGGCCCGTTTGAAGATCGCCCCCGCGGGCGCGAGACTGCCGCGCAGGGCGATCAAACCGCCGACCGGCGAAACGGGCGCGTCGAACGGCTTCACGATGCCGCGATCGACCCAGTCGAGCGGTTCGGCGAGACGCTCGCCCAAGGTCCGGCCTTCGACATCGATCGTGTCGAGATGCAGGAGCGGCTTCAGTTCGCGCAAGACAGCGCCCACGCCGCCGGCCGCGAAAAAATCTTCCATATAACCGTCGCCGACGGGCTTCAGATCGACGAGCACCGGCGTTTCGTCGGAAATACGGTTGAGCCGATCGAAATCGATCGCCACACCGCAGCGCCCGGCGATGGCCGTGAGGTGCACGACCGCATTCGTCGAACCGCCCAGCGCCATCAGCACGCGCAGCGCATTCTCGATCGATTTCTGCGTCACGATTTTGCTGGGCCGCAAGCCGCTGGCGATCAGGCCGACGGCGGCGCGCCCGGTTTCTTCGGCCGCGACCAAACGCGCCGCATGCACAGCCGGTATTGCGGCCGTGCCGGGCAGCGACATGCCGAGCGTTTCGGCAATGCACGCCATCGTGCTTGCGGTTCCCATCACGGCACAGGTCCCGGCCGTGACCGCGAGGCGGCCTTCGACCGTGTCGATTTCCTGTTTGTCGATGCTGCCCGCGCGGTACTTGCCCCAGAAGCTGCGGCAATCGGTGCACGCGCCCAAACGCTGGCCGCGATGGCGGCCGGTCATCATCGGGCCTGTCACGAGCTGGATCGCCGGCCGGTCGGCCGACACCGCGCCCATGAGCTGGGCCGGGACCGTTTTGTCGCAGCCGCCGATCAGCACGACCGCGTCCATGGGCTGGGCACGCACCATCTCCTCGGTGTCCATCGCCATCAGATTGCGATAGACGAGGCTGGTCGGCTCGAGGAACACCTCGCCCAGCGAAACGGTCGGGAATACGCGCGCCAAAGCGCCCGCCGCCGTGACGCCGCGCACGACGGCCGCAACGAGCTCGTCCATCGTGCGGTGGCAGTTGTTGAAATCGGAAGGTGTAGCCGCAATCCCGACGATGGGCTTGGCGAGCGACGCAGCCGAGAGGCCCGTCGAACGCGCAAACGACCGACGCAAGAAGCGCGCGAAGTCGCGATCGCCGTAGTTGGTGAGTCCGATGTCGAAACCCTTCGCGTCCGCCATTTCGTCCGATTCCCTTTTTGCACAACGAATTTCCGTCGCCATTGTGCCGACGCGCGTTGTATAAATGCAATGTTAACATTCCCCCGGCTAAATGACCGAATGAAGAAGACGCTCCTTCCGTCGAGCTTCGAGGCGCGCGGCTTGCTGGTTCCGTTCGAGAACCCCAAGTTGCGGCCCGTGCGCTTGCGCGCAGCCCCCGACCAGCGCCTCAAGGAATGGGAGGCGGTGTTCGAGAACTATGCCGGCGATTCCGGCCGGCAGAATCTGATCATGCAGTGGATCCACCTGCCGAACTGGACGCAGATGGGGCCGCGCGACCGCGAACTGTTCGACCAGATCGGCAAAAACTTCGAGGGTGCCGGCGTCGATCCGCTGACCCTGCGCGGGATCGTGCTGCAGGTCGAATACAAGCTCGCCGAGGACGATGCGAGACGGGCCGCGGCCAAGCAGCGCATCGACGGCGGCCGCCGCGACGCGCTGACGGCCTATGTGAGCCTGCTCGCCCAGGCCACGCGCGAATGCGGCATTGCGCGCGGCGACGCGTTCATGGCGCGCGCCAACAGTGCCATCCTCATGCAGGCGATCCAATCGGCGCCGACGGAGCTTGCGGACGGGGCGATGGCGAGCCTGTCGGGCAAGGTGTTCGCGCATCTGTCCGAGCAGGCCAAAGTCCCGCAGCGCGAAGTGCCCAAGCGCATCGAGGGCCTTGCCGACATCCTCGCCCCCATCGGCGCCATCAATCTCGATTCCGATCCGGGCGCCAAGCAGGAAGGGCATCTGTCGCTGTCCTTCGCGCGGCTCGAGAAGTTCACCGAAGCCGTTGCCGAGTACGAAAAGAACACGCGCGACGAAGCGGCCAATCGCGCGCTGCTCGTGCTGTTCAGCGCGCGCCAGTTCGTCGAACTCGTGCGCCAGAAGCTCAACGACATCGAGCAGCGCCTGAGCTTTTTCGCGGCCGTGATCCGCGATTTCGACGACGTCTCGGGCGCCATCAAAGCGTGCTCGCGCGAGATCGCCTTTTCGATGGACGGCTGGGATTCCCTTATCGACGTGTGGGACGAGGGCGTGCGCAAATACGAGCAGACGCAAGACGCCTACGCCCTCGACCTCGCCATCCAGCACATTCTGCTGTACCTGCCGACGATGCCCGCGAACGCGACCAGCAGCGAGAACGAAAAAGTATGGAACGGCCTGACCTTCCAGCGCAGCAAAATGGTGCGCCAATTCACCAACTGGATCGACGGGTCGGTCGACACCGAACTCCAGGCGCGCATGGATAAAGCGCGCGCAAAGGCCGCACAATGACCGCACCCGCCGCCACCTCAGGTTCCGCTTCCGGCGAACGCCGACGCGCCGTGCGCTACCGGCCGCGCGACGCGAGCGTCGAGATTCTCGGCCGCATCGCCGGCCTCACCGACCTGTCGGTCATGGGCATGCACGCCAACGCCGTGTGGGAGGGGTTGGCGCCGGGCAGCATCGTATCTGCGGTGCTGCGCCTGCCGCGCGCACGGGCCGACCGGCCGCCGCACCGCTTCGAGCTTGCCGCGATCGTGGTCGGCCAGTCCGCGGCGGGAACGGCCTTGCGCTATCTGCAGCCGTCCCGGCGCTGGGTGCGCGCCCTCGAGGCCTACATGGCGGCCGCCAAAGCCGACTAGGCCCGGCAGCTTTCGAAGCCGGCGCTGAGTTTTTCGCGGTCGAGCTTGCGGCCGATGAACACGAGCTTCGATGCGCGCTTGTCGCCGGCCTTCCATTCGTGGCCCCAGGTCGAATCCGCGATCATGTGCACGGCCTGGAACACAAAACGCTGGCGCGCGTCTTTGACCGAGAGAATGCCCTTCGAGCGCAGAATATCCGCCCCCGACTGGGCGAGCACCTGGCCGATCCATTGCTGGAATTTTTCGGGATCGACCTCGCCGTCGATGCCGAGCGAGATCGACGTCACCGTGACGTCGTGCGAAGCGTGCGGCTCGGCATGGTCGTGGCCGTGATGATCGTGGCCATGATGCTCGTGCCCGTGATGGTCGTGCCCGTGATGGTCGTGGCCGTGGTCGTCGTGATCGCAATCCGGCCCGTGCACGTGGTCGGGATCGTGGTGGTCGTGGTCGTGGTGCTTGAGGAACGCCGGCTCGAGAGCGAGGATGCGCTGCAGGTCGAAAGCACCCTTGTCGAGGATCGCGTCGAGCGCGATCTTGCTGTTCTGGGTGCGGTGCTGCTTGGCGTAGGGATTGATCGCGCGCACCTTGGCTTCGACGGCCTTGAGCTGGTCGGGCGTCACAAGATCGGTCTTGTTCACGAGCACCACGTCGGCGAAGGCGACCTGGTCTTCGGCTTCGTGGCTGTCGGCGAGGCGCTCGAGGAAAAAGCGCGCGTCGACGACGGTGACGATGGCGTCCAGCGCGGTCTTCGCGCGCACTTCGTCGTCGACGAAAAACGTCTGCGCCACGGGGGCGGGATTGGCGAGGCCGGTCGTTTCGACGATGATGCCGTCGAGCTTGTCGGCGCGTTTCATGAGGCCTGCGATGATGCGCACGAGATCGCCGCGCACGGTGCAGCAGATGCAGCCGTTGTTCATCTCGAAGATCTCTTCGTCGGCGCCGACGACGAGATCGTTGTCGATGTTGCTTTCGCCGAATTCGTTGATGATGACGGCGTATTTCTTGCCGTGCTCCTCGGTGAGGATGCGGTTCAGGAGCGTGGTCTTGCCGGCGCCCAGATAGCCGGTCAGCACGGTGACGGGAATTTGGCTCATGTCGATCCTCTAAAAAGGCGAAGGCTGCGGCGCGCCCGAAATCTAGGAACGCCGCAGCCCCCGTTCAAGACGCGCCTACTTGATGTTGACGAGACGCAAGGGGAAGTAGTTGTCGGCCATCTGCACCACGTCGATATTCTGCTTCATCGCCCACACGATGGTCTGCTGGTGGAGCGGGATGTAGCCGAAATCGTCGGCCAGAAGCTTGAAGGCCCGGCTGATGTATTCCTGGCGCTTGGCCTTGTCGCTTTCCGAGGCGACGAGGTCGGTGAGCCGGTCGACCTCCGCGTTCGAATAGCCGCCGTTGTTGAACAGGCCGCGCGAACGGGCCATGTCGCGGCTGTGCACGAGGCTGATCAGCACGTTGTGCGCGTCGTAGGTCGAAGGCGTCCAGCCCAGCATGTAGAACGAGGTGTTGAACACCGGCGTGTTGATCTTCGCGAAGAAGCGCGCGCGCGTCTGGGCGTTGAGGTTCACCTTCATGCCCGCGCGCGCGAGCATCGCCACGATGGCCGTGCAGATCGCTTCGTCGTTGACGTAGCGGTCGTTCGAGCAGTCGAGCGTGACTTCGAAGCCGTTGGGATAGCCGGCCTCCGCGAGCAGGCGCCTGGCGGCGTCGGGATCGTAAGGGGCAGCCCGGCGCGCCATTTCCGGCGTGAAGCCGTTCACGCCCGGTGCGATCAGCGAGCCCGTGGGCACCGACTGGTTGCGCATCACGCGGCTCTTGATCGCCTCGACGTCGATCGCCTGGTAGAAGGCCTGGCGCACGCGCTTGTCCTTGAAGGGGTTGGTGCCCTTCACCGACGATTCCGTGAGCTCGGCGCGCAGCTGGTCGAACGACAGATAGATGATGCGCAGCTCCGGCCCTTGCACGAGCTTGAGGCCGGGCGTCGCGGCCAGACGCGGCTGGTCCTGCGGCGGCACGGTATAGACAAAATCAACCTCGCCCGACAGCAGCGCCGCGATGCGCGTGGCGTCGTTGCCGATGCGGAAGAACGTGGCTTCCGAAATGTTGTGCGTCGCCTTGTCCCACCAGTTGGGATTGGGCACCAGCACTGTGCTCACGTCGGTCTCGCGCAGGCGCAGGATGAAGGGCCCGGTGCCGTTGGCGTTGCGCGTGGCGAAGCTTTCCTCGTTCTTGGTGAGGTCGGCGGCGACGACGGCGTTGTTCTTCTCCGCCCACGCCTTGGACATGATGCCCCAGGTGGTGAGCTGGTCGGGGAAGATCGGGTCCACGCCGTTGGTGTCGAACTCGACCGTGAAATCGTCGATCTTGCGGATGCCCTTGGCCGAAACGAAGTTGCCCTTGAGGTTCGAACCGCCCGTCGTGACGCGCGTGTAGGAGAACACCACGTCGTCGGCGGTGAACGGCGTGCCGTCGTGGAAGCGCACGCCCTGGCGCAGGCGGAAGCGCCAGACTTCCGGCGAAGGCTGGCTCCATTCGGTGGCCAAGGCCGCTTCGAGCTTCAGGTTGGCGTCGCGGCGCACCAGCGGCTCGTAGATGTTCTGCGTGAAGGTCAGCAGAAAGGTTTCGTTGCGCGCGTACGGGTCCATCGAGTTGACGTCGCCGTCGTTGGCCCACTTGAAGGGCTTGCCTTGCGCCGCGACGGGGGCGGCCGCAAACGGCAGGCTCGCCGCGGCGACCAGACCCGCCAAGGCGGCGGCCAGAAGTTTGGATTTCATGCTTCGGACTCCTTGATTTCTAGAGGCTGGAGATTTTTGCAGGCTTCTTTTTGTCGCAGGCTTGTTTCGGTCGGTTCGCGCGGTCGATGCGATCAGTTGGGGCGCGACGCATAGAACCCGCGCAGGTCGTCGGCCGCACTGGCCAATTCGTCGAGATGCGGATTGAGGGCCAAGGCGGTTTCGTAGGCGGCAAGGGCCGCGGCCGGATGGCCGTTGCGCAGGGCGATCTGCCCGAACCCGGCAAGGGCGCCGAAATGGCGCGGCTCGCGCGCCAAGGTTTCGATGATGTCGGCCACCGCGTCGGCGTCGCGCAGTTCGATGAAGGCCAGGGTCGCGCGCTTGTTCCACGCCTCGGCCCAATCGGGATAGAGGTCGCACAGCGCATCGAGGGCCGCGCGCGCCGGGGCGATTTCCTTGGCGACGATGAGGCCGATCGCCTTCTGCATCGCGTCGGTTGCGGCCGCATCGTCGTGGTTGGTCCACAGCGCCCAGATCAGATCGCCGGTTTCCTCGGCGTCGCGGGGCGGCGTGTCCTTCAGAAGATCGCGAAACAGCGCATCGAGGCGCTTGCTGCGGCCGGCGGCAAGCGGCTTGCCGCATGTGGAGCCGCCGCACAGGGCCATAACCTGGCGCAAGGCCGCCGCAATATCCGGCCCCTGTGCTGCCCCAGACGCACGGGCAGGCGGGCGCTTCGACGCGCCAACGCGACGGGCTTTGGCGGGCGAAACGGGGGTGGCGGCTGGACGTCGCTGGGGCTTCACGGCGCCGACTTTCGCGCATTCAAAGCGTGCGTGCCATCTTTTTTGGATTCGCAAGCCCATTCGGCCCCGGAGAATAGGTTACCAAACGCGACCAACAGCGACCGTCGCCGATTTAACCCGTTGATTTTCCAAGATTGCAACCACGACGCAGATTCGCGGTTACATGTTGCAAAGGCCGCTTTTGGGCGGACTTCGGTTCGTCTTTCTTCACTTTTCAAACAGCGCACGCCGCCGGGGGGCAGCCCCAACGGCGATGGTTGATTCGATCATAAAGGTGAGTTTATATCAAGAACTAAGCTTTTTATCTTTCTACGGAAAAATTGCTATATCCTGGCGAAAACAAGATCCCAGGCGCCGCAGACTGGTTCCATCTCGGAGGCGAAGTCGGCCTCGGTCGCGCCAACAGCGGCGATCTCGATCTTTGGGAGATTGGCGGCCCTACGAGTTACGGCCGCTATACGACCAAAGACTATGTGAAGGAGTATCGGTCGAAACCCTTGAATCAAGACGCGCGAATCAAACTCAACAGCGGTTCATATCACATCTATTTCTTGCATTCGGGGCGGGGGACACGATCGCGACCAACGCCGCATTCGTGTGCGACGTGGAGCTCTTGGGCGCGCGCCGTCACCGGCCCAAGCTCGCGCGCACGCCGCGCCATAGGGCGATGGCTTGCGCGCCTTCGGGATTGTTCGAGGGGCGCGCGCGCGCAGCCAGATGAACCATCACCAGCTTGGACTCCGGATCGACATAGATAGACTGGCCGTAGACGCCGAGCAGCGCGAAGCTGCGATCCGCGCGCGGGAAAATCCAGGTCTGATAGCCGTAGCCATAGAACGGCGTGGCCGTGCCAGGAAACAGATGCGGGCGCGCGGGGTCGGCGCGCGTGGCCCAGCGCACCCAGTCGCGCGGCACGATCTGGTTCCCGTTCCAAGCGCCGTCGTGGGCGAGCATCAGCCCGACGCGCGCCCAATCGCGCAAAACGGCCTGGAAACAGCAGAACGCGGCGGCCATGCCCGTCGCGTCGGTGAGCCAACTCGCGTCGGCTTCGGCCCCCAGGGGCCGCCAGATTTTCTCGGCGGCGTAGGCGGCGAGCGTGCGGCCCGTCGCGGCGGCGACGACGGCGCCCAGCACGTGCGTCTCCGCACTCGCGTAGCTGAATTTCGTGTCGGGCGGCGACGCGCGGGTGTCGAACTGGCGCAGCGCGCCGGGCCCGCCTTGCCCCTGGCGCACGAAGCTGCCGCGCGCGAGCCTCGCGACATCGTCGGCACCCGAATAATCCTCGCGGAACGCGACGCCCGACGCCATCGACAGCAGCGCCTTCAACGGCGTGCGGCCGTATTCGACGCCACGCAGTTCCGGCACGTAGGTTTCCGCCGGATCGTCGATCGAGCGGATATGCCCCTCGGCCATCGCGATGCCCAGCAGCATCGCGGTCAGCGTCTTGGCCATCGAGAACGACGTGAAGCGCGTGTCCTCGCGCCGCCCGTAGCGGTAGCGTTCGATCAGGATCGTGTCGCCCTTGGCGATCAGCAACGCCGTGGTCGGGTGGGCGGCCAGATAGTCGTCAAGCGTGCGGCGCGTGCCTTGGAATTCCCACGAGATCACCGGTTCGTCCGCGCGACTCAAACGCGAAGCGGCGGCCGGCTTGGCGATCGTCTCGCCGGCATAAACTTGGTCGTAGGCCGAAAACGTGCCGACAAAATGCCGCCGCTCGAAAGAGCGGCCGCGTGCCAGCGATGGATAGTTCTCGCCCGCCCCCAAGGCCGCCGCATCGAACCCGCCGGGATCGAAACGCGGACCCGGCCCGCCGGTCTGCTCGATCGGCGAATCGGCCGGCACGCAGGCCGCCAGAAACAGCGCGAGGGCGAAAGCGGGCTTTATCGCGAGCGCGCGATGCCGCCATCCACGCGCAGATTCTGCCCCGTGATGTCGCTCGCATCGCCGGCGAGCAGGAACGCCGCCATCGTGGCTGTCTCGGATGTTTTGCCGTGGCGGGATTGCAGGGACGCTGTCCTTGTTCATCCGAATGACCTTTTCAACGCCTTTCGACGGCGAAGTGGACATCGGGCGCGCCAACAGCTGTCCGCGCCCCTACCCGCGTTTGAACGCAGCCGCCTGGGCCGCGAGCTTTTCGATCGCCGCCCAGTCTTTGGCCGCGAGCTTGTCCTTCGGCACCACCCACGAGCCGCCGACGGTCATGCAGTTGGGCTCGGCGAGGAACGCCGGAATGTCGGCGGGCTTGATGCCGCCCGTGGGGCAGAACGCGACGTCGGGGAAGACCGGCCCCATCGCCTGCAGCCAGGCAACGCCGCCCGCCACATTGGCCGGGAACAGCTTCATCTCGCGGAAGCCGAATTCGCGCGCCTGCATGACCTCGCTCGCCGTTGCAACCCCCGGTATGAAGGGCAATCCGCAGCCGCGCGCGGCCTGCGCCAAATCGCGCGTGAGCCCCGGCGAAACGCCGAAGGCGGCCCCCGCATCCTGGGCGCGCGACACGTCGGCGGCGGTGAGCAGCGTGCCCACGCCGATGCTGGCTTCGGGCGCTGCCGCCACCATCGCCTTCAGCGCGTCGAGCGCGCCTTGCGTGCGCAGCACCACTTCGAACGTGAACACGCCGCCTGCGACCAGCGCGCGCGCAAGATCGCCCGCGAGGCTTGCGTCGGCGATCGTCAAGATCGGCATGACCGGGCCGCGCGCCAGAATTTCGCGCATCGTGCGCATCGTCGTTGCCATTGCTTATCCTCCCAATGCGCAACGATACGGGTTCGCGAGGGCATGCGTCAACGCGACGCAAAAATTGCGGAATTCGATTATTTAGCCGCTGCAGCAAACCGGCTAAGATGCGCCCCAATGACCGACCGAAGACCCGCAGAAGCCGCCGCACCAGCCGCCGCATCGCCCGCCGAATCGGCCGCCGCATCGCCCGCCGCATCGCCCGCATCCAATGACGTTGCAGGCGACGCAGCGCTGCACGCCTCGCCGACGCTGTTTGCCGACGCGATCGAAGGCATGATCGACGGCTTTGCGCTCTACGACGCGCAAGACCGGCTCGTCGCGCACAATCGCCGCTACGGCGAAATGTTCGACATTCCCGCCGCCTTGCTGCGGCCGGGCACGCCTTTCCGCGACATCATCGCGCATGTGGCCGCGTGGCCCGGCCACGGTTTCGATGCGGCCGAGCAGGCGGCGTTTCTTGCCGAACGCGCGCGGCGGCGCGAACGGATCGGCCAGCGCATCGAACGGCGCCTGGCCGACGGGCGCATCTACCAGCTCCTGGAATCGCCGACCCGCGAAGGCGGCCTCGTCGTCGTGGCGCGCGACGTGAGCGCCGAGCGCGCCGCGCGCGCGGCCGCCGACGCCGCCGAACGCCGCTTTCGCGAAGGGCTCGACGCGCTCGAAGAAGGTTTCGCCCTCTACGACGCGGCCGGCGGCCTCGTGGCGTGGAACGCGCGCTATCTGGGCGCGTTCCGCGACGCCTACCGGCATGTCGAAGTCGGCATGACGCTCGAGAAGGTCACCGAGACGCTCGCGCAGGATCCGATCTGGAACGGCTACGACCGCCTGCGCGAGACGTTCCGGCGCGCGAGCGCCGCCGGGCACAAAACGCCCGGCGCGGTCTTCGTGCTCGAACTTCCCAACAAACGCACGATCGAAGGCGTCGAACGGCCGACCGCCGACGGCGGGCGCATCTCGATCATGCGCGACGTGACGGCCGAGCGTGCGGCACTGGCCGCACTCGCCGTCAGCGACCAGCGCCTGCGCGACGGCATTGCGGCGATGACCGAAGGCCTTGCCCTCTACGACCGCGACGACCGCCTTCTGCTGTGGAACGCGCGGCTCGAGACGCTGCTCCCGCACCTTGCCGGCAAGTTCCGGGTCGGCATGGCGCGCACCGAAATCGCCGCGATCAGTTCGGCGGCCGGTTTGCGCGACGCAAGTGCGCCCGACGTCGAATGGACGCTCGCCTGGCGCCGCCAAATGACCTCGAACGCCAGCGACATGGAAATTCTGATGCCGTCGGGCGACCTCGTGGCCACGCGCGTGCGCGCGACCGCCGACGGCGGCAAGCTCGCCACGTTCCGCGACGTGACCGAGGAGCGGCGCAATCTCGCACGGCTCGCCGACAGCGAAATCCGCTTCCGCGACTTCGCGCAAGTCACCAGCGACTGGCTGTGGGAGACCGACGCCGCGCACCGCCTCACCTTCGTCGCCGACCCGCGCGGCATGCTCAACATCGATTTCAACGCGCTGATCGGCCGCACGCATCTGGAACTCGCCGCGCCCGAGCGCCGCGCCGAGCCGCGCGGCGACGGCACCGACGCGGGCGATCCCGAAGCGCATCGCGAGGATCTCGCCCTGTGCCGCTCGTTCCGCGACTATCTGTTCGCCTATGCGCGGCCCGACGGCAGCCTCGAATGGCTCGAGATTTCCGGCATTCCGCTGTTCGACGAAAACGGCGCCTTCATCGGCTATCGCGGGGCGGGGCGCGTGGCGAGCGAGCGCGTGCGCGCGCGCGCGCGCCTGGGTGCCGCACTCGACGAAGCGCAGGCCGCGCGCCAAGCGGCCGAGCGCGCCAGCCGCGCCAAATCCGACTTCCTCGCCGCGATGAGCCACGAGATCCGCACGCCGATGAACGGCGTGATCGGCATGACGAGCGTGCTGCTCGAAGCCGATCTCGATCCCGGCCAGCGCCGCGCGCTCGAGACGATCCGCCAGTCGGGCGAATTGCTGCTGCAGATCATCAACGACGTGCTCGACCTGTCCAAGCTCGATGCCGGGCGCATGACGGTCGAAAACGCGCCGTTCGGCCCCCGCGACGTGGCGCAAGGCGTGGTCGATCTGCTGGGGCCGCGGGCGGCCGCAAAGCAGCTCGAGCTCAAGCTTGCGGCGGTCGGAGATCTGCCGGCAAGCGTGCTCGGCGACGGCGGCCACGTGCGCCAGATTCTGCTCAATCTCGTGGGCAACGCGCTCAAATTCACCGACCGCGGGGCCGTCACATTGTCGGTCGAAGCGGCGGAAGCGGCGCCGCTCACGCTGCGCTTTGCCGTCGCCGACACAGGCATCGGCATTCCGCCCGAACGGCACGGCGAATTGTTCCAGGATTTCGCGCAGCTCGACGGCTCGAACACGCGCCGCTACGGCGGCACCGGCTTGGGCCTTGCGATCTGCCGGCGCTTGGCCGAACGCATGGGCGGGCGCATCTTGCTTGCGAGCACCGTGGGCGAAGGCAGCACCTTCACGTTCGAGCTGCCGGTCGCGGCGGTCGCCGCAGCGGCGCAAGCACAGCCGCCGCCGGAGCCGCAGGCGCACGCGCCCGAGCTTCCTGCCGGCCTCAGACTGCTGCTGGCCGAAGACAATCCGACCAACCGCATGGTCGCGGTCGCCATGCTCGAGACCGCGGGGCTCGTGCCGCACATCGCCGAGGACGGCGCGCAAGCGCTCGCGGCCGCCAGCATGCAGCGCTACGACCTCATCCTCATGGACGTGCAGATGCCCGAGATGGACGGGCTCGCGGCCACGCGCGCGATCCGGCGGCACGGCCACCTCAACGCGCAGACGCCGATCGTCGCGGTCACCGCCAACGCGTTCGAATCGCACTCGGCCGAGTGCCTGGCCGCCGGCATGAGCGATTTTCTCGCCAAGCCCTATCGCAAAACCGATCTGTTCGCGACGATCCTGCGCAACGTGCGCGACAAATCCGGGACTGCCTGATAGGTTTTCCGCCGTCCCCCGTTCCCCCCGTCCGGAGCCTCCAGCGCCATGATCATGACCACGACCGACAGCATCCAAGGCCGGCCGACAACCGCCTATCTCGGCATCGTTTCGGCCGATGTGGTGTTGGGCTCGAACATGTTCCGCGACTTTTTCGCCTCCGTGCGCGACTGGGTCGGCGGCCGCGTGGGCAGCTACGAAAAGGTCTTCGCCGACGCCAAGGCCGAAGCGCTTGCCGATCTCCAGAAGCAAGCCGCCGCGTTGGGGGCCGACGCGGTCGTGGGCATCGATCTCGACTACCAGACCGTCGGCGGCGACAGCAAAACCCTGCTGATGGTCGCGGCCAACGGAACTGCCGTCAAACTCGGCTGACGGCCGAATCTTGCCCGCGAACCTCAAACTTCTGGTGCTCGCCATGGGGCTGATCGCCGCCATTCTCGGCTATATCGGCTACGAGCGGTTCGCCAAGAGCCAGCTCGTGTTCGGCGCACCCATCGATGCGCGCGATCTCTTGCGCGCCGCATCGGCCGAAGGGCCGCTCGTCGTGCGCACGGTGGGCGGTGCGTTGGGGTTGGACGCCGCAGCGCTCAATGCGCGCGTGGTCGAAAGGCTGCGCACCGGCATCGCCGATCCGTGGCTGCAGCTCGAAACCGATGCGGCCAAAACCCGCAATCCGTTTTCGCTGGTCTACGTGTTCGACGTGCTGCCGGAGAGCCGGCCGAACTTCGCAAGCCTCTGCGCGGGCACGCTGCCGCCGCAGGATCCGCACTCCCAAGACGCCAACGTGCATGTCGTGCTGTGCGGGCCCAACGGGCCGGTCGTGGCGATGCGCGGCTGGACCAAGCGGCCCGCGACGATCGACGACGACGCCCTCGGCCGCACGATCGTGCAGACCGGGCTGTCGGCCCTGCGCGGCGATACCTGAACGCAGCGGTATCGGGTTAACCCTATCTAAACCAATCGGGGCCGATAAAGGCGACATGGGGACTGTCGCTTCATCGCCTTTGACTGCCGCCGATCCGTTCGCGCTGATGGACGCGATCGCGCAACCGGTTTTTGCGGTCGATCGCCGTCGCGCGATCCTGTTCGCCAACCGTGCGGCATGCGACCTGTTCGCGGCGGCACGCGCCGCACTCGACGGCACGGATCTGGCGCAGCTCGTGCCCCTGCTCGGCGAACGCGCGCATCGCCGCCTGGCGCTCGGCAGCTTCGAGGCCGAAGCGCGCACATGCGACGGGCGCGTATTGCCGGTGCAGCTGTCGGTGGCCCTCGGCGGCGACGGCCAAGCGCCGTGGCACGTGGTGACCGTGCGCGACAGCAGCGAGCGGCTCGAAGCCGAACAGCGCATCGCAGCGCACAGCCTGCGCGATCCGCTGACCGGCCTTGCCACGCGCACCTTGTTCCTCGAACAGATCGGCGCCGCCCTGGCACAGCGTGCCGCCGGCGGCGCTTCCGGTGCCGCCCTCGCCGTCGCGTGCCACGGCATCGACCGCTTCAAATCCGTGAACGACTCGCTTGGCTTCCTCGAGGGCGACGCGCTGCTGCGCCAGGTCGCCGGGCGCCTTGCCGTCGAATTCGGCACGGACGTATCGCTCGCGCGCCTCGGCGGCGACGAGTTCGGCCTGCTTGTCGCCGCTGCGGCGCGCGAGGCGGACATCGCGGTTGTCGCCGAACGGGCGCTGGGCGTGTTCGCCGAAACCTTCGCGGTCGGCGGGCGCAAGCTTTCGGCGCGCGCGTCGATCGGGCTCGCTTTTGCAGGCGCCGACGCGCGCGTGCAGGACACGCCGCAAACCCTGCTCTCGAACGCCGACATTGCGATGCTGCGCGCCAAACGCACCGGCGGCCAACGCATCGAGATTTTCGAGCCCGGCCGCCACGGCGAGGCATTGGGCCTGCTCGAACTCGAGCTTGCCTTGCGCGACGCGCTGCGCGCGGACGCGTTCGACGTCGTCTACCAGCCCATCGTGGCGCTCGGCAACGGCCGCCTGTGCGGCGTCGAAGCGCTGCTGCGCTGGCAGCACAACGGCGTCGATATTTCGCCGTCCGTCTTCGTGCCGATCGCAGAAGAATCGGGCCTGATCGTCGAGATCGGCGCGTTCGTGCTGCGCCGGGCGTGCGCGCAGATGGCGCAATGGCAGCGCGAATTCGGCACCGCAGCGCCGGGCTACGTGGCGGTCAATCTCTCGGCCCGCCAGCTCGACCGCGACGATGTGCCGGCTTTGGTCGGCACCGTGCTGGCCGAGACGGGACTCGCGCCGCGCCATCTCGAACTCGAACTCACCGAATCGACGGTCGTGCAGAATGCCGATGCCGGACGCGACGTGCTGCGCGCGGTCGTCGGCCAAGGGGTGGCGCTTGCGATCGACGATTTCGGCACCGGGCAGTCGTCGCTGTCGCAGCTGCCGCGCCTGCCGATCAGCAAGATCAAGATCGACCGCGCGTTCGTCGGCCGCATGGACAGCGAAAGCGAAAGCTTCGAGATCGTGCGCATCATCGTGAGCCTCGCCAATGCGCTCGGCATGGTGACGGTGGCCGAAGGCATCGAGCGCGAATCCCAAGCGCTGCTGCTGCGCCAGCTGGGCTGCCGCTACGGCCAGGGCTATATGTTCGGCCATCCCCTCGGCGCCGGCGCGATCGCCAAACTCTGCGCCAACGCCGCCAGCCTGCCCGCAGCCGAGTTCCGCGAGGCCGTCAGGCCGCAGCGCACCGTCGCGGCCGCCGCCATCGTCGATTGACGGCGCGCGGCATCAGCGCCGCAGCATGTCTTTGGAGGCGAGCACGGCCCCGCCGACGATCAGCGCGGCGGCAAGGGCAAGCGTCAGGCTCGGGCTGCCGCGGCCTGCAAGCAGCAGCAGGCCGGTCGACAGCAGCGGCGTCAGATACGAGGCCGCCCCCAGCGCTTTGATGTCGCCGCGCTTCATGCCCACGTCCCAAAGATAGAACGCAAGCCCCACCGGCCCCAGCCCCATCGCGGCCATGATGGCCCAGGCGGCCGCGTCGCCCGCAAAAGCCGGCTCGAACAGAAAATGGCACGCCCAGGCAAGCGCCGCCGTGCCCGCGCAGAAGCCCGCGACCGCATCGCTCGGCACGTCGGCCAAGCGGCGCGACAGGACCGAATAGCCCGCCCACAGAACGGCTGCGGCGGCGGCAAACGCGTAGCCGACAAGCGGATTGCTTCCGGCGGAAGCGGATGCTTCGAGGGCGGGGGCCACGATCAGAATGCAGCCGACCAGCCCCAGTGCCGCCCCCGCAAGATGGAACCAGCGCAGCCGCTCGCCCGGCAGCAAACCTGCGAACAGCACGATCAGCAACGGCCACAGATAATTGACGAGCGTTGCCTCGACCGGCGGGGCCAACGACAGTGCCGCAAAATAGCAGGCGTGGTAGCCGAACAAGCCGGCCAGCCCCAGCGCCCACGCCGCAAGCGGCTGGCGCCAGGGCGCGAAGACGGGTTCGCGCGCATAAAGCCGTTTGCCGATGCCGATCGCCGCCGCCACGCTGAACGCCACCGCCACGCCGAGAAACGGCGGCGGCTCGGCGATCGTGGTCAGCAAAGCAAGGCTGCTCCACAGGAGAATGGCGCCGAAGCCGACGAAGGTTGCGGCGCGCGTTTCTTGCTGCGCGTTCGCCGTCAAATCAGCCGCCCTTGGGTTTGAACTGCGGATCGAGGGCGGGCTGGTAGCCTTGCGCAAAGCGGTTGGTCTGGGCCGCCATCGAGATCACGGCCATGAGTTCGCCCAGTTCCGCCTCGCTCATGCCGTGCGCGCGCGCCGACGCCATGTGGCTGGCGATGCAGTACTCGCAGTTGTTGGCGACCGACACGGCGAGAAACAGCATCTCTTTGGTTTTGACGTCGAGCGCGCCGGGGCGCATCACGTCGCGCAAAGCCTCCCAAGTGCGCTTCAAAGTCGGCGGATGGCTTGCGAGCGTCTTCCAGAAATTGTTGATCCAGCTGATTTTGCGCGACGCCTTGATGTCGTCGTAGACGGCTTTCACTTCGGGGCTGGCATCGTCGTATTCGACGGGCTTCACATGCGGCATGGCGGAGACTCCGGAAAACTTCGCGAAGAAAAAAGCCCCCGGCTTTGCGGCCGGGAGCCTTGGGATGGGAAGACGAATCGTTGCGCGCGGGCTCAGTACATGTGCTGGCCGCCGTTGATCGACATGGTCGAGCCCGTGACGAAACCGCCCTCGTCGGCGACGAGGAACAAGACGCCGCGCGCGATTTCCGAGGCTTTGCCGAGGCGTCCCACCGGAATGCGCGCCACGATCTTTTCGAGCACGTTGGGCGGCACCGCGCGCACCATGTCGGTGTCGATGTAGCCGGGCGCGATCGCGTTCACGGTGATGCCGGCCGAAGCGCCCTCTTGGGCGAGCGCCTTCGTGAAGCCGTGGATACCCGACTTCGCCGCCGCGTAGTTGACCTGGCCGTACTGGCCCGCCTGGCCGTTGACCGATCCGATATTCACGATCCTGCCGAATTTGCGCGCGCGCATGCCTTCGATCACCGCCCGGCTCATGTTGAAGCACGAGCCGAGATTGGTCTGGATCACGGCGTCCCACTGCTCGAACGTCATCTTGTGCATGGTGCCATCGCGCGTGATGCCGGCATTGTTCACGAGCACGTCGACCGGGCCGAGCGTTTCGGCCACTTGCTTCACGCCCGCCACGCACGCCTCGTATTTCGAGACGTCCCATTTGAAGGCCGGGATGCCGGTGCGCGAAGTGAAGTCCTTGGCCGCATCGTCGTTGCCGCCGTAGTTGGCCGCAACCTTGTAGCCTGCGTCCTTGAGGCCGACGCAAATCGCCTCGCCGATGCCGCGCGTTCCGCCCGTCACGATCGCTACACGTCCCGCCATGCTCGCCTCCCGTTTTGTGTTTTTTGAAGTTCGTTTTTGTCGCTTGTTTTCTATCGTTCCACGCACATGGCGATGCCCATGCCGCCGCCGATGCACAAGGTGGCGAGGCCCTTCTTGGCGTTGCGGCGGCCCATTTCGTAGAGCAGCGTGGTGAGAACGCGCGCGCCCGATGCGCCCACCGGATGGCCGATCGCGATCGCACCCCCGTTGACATTGACCTTGGCCGTGTCCCAGCCGAGATCCTTGTTGACCGCGATCGCCTGCGCGGCAAACGCTTCGTTGGCTTCGACGAGATCGAGATCTTCGTGCTTCCAACCGGCTTTCGACAATGCAAGACGCGAAGCCGGGATCGGGCCCGAGCCCATCAAAGCAGGCTCCACGCCGGCCGTCGCCCACGAGGCGATGCGCGCGAGGGGCGTGACGCCGCGGCGGGCGGCTTCCTTGGCGGTCATCAGCACGAGAACGGCCGCACCGTCGTTGATGCCCGACGCGTTGCCCGCCGTGACCGTGCCGTTTTTGTCGAAGGCCGGGCGCAGCTTGCCGAGCGAGTCGAGCGTGGTCCCGTGTTTGGGGTATTCGTCGTCGGCCACGACGACGTCGCCCTTGCGGCCCTTGATCGTCACGGGGGCGATTTCGTCTTTGAATTTGCCGGCCTTCTGCGCGGCCTCGGCCTTGTTCTGCGAGGCCATCGCGAACTTGTCCTGCTCTTCGCGCGTGATCTGCCATTTCTGCGCGACGTTTTCGGCCGTGTTGCCCATGTGGTAGCCGTGGAACGCGTCCCACAGACCGTCTTTCAGCATCGTGTCGACCATTTCGGCCGAGCCCATCTTGGTGCCGTTGCGAAGATTCATCGCGTGCGGCGCTTGGCTCATGCTTTCCTGGCCGCCGGCGACGACGATGTTGCTGTCGCCGTTGCGGATCGCCTGGAAGCCCAACGCCACGGCGCGAAGCCCCGAGCCGCAAAGCTGGTTGATGCCGTAGGCGGTCTTTTCGACCGGGATGCCGGCTGCGACGGCCGCTTGGCGGGCCGGGTTCTGGCCTTGGGCGGCCGTGAGGATCTGGCCCATGATGGCCTCGTCGACTTCGGCGGGCGCCACGCCCGCGCGCTTCATGGCTTCGACGATCGCGATCTGACCCAGATAATGCGCCGACACGCCGGACAGCGCCCCGTTGAAGCTGCCGACCGGCGTGCGGGCGGCAGCTGCGATCACGATATCGGTCATGGTTTTCTCCCCGGTTTTTGAAACGATCTTGGCGCGCACTCTACTCGCCTGCCTTGGTCGCGGGCAAGCGCGCCAGCCAGGAAGCGAGCGGCGCCCACAATTCGGCACGCCCGCGCCCGCCCACGACCATGCCGATATGGCCCAAGGGCGGCGTGAGGCGTTCGCACCTGGCAAGCCGGTCGGCAAGGGCGGTCGCACTTGCCGGCGGCACGATGCGGTCTTGCGCCGGGATCACGCACAGACTCGGCAGGTCCATCGCCTGCGGCAGCACGGCGCGCCCGCCCAAGGTCCAGCGCCCACGCATCGGGTTGTTTTCGCCGTACCAGCCGACCAGGGTTTCGCGCGCGACGGGGGCCGCCAGTGCCACGCCGTCGTTGAGCCAATCTTCGAGGGCGACAAAGGCTTTGAATTTCGGGCTGTCTTCCGGCACGCCCGCCAAAGCGCGGAATTTGCGCGCCGCAAGGAACGGATCGAGGGCCGTGAACAGGCCCTGCAGCACATCGGCCGGCAATTCGCCGACCTTGTCGATCCACGGCCACCACGGCTCGAAAGCTTCGCCGATCCCTTGCGCCAAATCGACGCGCTCGGTGTGGAAGTCCCAAGGTGTGGCAAGCAACGCGAGGCCGCTCAAACGCTGGTGCTGGCGCAGCGCAAGCCCCAAAGCCAGCAAGCCGCCCATGCAATAGCCGAGCACGGCCGGTTTGCCGCCCGCGGCACCCGCCGCTTTCTCGACACATGCGAGCATCGCCGCCAAGCGCCGATCGACGTAGTGCGTGAGGCCGAAGCCGCGCTCGATCTCGCCGGGGGCCGCCCAATCGACCAGAAACGGGCGGAAGCCTTGGGCGGCCAGAAACCGCACCAGCGAATTGTCGGCCGCAAGATCGAGGATATAGGCGCGGTTGATCAGCGAAGGCACGAGCAGCACGGGCCGCGCGTTTGCACTTGCGCCGGGCGCGTAGTCGTAGAGCGTGGTTGTGCCTTCCTGCCACGCGATTTTGGCGGCCGGCACGTCGCGGCGATAGGCGGCTTTGCGGTAGCGCACGAGCCCGTCGTGGAACTCGGCCATGCGCCGCTTGATCTCGAGGCCGAGGGCGGTGCGGAACGCCGCTTCAGGGTGCTTTCGGCGTTCGCTTTCCAGCGCGCTTGCGCGGGGCTCGAGGCTTTTGTGCCATTGGAGCGGCAGATTCTGCGGCAAGCCTTGCTTCGAGCTCGGCAACACGGCGGCGCAGCTGAGCCAGCTCGTCGCCGCGATCGTCGCGTGCAGCGCCAGCGGGCGCGGCCCCACGCGCGGCAGGTGTTTGGGCGAAGAAGTCTTTGAAGGCGCCATGCGCGAAGACATTCGCAGCTTGACCCGCTTCGTTCAAGTTGCCGCCCTTCAAGCCGTCGGCCGCCGCCGCCCAAACGCCGGCGAACCCTGCCGGCCCCATCGCGGCCCAGATCTGCGCATAGCGGCCCAGCGTGTGCGCCATGTCCGGATCGGCGGCGACGGCCGCGATCTGGTCTTGCCACAGATCGAGATAACGTTTGGCGAGATCGTCGAGAGAGGGCGGTTCGTCGCTCATGGAAAAGAGTTTAGCAGAGCGCCGCGACCGGCGGCAGGGGCTTGCCGCACTGCACACGTGCGCTTGCGAAATCGCAGCGCACATGCAAGGCTATCCCCATGAACGACAGCACAAATGCCCCGCCCCCGCCCGGCGCCGCCGCTCCGAATGCCGCCGCTCCGAACGCCGCCGCTCCGAATGCTGCAGCGGATTCCGGCAAGGAGCCCGTCAAGATCAAGAAATACGCCAATCGGCGCCTCTACAATACGGCGACGTCGAGCTACGTGACGCTCGAGCATCTGTGCCAGATGGTGAAGCAGAACACCGATTTCGTCGTGCACGACGCCAAAACCGGCGAAGACATCACGCGCAGCGTGCTGACGCAGATCATCGTCGAAGAAGAGAGCAAGGGCGGGCAGAACATGCTGCCGGTGGCGTTCTTGCGCCAGCTCATCTCGTTCTACGGCGACAATCTGCAGGCCCTTGTGCCGCGCTATCTCGAAAGCTCGATGGCCGCCTTCGCGCGCAACCAGGAGCAGATGCGCACCGCCATGCAGCAGGCCTTCGGCGGCATTTTCCCGTTTGCCTCGACGCTGGGCGGCACGCCGTTGGGGTCGCCCTTGGGCTCGATCGAAGAGATCGGCAAGCAGAACATGGCGCTGATGCAGAACGCGCTCAAAATGTGGTCGCCCTTCGGCTTCGAAGGCGGGAGTGCGGCAAGCGCGGCGCCGGCCGCCCCATCCGAGCCGGGCGCGAACATCAAGGGCGACGAATCGCTCGACGAACTGCGCCGCCAGCTCGAAGAAATGCAATCGCGCCTGACGAATCTGACCAAGAAGAGCTAGGAAAGCCCTACGCCTTGCCGGTTTCCTGCGGGTCGATATAGCCGCGCTCGAGCGCGCGGTGCAGCGCCTCGTAGGCCTTGACGCCCTCTTCGAACAACGCGCGCTTCTGGCGCAAGGCGGCCAAGTCGGCGGCCTCGCTTGCGTCGTCGAGGAAACAGGCCATCGCCGAGTTGAGATAGTCGGCGCGCAATTTGGCCACAGCCGCCGCAAATTCGATGAAGCGTTCGCGCGTGAGGCCCGGTATCTGCGCGTGGATGATCTCGCGATTGACGAGCCGCACCGATTTTTCGAGATAGGCCAGCATCCTCGCGACTTCTTCCGGCGGCGCCCATTCTTGCGTTGGCATTGGCGGTTTCCTTCCGAATTTGCGTTTGGGCAGCGGCAGGGCCGCCGGATCGAGGGCATAGGCGTGGGTCGGCAGTTCGGGCGCTCCGCTGAGCAGGCCCGAGCGCATCAGCGACAGGCCATATTCGGCGAGATCCTCTTCGCGCCCGCGCGCCATCACGCTGCCCACGACCGAACCGCGCAGCTGGTGGATGCTGTCGACCAGGCGCGTGCGCGCCCCGGGATCGCGCATCGCGTCGGGCGTCATGGCGCCGGTTTTTTGCCGGCCGCCGCCGCAAAGGCCGTCGCCCCCGCAGCCCCGCGCTGGCCGAGCAGCTGGACCACGCGCGTATAGACGAGCGGCGGCGCCGGGGCTTCGATCTCGCGCAGCAATTTGGCGGCCGGCTCGATCTCCTGCAGGATCGCGCGCGCGTTGTGCACGAGCAGGCGGTTGCGCAGATGGATCTCTTTGTTGAGCGCGTCGAGCGTTTCGGCTTCGGCCAGCGAAAACTTCGCGAGCTCCTCTTCGCTGGGCGCGCGATACGATTCGAGCAGCTTCATGGTTCGCCGCCGAGGCGGGGGGTCTTCACGGCCGCCAGGAGCTGCGACAGCCCGCGGTCGCGAATGCCGAGCCGGTCGAGATGCTCGACCGTGTTTTCGAGATAGGCGCGGTTGGCACCGCGCTGGCCGACCGAGTGGCGGATGCGGTCGGCGGTTTCGCCCAAATCGAGCTTGCCCACATAGCCCGGCTGCGTGCGGTCGACCACAAACGTGCGTGCCACGACCTCGCGCCCGTCCATCAAGGTCACGCGCAGATCCATGCAATGGTAGGAGCGGTTCAGCATCTCGCGCTCCCACAGATATTCCATCGTGCGCGCGCCCTCGCGCGGCGCCACACGATAGGCGATGCCGCGGCACGACCCGCCTTTGTCGAGCCCCAGCACGAGGCCCGGGCGCTCGGGCGTGCCGCGATAGCGCGTCGAGCGCACGCAAAAAGCGCGATGGAAACCCATCAGGCGGCCGGGCCGCGCTTCCTCGTAAGGAAAGCCCGGATCCCAAATCAGCGAGCCATAGGCAAACACCCAGAATTCGCGCGATTCGGGCGGCGGCGGGCAGCCTTCGCACGGCGCAAGACGGCCGGTTTCGTGCTTGGCCGCAGCGCGTTTGCGATCGGGCTTGTCGGAATCGGGCATCTGCCGGGCTCTAGCCTTTCTGCACCAGCGCAACGCCCGCAGCCGCCACGGCCATGCCGACCAGCGCAACCACGCCCAGCGTTTCGCCGAACAGCAGCCATGCGAACACGGCCGTCGTGGGCGGCACCAGATAGAAGAGGCTGGCCAGCTTCGCAGCGGCCCCTTGGCGCACGAGAACCATCAGCAGGCTTACCGCTCCCACCGACAGGACGACGACGAGCCATCCCATCGCGATCACCATATCGAGGCTCCAGACTACCGTCATCGGCTCGAAAATCAAAGCCGCGGGCAGCAGCACGGCCAAAGCCGACGCGTATTGCAGCACAGCGCCGCTGCGCACATCGACAGTCGGGCAGAAGCGCTTCTGGTAGAGCGTGCCTGCCGTGATGCCGATCAAGCCCACGACCGACGGCCACACGGCCGCAAGGGCCACGCCTTCCAGTGCCAGCTTCTCCCACAGCACGGCAAGCACGCCCGCGAGCCCCAGCCACAGGCCGAGCCATTGGCGAATGCCCACGCGCTCGCCGAGCAAGCGGCCGACGACGGCTCCGGTCAGAAGCGGCTGCAACCCGACGACCAGGGCCGAAATGCCGGCGGGCAAACCCCAATCGATCGACACGAACACGCCGCCCAGATAGAAACCGTGCAACGCAATGCCGACGATCGCGACATGCGGCCATTGTGCGAGCGGCGGAAACGGGGCGCGCACGACCAGGCACACGGCGCCGAACAGCGCCACCACGATCGCAAAGCGCACAACGAGAAACGTCAGCGGCTGCGTATATGGCATGCCGAGTTTGGAGAAGATGAACCCCGTCGACCACAGCAGCACAAAAACGGCGGGGGCGGCGGCAATCCACAAAGCGCTGGGCGAGGACGATTGGGGCATAGGCAAGTTCGCAGGCGGAGAATAACCGAGGCTGCGCTATAAACCCAGCCATGAGAAAAATTCTGTGGATAGCGGGCGTCGCCGCCGTTGCGGGCGTCGCCCTGTGGACGGGCGTGTGGCTCTACGCCGCGCGCCAAATCGAAACGCGGCTCGCACGCTGGCAGCAGGAACAAGCCGCTGCGGGCGTCGCGCTCGATTGGCAGGCGGGCACGCTCAAAGGCTGGCCGTTCGGCTGGCGGCTCGAACTCGAACGCCCGCAGGCGGCGGGGGCAGGGCCCGCCGGCTGGCGTTGGTCGGGCGACCGGCTCGTTGCCAGCCTCGATCCGCGCGATCTGGCGCACGTGTCGTTCCGCCTGCCCGGCGAGCAGAAACTCAATCTCGGGCGCGGCGACCTTGCCGTATCGGCCGACCTGCGCGCGGCAAGCCCGGTTGGATCCTTGCGCTTCGACGGCCAAGGCCGCGTGGCCGAACTCAAACTCGAATTCGAGACGGTCGAGCTGCAGGTGGACACGAACGCGCCGTGGTCGGCGCGCCGCGTTGCCGTGACGCTCGCCCCGCATCGCCCCGAAGCGCCCACGACGGCAAGCGACATGCTCGACCTCGCCGCGACCGTCGATGCGCTGCGCCTGCCCGCCCCCGTTGCGGCGGCTTCGGTGCTGGGCCGCGACGTCAAACGCTTCGACATCCAAGGCCGCCTCGAAGGCCCGGTGCGCGGCGCAAATCTCGCCCAAGCGCTCGCAGCCTGGCGCGACGCTGGCGGCGCGGTGCAGGTGGCCTCCGTCGCGCTCGACTGGGGCAACTTGCGCCTCAACGGCGATGCGACCCTTGCGCTCGACGAACAGAGCCGCCCTTTGGGGGCCGGCACGTTGCGCATTGCCGGGGCCGGCGAAACGCTCGATGCGCTCGCGCAAAGCGGCACCATCGACGCGCGCAACGCCGCCTTGCTGAAGATCGCGCTCGCGTTTCTGGCGCGCAACGATCCCAACAATGGCGGCGCACCCACGGTGCAGATCCCGTTCGCCGCCCAGGACGGTGCCCTCAGCGTGCACCGCTTCCGCCTGCTGAGCCTCAGGCCGCTTGCCTTCGAGTGACGGCGCGCGCAGCCGAACGCCGCCGCCTCACATGTTCGGATAGTTCGGGCCGCCGCCGCCTTCGGGGACGACCCAGTTGATGTTCTGGGTCGGGTCCTTGATGTCGCAGGTTTTGCAGTGCACGCAGTTCTGCGCGTTGATCTGCAGGCGCGGATTGGCGCCGTTCGAATCGCGCACGATTTCGTACACGCCCGCCGGGCAATAGCGCTGCTCGGGTGAATCGTAACGCGCGAGATTGTACGCGATGGGTACGGATGCGTCTTTGAGCGTCAAATGGGCCGGCTGGTTTTCTTCGTGGTTGGCGTTCGACAAGAACACCGACGACAGCCGGTCGAAGCTGATCTTGCCGTCGGGCTTGGGATAGTCGATGGGCGTCGAAGCCGCGGCCGGGCGCAGCGATTCGTTGTCGGCATGGTGCTTGAACGTCCAGGGCGCGCGGCCGCGCAGCACGTAGGTTTCAAGCGCCGAATAGGCGAGGCCCACCGCCAGCCCCTTGGCAAAGGCCGGGCGGATGTTGCGCACGGCCGCCAGCTCTTCGTAGACCCAGGATTTTTTGAGCGCGGCGGGATAGGTTTCGAGCGTGCCGATGCGGCCGTCTTCTTCGAGTGCCGCGAACAAGGCTTCGGCGCACACCATGCCCGACTTCATCGCCGTGTGGCTGCCTTTGATTTTGGGCACGTTCACGAAACCCGCCGAACAGCCGATCAATGCGCCGCCCGGAAACACGAGTTCGGGGATCGCCTGCAGCCCGCCCTCGTTGATGGCGCGCGCGCCGTAGGCGATGCGCCGCCCGCCTTCGAACAGGGGGCGGATTTTGGGATGCGTCTTGAAGCGCTGGAATTCCTCGAACGGCGACAGATACGGATTCTTGTAGTCGAGCCCGACCACGTAGCCGACGGCGACCTGGTTGTTCTCGAGATGGTAGAGGAACGAACCGCCGTAGGTCTCCCAGTCGAGCGGCCAGCCGATCGTGTGCACCACGTGGCCCGGCTTGTGTTTGGCCGGTTCGACCTCCCACAGCTCCTTGATGCCGATGCCGAAGGTCTGCGGGCTCGCCGATTTGCGCAGATCGAAGCGGTCGAACAACGTCTTGGCAAGCGAGCCGCGCACGCCCTCGGCGAACACGGTCGCCCGCCCGTAGATCTCGACGCCCGGCGTGAAATTGGCGGTGCGGCTGCCGTCTTTGCCGATCCCCATGTCGCCGGTCGCCACGCCGGCGACCGCCCCGTCTTCGGCATAGAGCACTTCGGCGGCGGCGAAGCCTGCGAACACTTCCACGCCCAAGCCTTCGGCCTGCTGGGCAAGCCAGCGCGCCACGTTGCCGAGGCTCACGATGTAGTTGCCCGCATTGTGCATCTGCGGCGGCGTGGGCAGCCGGATCGCGCGCGATGCGGTCAGATACAAAAAGCGGTCTTCGACGACCGGCGTGTTCAACGGCGCGCCGAGCGCCTTCCAGTCGGGCAGCAATTCGTCGAGGGCGCGCGGCTCCATTACCGCACCCGACAGAATATGCGCGCCGACCTCGGAGCCTTTTTCGAGCACGCAGACCGAAAGCTCGCGCCCGCTTTGCGTCGCCAATTGCTTCAGGCGAATGGCGCAGGCAAGCCCCGCCGGGCCAGCGCCGACGATGACGACGTCGTAATCCATGCGTTCGCGGTCCGTACGGGCAGCCATGCCGAAATGCTCTTCGAAGGAGGTTGTGCCGAGACTCCCCTCTTACCCGATCCGGGGGCGCTCGTGATAGGGTCCCGGCCAATGGACGATCTTGCCGCCTTGCGCTGGCTGGTCGAGGCCGGGGCCGACGAAGCGATCGGCGAATCCCCGCTCGACCGGTTTGCAGCCCTGCCCCCGCCGCCGCCGGTCGCCGCACCGGCGCCGAAGCCGGCGGCCCGCGCCGCCGTCGCCGTGCCGCCGACGCCGGTTGCAGCGCCAACCTTGGCCGCCCCACAGCCGGCAGCCCAGGCCGAGCTTGCGGCCCGTGCCGCCGCCGCCGCCGCCCATAGCCTTGCCGAATTGCAGGCAGCCGTCGCGGCCTTCGAGGGCTGTGCGCTCAAAGCCACCGCGACCAATCTGGTTTTTGCCGACGGCAACCCGGCCGCCCCAGTGATGCTGATGGGCGACGCCCCGCGCGCCGACGACGACCGCGCCGGAACCCCGTTTGCGGGCGACATGGGCAAGCTTCTCGACCGCATGCTGGCGGCGATCGGACTCGACCGCGGGGGGGTGTACATCGCCAACGCAATTCCGTGGCGCCCGCCCGCCGACCGCCAACCGACGGCGGCCGAAATCGCCGCCTGCCTGCCCTTTGCCCGCCGCCATGTCGCCCTTGCCCGGCCCAAATTGCTGGTGCTGTTCGGCGAGCTTGCGGCGCGCAGCCTGCTCGGCACGGCCGAGGGCATTATCCGGCTGCGCGGCCGCTGGAAGAGCTACGAAGATCCGGCGCTGCCCGCGCCAATTCCGGTGCTGACAACATATCATCCCTGGTATTTGTTGAAGCAGCCGTTGCAAAAACGGGATTCGTGGAGCGATTTATTGTCAATCAAACAAAAGATCGCGGAACTATAAATATAGAAAGTCATGAATAAAGCCCCTCGTCTTTAGTCTAAATATGTGGAAAACTTGATAATTCTGCTTGCTGCAGCAGGATGTATTGCACTATGACTTTGCCGCCATGCGCCAGACAGCCAACTATATTTCGCGGGCCGCAATATTTGTTGTCAGCAGCTTTTATGTGCTGACAGCTGGACTTACGCCTTTTGTTTCAAGTCAAGCACGAGCCGCCGAGCCTGCCGACCGCCGGGTCCAGACGGCGTCGCTGCCGCGATTCGACGCCCTTGTGGACCGTGCGACCGAGCTGCCGCAGCCATTGTCGGCGGCCGACGCCGTCCTCTATCGCGAGATTTTCCAGCTGCAGGCGCGCGGCGTCATCCCGGCCGCCGACCAGCTTTTGGCCAAGCTGCGCGACCGCACGCTCGTGGGCCATGTGCTGGCCGACCGCTATCTCGGCCGCCATTATCGCCCCACGGGCGACGAGCTGGCCGCCTGGCTCAAAGACAATGCCGCCCACCCGGATGCCCGCGCGATCTACAATTTGGCGCTTCGCCGCCCTGGCGTGCGCGCCAATGCGCTGACGCGCCCGCGCGAAGAAGCCTCGTTCCAGGAACGCGCGGCGGCCGACGATCTGGGCCCCTCGCTGACCCGGCCGATGCCGCCCGGCAATCCGGCCGCGGCGGGCCTGCGCGCCCGGCTGCGCGACCAGATCGGCGACGGGCATTTCGATGCGGTCGAACGCAGCCTTGCCGCGCGCGAAACGCAAGCCGCCCTCAATGCCGGCGAGATCGACCATCTGCGCGCCATGCTGGCGGCGGGCTGGTTCGCGCGCGGCGACGATGCGCGCGCGCTTGCTCTGGCCGAGCCGGCCCTGAAACGTTCGGGCGCTGCCGTGCCGCGCGCCTATTGGATCGCCGGGCTCGCCCGCTTCCGGCAGGAGAACTACGCGCAGGCGGCCGCCTATTTCGAAGCTTTGGCGCGGCTGCCGCAAGGCCAGCCCTGGGACATTGCGGCGGGCGCCTTCTGGGCCGCGCGCACGCATCTGCGCAATGCCCGGCCCGAGCGCTACAACGAATGGATGGCGCTCGCAGCCGAGCATCCGCGCACCTTCTACGGGCTCATGGCGGCGCGTGTGCTGGGCGTGGAGCCCGGCGTCAATTGGAACCCGCCGCCGTTGAGCCAGGTCGAGCTCGACCAGCTGCAGCGCTTCGGCGGCGCTGCCCGCATCTTCGCGCTGCTGCAAGTGGGCCAAGACCGCCGGGCCGAGGCCGAATTGCGCCGCATTTCGGCGCAGAGCAACGGGTCCGCCAACCGCGCCATTCTGGCGGTGTCGATGCGCGCCAACATGCCGGGCCTGTCGATGCGCCTGGCGCGCGAAATCGCCGATATCGACGGCAGGCGCTTCGACGGCGCTTTCTACCCGATCCCGCATTGGCAGCCGGTCGGCGGCTCCGACGTCGATCCCGCACTCGTGTTCGCGTTCATGCGGCTCGAATCCGCGTTCAACCCGGCGGCCGTGAGCCCGGCGGGCGCGCGCGGTCTCATGCAGCTGATGCCGGCAACCGCCGCCGCCATGGATACGCGCAGCTTCCGCGGCCGCGCCGAATTGCTGCTCGATCCCGAAATCAACGTGACGCTCGGCCAGCGCTATCTGCGCCATCTCATCGACGAGCCGCTGATCGGCGGCGAACTTGTGCGCCTGGCCGCCGCCTACAATGGCGGCATCGGCAATCTCACGCGCTGGAAGCGCTTGCAGGACAATCGCGGCGAGAAGCGCGAAGATGCGCTCCTTTTCCTCGAGAGCCTGCCCGCAGCCGAGACCCGGCATTTCATCGCGCGCCTGCTCTATTCCTACTGGATGTATTCCGAGCGTCTGGGCCAGCCGACCACGAGCCTCGACCAGATCGCCCAGGGCGAATGGCCGTTCTATGCGCCGCCGGCCGCTCTTGCCAACCGGCCTTCAAGCCCGCTTGTGTCGCTGCAACCGCCGCCGCCGCCGCCGAGCCCCAGCCCGCGCGTGGCGGCTGAACTTGCCGCCGCCCCTGTTGTCGTGGCCGCCGCCGCCCCGGTCGCCGTCGCGGCTGCAGCAGCGCCTGCCGCCGCCGTGCCGCCGCCGCCAACCCCGAGCCCGCGCATCGCCAATCTGTTGAAGCCCGAGCCTGCAGCACCGCCGACCCGCACGCTTGTTCGCCGCTAGAATTCGATGCCCAAGATCGACGAAACGCAGCCCTTTCTAGCCTGCAACATCGCCATCCTCACCGTGTCGGACACGCGCGATGCGGCAAGCGACCGTTCGGGCAACGCGCTTGCCGAAATGATCCAGCGCGACGGGCACAAGATTGCCGCGCGCGCCATCGTGCGCGACGACAAGGACCAGATCCAAGCCCAGCTGCGCGCCTGGATCGCCGATCCGGCGATCGACGTCGCGATCTCGACCGGCGGCACGGGAGTTACGGGCCGCGACGTGACGCCCGAAGCCTTCGAACCGCTGTTCGACAAGAAGATCGACGGCTTCGGCGAAATGTTCCGCATGATCAGCTTCCAGAAGGTGGGCACTTCGGCGCTGCAGAGCCGGGCCGTCGGCGGGGTTGCCGGCGGCACCTATCTGTTCGCGCTGCCGGGTTCGCCTTCGGCCTGCCGCGACGGCTGGGACGAGATCCTCAAATGGCAGCTCGACGTGCGCCATCGCCCGTGCAACTTGGTCGAGCTGATGCCGCGTCTGCTCGAGCATCTGCCCAAAAAACCCAAAGCGACCGTTTAGGCCTTCAAGCGCTTTTGCCAGGCGCGCCAATCTTCCGCCGTGTCGATGTCGGCGAGAACGCGCAGTTTGGCCACATTGCGATGTTTGGCGTTGGCGCGCGTGTCGGCAAGCGCATATTCGCTCGACCAGCGCACGCGGTCGAACAGATATGCCGCAAAACGCCCCGTGCGCACGCCCACGAGCCAATAGCCGCCGTCCGCCGCCGGACCGAAAACAATGTCGGCAGCGCCCAGGGCCGCGAATGCGGCGGCGATGTCGCTGCGCCGCATCTCGGGGATGTCGCCGCCGACGATGACGGTCGGGCCGGTTCGGCCGCCAAGGCTGCGCGCCATGCGCCGGCCCAGATCGCCGCGCCCTTGGCCTTGCCTGCGCACACCGCGCGGCCACACGCGCGACACGCGGCTTGCGGCATCGGGGGCGACGCACAGGATCGTGCGCCACGGCCCGCCGCGCGTTTTGGCGAGCGTGTCGCCAAGCGTGCGGCGATAGAAGGCCAACGCCGCCGCCGGACCGAGCCCCTTGGCGAGCCGCGTTTTGACGCGGCCGATCTGCGGAAATTTGGCGAACACGATCAGCGTGCGTTTCATCGGTAGAGCCGCGCGATCGTGCGCGGCGGCACGCCCGCAAAAAAGAGGGCAAGGCAGAAGAGATTGCGCAGCGGCCGCAGCAGCCAGCCGTCGCGTTCGTAGCGTCGCGCCGAGGTTGTCGCCGTGGCGCCAAGTTCGACCAGTCGCTTTTTGCCGATGCGGCGCACGAGATCGACGTCTTCCATGAGCGGGATCGGCCGGTAGCCGCCGAGCTTTGCGTAGAAACCGCGAGCCATCAGCAGCCCTTGGTCGCCGTAGGGCAACCCGAAAACGCGCGCACGCCAGTTTGCAAGGGCCGCCACGCGGCCGCCGCGCGGATCGGCGGCTGCAAAGGCGAGCCGGAAATAGCCTGCTTTTTCGGCGTTGGCCGGATCGGCCGCAAAAGTCGAAACGGCCGCGCGCCAATCGGCCGACAGCGTCGTGTCGGCGTGCAGAAACAGAAGCCATTCGCCGCTTGCTGCGGCGGCGCCCGCCGCAAGCTGGGTCCCGCGTCCGCGCGGGGCGAGCAGCACGCGCACGCCGGAGCTTGATTGCGGCGGCGTTTTGGAACCGCCATCGACGACGAGGATTTCGCAATCTGCGTCCAACGATGCCAGCGTCGCGCCAAGTTCGGCGCCGGCATCCAGCACGGGCAGGACGACCGACAGTTTCACGTGCGGTGCAAGAGGGCGCAGGACAGCATTTTCGGAGTCTGCCGCAGCAATTCCCGTTCGCCAAGGGGTGCGGAAATGGTCTAAAAACCATGTCTATGACGCTGCCCACGCTTTCGGCTTTGGCCGCCGCCTTGATCGAGATTCCGCGCTTTGCCGACATGCCGGCCAACGCGCTGGTCGAGATGCCGCGCAAAGGTCTGGCGCACATGCACTACCGCATGCCCGGCGGGCGCACGCTGGTGCGGGTGCCGCTGGCGGCCTTCGGCGGGCTCGATGCGGCCGCCAGCCTCGCGCGCCAGGAAGCGTGTTTTGCGAGGGCCCAATTGTCCGACGCGACGCCGCGCGTGCTCGCGACGATCGCCCCGCGCGAGGGCGTGCCGTTCGGCGCGCTGGTCGTCGACGACATTCCGGGTACCGCCCCCAACTTGCCGACCGAATTGCCGGCACTCGCGACGGCCCTTGCGGCCTTGCACAAATTGCGGCTGCCCGACGCGGAAGGGCGCGCGCCCATTCCGTGGGCGGCCGATCCGCTCGGCGAAGCCTTGGCGGGCATCGCGGAGAACATAAAAATCGCACCGCGCGCGAGCCTCGATCCGAAGGTGGAACTTGCGCTCGGCCACGAGCTTACGTGGGCGCGCGAATTCTCGACGACCAACGCCAAGCGCTTTTCCCAGCTCACGCGCGCTTTGTGCCTGGGCGACGCGCACCCCGGCAATTTCGTGGTCGCCCCCGGCGGGCGCGCCTATGCGGTCGATCTCGAGCGCTGCGCCTATACGCTTCCCGGATTCGATCTCGCCCACGCCTGCTCGCTGCCGGCCACGAGTTGGGATCCCGATTGCGCGGCCACGCTCAATGCGAGCCAGATCGACGCCTTCATGCGCGCATGGGCCATGCGCGTGGGCGATCCCATCGCGCGCGAAACGGTGGGATTGTTCCGCCCGTTCCGGCGCCTCATTTGGCTGCGCACCACGGCCGTGTTCGTGCGCTTCAAGGCGGAAGGCACGCACAAAGCGCTCGAGCCACGGGCCGCCGAACACGCGCAAAAAGCCATCGATGCAGCACTCGACATCGCCACGATCGTCGCCCAGCGCAAAGCGTGGTCGTGAAGGCCGCGCACGCCAATTAGTTCTTGAAATGTTCCGAATGTTTCGCTAACGTCCGCGCCCATGGACGATGCGATTCCGGATGTGGCGCGCAAAGGGCGCGGGGCGGTTTCGAATGCGGCCGGGCGCTTCGAGCGGCACGGCCACCAGCGCATCGACGATGGCTGGCATCGCGCGCCGGACGACGATCTGCCGCCCTTGCGCACGCATGTGGCAAACGACGCGAGCCGCACGATCATCGCGCGCAACGAATCGCCGGACATTCCGTTTGCGCAGTCGATCAATCCCTATCGCGGCTGCGAGCATGGCTGCGTCTATTGTTATGCGCGGCCCACGCACGCGTATCTCGGCCTGTCGCCGGGGCTCGATTTCGAGACCAAACTGTTCGCCAAACACGATGCGCCGGAATTGCTGGCCGCGGAGCTGCGCAAACCCGGCTACAAGCCGATGGCCATTGCGCTTGGCACCAACACCGATCCCTACCAGCCGATCGAACGCGATCTCAAAATCACGCGCCGCATTCTCGAGACGTTGGCGGCGTTTTCGCATCCGTTTTCGATCGTCACCAAATCCGATCTCGTGGCGCGCGACCGCGACATTATCGGCCCGATGTCCGCGCGCAATCTCGCGCACGTGTTCGTGTCGGTGACCACGCTCGACCGCGATTTGGCACGCACGCTCGAGCCGCGGGCCCCCACGCCGGCCAAGCGCCTGGCCGCAATCCGCGCGCTTGCGGATGCGGGCTGCAAAGTGGGCGTGATGGCAGCCCCCATGATCCCGGCCCTCAACGACGCCGAACTCGAGGCGATCCTCGAGGCGGCACGCGACGCAGGCGCCGCGAGTGCGGGCTACACGCTGCTGCGCCTGCCCTTGGAGCTCAAAGAGATTTTCGACGAATGGCTCGAAGCGCATGCGCCGCTCAAAAAGAAGCACGTGCTGTCGCTGGTGCGCGACACGCGCGGCGGAGCCCTCAATTCGGCCCAATTCGGCACGCGGTTTGTCGGCGCAGGCCCCTATGCGGCCCTGCTCAACCAGCGCTTCAAAAAAGCGCGCGCGCGCCTGGGTCTCGACCGCAACGATTGGTCGATGGACCTCGCGCAGTTCAAGCCGCCGCCGCAAAAAGGCGACCAGCTCGCGTTTTTTTAACGCCCCTTGAAGCGATAGGGGTGGGCCGGATAGACGCCGATGATCTTCACGAAATCCGAAAAGAAGCCGAGCTCTTCGAGCGCATGCGCGAAATTGGTTTCGCTGGGGTGGCCCTCGACGTCGGCATAGAACTGCGTGGCGGTGAACACGCCGTCCTGCATGTAGCTTTCGAGTTTGGTCATGTTGACGCCGTTGGTGGCAAAGCCGCCCATCGCCTTGTAGAGGGCCGCCGGGCGGTTCTTGACGCGGAACACGAACGTGGTCACGGCCGGGCCCTTTTTGGGATCGGCCTCTTGCGGCTTTTTGGACAGCACCACGAAACGCGTGGTGTTGTGCGCAACGTCTTCGAGATCCTTCTTCAGCGATTTGAGGCCGTAGATTTCGCCGGCCAGCGACGAGGCGATGGCGCCGCGCGTGGGGTCGTTCGCCTGGGCGATTTCGGCGGCCGAACCGGCCGTGTCCGCCCCCACCACGCGCTTCAAACCCAGCTTCTTGGTCGTCTCGCGGCATTGGTCGAGCGCTTGGATGTGGCTTTGCACCGTGCGCAGCGTGGCAAGTGTGGCGCCGCGCGGCGCCAGCAGATGGTGGTTCACGCGCTGGAAATGTTCGCCCACGATATGCAGGCCCGCACTCGGTATCAGATGGTGGATTTCGGCCACGCGGCCCGCCAACGAGTTTTCGATCGGGATCATGCCGAGGGCGGCCCGGCCGCTGCGCACGGCCTCGAACGCCTCCTCGAAGCTCGGGCAGGGCAGCGGCTCGAAATCCGGGCGGGCCGCTTTGCAGGCCAGATGCGAATAGGCCCCGGGCACGCCCTGAAAAGCAATGCGGGGCGGTTTTTTGGACTTCGGCATGGCGACCATTTCAGCGCACGAGGAAAAGGGCGCGGAGTATCCGGGGCCAAGCGGCCCTGCGTCAACAGCGCACCTGCGGCAGACTGTCGCAGGCGACGTCGATGTTTGTTTGGGTTGCGCAGGTCCGACCGGGTCTCTAAATTGCGGCTCGTTACGCAATCGCCAATTCAGCACGAGTCGGGGCCGCGACCATGAACTCCTACGAACTCAACAAGATTTTCGGCGCCGTCGTCGGTTCGGTGCTGGTCGTTACGGTGCTTGGGTTCATCGCCAACATACTGGTGCATCCGCACCAGCTCGAAAAATCGGTGCTCGACATCAAGCTGCCGGAGACCGCGGTCGCCGCCGCGCCGGCCGAACCGGCCGCGGCGCTCGATCCGATCGGCCCGCTGCTGGCCGCGGCCGATATCGAAGCGGGCCGGGCCGCCACGCGCAACTGCACCGCGTGCCATACCTTCGAGAAGGGCGGCCGAAACGGCGTGGGCCCCAATCTGTGGGACGTCGTCGCCAAGAAGAAGGCGCATATCGAAGGCTTCAACTATTCGCAGGCTTTGGCGGCCGCCGCCGGCCGTGCGGGCGATGACGGCCTGTGGGGCTACGAACAGCTCAACGGCTTCCTCGCCAATCCGCGCGCCTATCTTGCCGGCACGCGCATGGCGTTCGCCGGCATTCGTCGCGCGGAAGACCGCGCCAATCTGATCGCCTATATGCGCACGCTGTCGGACAGCCCGGCCGCGCTGCCCTAACAAAAAGGCCCGACCATGGCCGGCAAGTCCTACAACGTCGCCGTCGTCCCCGTCGGCGGCCTCGAGATCGTGGTCGTCCATGTCGATGCGTCATCGTGCTCGACGCCCGAAATGCAGACGCGCTCGATGAAGTTTTTCCAAGCGCGCCTGCTCGGCAAGCACGTGGTGCTGATGTATGTCGATCTGATGCGCAAGCCCGTCTATCTGGGCGCGCCCAATCTCGTGGCCTCCTTGCGCGGCAAGGGCTTGAACGATCTCCACTGGCAGAAAGTGGCGATGGTCTGAAGCGGCACGCCGCTTGCCTATCTAGAGCCTCGCCGCCGGAATCCTCCGCCCGCAATCGAGGCCACGCTCCATGTCGAAACCGCCCGCGTCAGCACTGCCCGCGTCGAAACTGCCGAAACGCCATTGGCACGAAATGACGTGGCCGGATTTTGCGGCGCTCGACGCGGAACGCGCGATCGCCGTTCTGCCGGTCGGGGCGATCGAGCAGCACGGGCCGCATCTGCCTGTCTATGTCGATGCCTGCATCAATGCGGGCGTGATCGCCAAGGCGATCGAAACGATGCCGTCCGATCTGCCGGTCACGTTTCTGCCGCCGATGCCGGTCGGCAAATCCAACGAACACATCTCGTATCCGGGCACGCTCACGCTTTCGGCCGAAACGCTGATCCGGCTGTGGACCGAGATCGGCGAGTCGGTGGCGCGCGCAGGCATTCGCAAATTCGTGATCTTCAACAGCCATGGCGGCCAGCCGCAGGTTTCCGACATCGTGTGCCGCGAATTGCGCGTTCGCCACAAAATGTTTGCGGTCGCGATCAACTACTACGCGCTCGGCAAGCCGCCGAATCTGTTCCCGGAGGGCGAGCTCAAACACGGCATCCATGGCGGCTCGGGCGAAACCTCGATGATGCTGCATCTGCGCGGCGACCTCGTGAAGACAGCCGAATGCCGCAATTTCGAGCCGCTGTCGGTGCGCATGGAAAAAGACTACGAAATTCTCGCCCCCGAAGGCCGCATCGGCTTCGGCTGGGAAACCCAGGACCTGCATCCGATGGGGGCCTGCGGCAACGCCGCCGACGCGGACGCCGCGCGCGGCAAGATCCTGGTCGAGCATTTTGCGGCCCGCTTCGTCAAAGCCCTGCAGGAAATCGACCGCTATCCGCTGTCCAACATCGTGTCGCGCTGAGATCTGCCGCAATCGCTGGCGCATTGCCTCAATTTGCGGCAGCTTGCTAGGATAGCGGCTGGACCATCGACCGACCCTTTGCAGAACGGCAATGGTACGGGTTTTGCTGCCAAGATCTGCCGATCAGACGGACCGGAAAAGACTGCCCGAAACCGTGTTTTATCCCCCTCCCCGAACAGGAGCACTGCAATGAGCGAAACAAAAATTTCGCGCCGCCATTCGCTTGGTTTGTTTGGCGCCGCCGCAGCCTTCGGCACCTTGGCGGCCCCCGCCTTGCGCGCCCAGACGCTCGACAAATTCTCGTACCAGACCAACTGGCGCGCCCAGGCCGAACATGGCGGCTTCTACCAGGCGGTCGCGACCGGCATTTACCGCAAATACGGCATCGACGCCGAAATCCGCATGGGCGGCCCGCAGCAAGACCCCAACACGCTGCTGATCGGCGGCCGGGTCGACGCGATCATGTCGAACTCGTTTGCGGGCTTCAACTATGCCGCCGAAAACCTGCCCTTCGTGGTGGTCGCGGCGGTGATGCAGAAAGACCCGCAGGTGCTGATCTCGCACCCGGGCATGGGCAACGACACGCTGCCGGCCCTCAGGGGCAAGCCGATCCTGATCGGGGCGGGCGGGCGCACCTCCTACTGGCCGTGGCTCAAGTCGAAATTCGGCTTCACCGACGAACAGGCGCGCCCCTACACGTTCAACATGGCGCCGTTCCTGGCCGACAAAACGCTGTCGCAGCAGGGCTTCCTGTCGAGCGAGCCGTTCGCGATCGAACAGGCCGGCGTGAAGCCGGTCGTGCATCTGCTCGCCAATTACGGCTTCGACAACTACCAGACCACGATCAACACCTCGTGGAAGATGGTCAACGAGAAGCCGGATCTCATGCAGCGATTCGTGAGCGCTTCGATCGAAGGCTGGGTTTCGTACCTGACCGGCGATCCGGCCCCCGCCAATGCGCTCATCAAGCGCGACAACCCCGACATGGACGACGTGAAGATCGCCTACGCGATCAAGGCCATGAAGGAAAACGGCATCGTGCAGTCGGGCGACGCGACCACGCTCGGCGTGGGTGCGATGACCGACGCACGCTGGAAGAGCTTCTACGACGCGATGGTCGCGGCCGGCGCCGTCCGGGCCGGGCTCGACCTCTCGAAGGCCTACACGCTGCGCTTCGTCAACAAGCGCGTCGGGATGGGCTGAACTTGATCGCTGCCGACAACGCGGCCGCGAACGCGCGACCGGCCGGGCCTTCCGCCCGGCCGGTCGTTGCCGTTCGCGGTGTGGCCAAGCTGTTTTCCAACGGCACCTTGGCGCTCCAGAACGTCGATCTCGATATCGGGCGGCACCAATTCATGTCGCTGCTGGGCCCGTCGGGCTGCGGCAAATCGACTCTGCTGCGCATGATCGCAGGGCTCGGCTCGGCTTCGGCCGGCACCATCGACTGGCCCGAAGCCGACCACGACGCGCACGGGGCAGCATTGCCGCGCCTCTCCTTCGTGTTCCAGGAACCCACGCTGATGCCGTGGGCGTCGGCCATCAAAAACGTGATGCTGCCCTTGAAACTCGCGGGCGTGCCCAAGGAAGAGCGCCGCGCGCGCGCCGCCGAAGCGCTCGCCATGGTGGGGCTGGGCGCTTTCGAAAACGCGTATCCGCGCGAACTTTCGGGCGGCATGAAGATGCGCGTGTCGATCGCGCGCGGCATGGTGACCAAACCCGACGTGCTGCTGATGGACGAGCCGTTTGCGGCCTTGGACGAAATCACGCGCTTCAAGCTCAACAACGATCTGCTCGAATTGTGGCACGCCTCGAACTTCACGGTCGTGTTCGTCACGCACTCGGTGTTCGAGAGCGTGTATCTCTCGCAGCGCATCGTCGTGATGGCGGCGCGCCCCGGGCGCATCATCGCCGATCTCGACACGGCGGCGCCCTATCCGCGGGCGCCCGACTATCGCACCTCGCCGCTCTACAACGACCATTGCCGCCGCGCCTCGCAGGCGCTCGAAGTCGCGATGGGCCACGCGCTGGGAGCGCACTGACCATGGCCGAAGCCGCCCGCCCCGCCATCACGATCGGCGACGACGCGCCGCCCGTCATCCTGCAGCACAAGCGCGTGCTCGGCGTGTCGGTCGCGACGTGGCCCAAGATTCTGATGCCGCTTGCCGTCGGGATACTCGCACTCGCGGGCTGGGAGCTTGCCGTGCGCCTGCAGGGCATTCCGGTCTATATCCTGCCGGGTCCGATCCTGATCGCCAAAACCATGGTGGCAGACTGGGGCACGCTGTCGGGTTCGCTGTGGATCACGCTGTCGATCAGCCTTGCCGCATTGAGTGCGGCCGTGGTGCTCGGCGTGAGCTTGTCGGTCTTGTTCGCGCAGTCCAAATGGGTCGAGCTGTCGTTCTTCCCCTATGCGGTCATTCTGCAGGTCACGCCCATCGTGGCGATCGCGCCTTTGATCATCATCTGGGTCAACGACGTGAAGCTGTCGCTGCTGATCTGCGCCTGGATCGTCGCGTTTTTCCCGATCCTGTCGAACACCACGCTCGGCCTGAACTCGGCCGACCACAATCTGCTCAATCTGTTCCAGCTCTACAAAGCCACGCGTTTCCAGACGCTGATGAATCTGCGCCTGCCCTCGGCCCTGCCCTACTTTTTGGGCGGACTCAAGATTTCGGGCGGGCTCGCGCTGATCGGCGCCGTGGTCGCCGAGTTCGTGGCAGGGACCGGCGGCAGCCAATCCGGCCTTGCCTATCGGATTCTCGAATCGGGCTACCAGCTGCGCATTCCGCGCATGTTCGCGGCCCTGTTCATGATTTCGATTTCGGGCATCGTGATTTTCATGTGCCTGTCGCTGCTGTCGCACCTGGCGCTGCGACGCTGGCACGAGAGTGCGCTCAAGCGGGAAAACTGAAATGCGAACCGGATTCTTCGTCCCGCCGGCGGCGGCACGCTACGCGCTGCGCCACGTGCGCGTCCCTGCAGCGCTCGTTTCGGGCGCCGCAGCCCCGCAGACCGCCGACGGCCAATTCGAACTCGACATCGCGATCGCCGACGGGCGCATTGCGGGCCTCGCACCTGCGGGCAGCATGGATGCGGGCGCCGGCCCCGATCTGCGCCAAGCAAGCGTGTGGCCGACCTTCGCCGATCTGCACACGCATCTCGACAAGGGCCATATCTGGCCGCGCTCGCCCAATCCGGACGGATCGTTCGCCGGCGCTTTCGTCGCCGTCGGCAACGACCGCAAGAAATACTGGCAGGCCGCCGACATCGAAGCGCGCTTCGACTTCGCTTTGCGCTGCGCCTATGCGCACGGCGTGTCGGCGATCCGCACGCATCTCGACAGTTTTTCGCCGCAGGCCGAAATCTCGTGGCCCGTGTTCGCCAAACTGCGCGACCGCTGGGCCGGCCGCATCACATTGCAGGCCTCCTCGATCGTGGCGATGGACCCGATCGCGACCGACGACGGCCCCAAACTCGCCGATCTCGTCGCCAAGACCGGCGGCCAGCTCGGCGTGGTCACGCGCCTCACGGGCCAGGATCATGTCGGCGTGCCCGCCAATTTCGACGACTACATGCAGCGCGTGTTCGATCTTGCCGAGGAACGCGGCCTCGATCTCGATCTGCATGTCGACGAGACGGGCGACCCGACGGCGCGCACCTTGATCCGCATCGCGCGCATGGCCGCCAAGCGCGGTTTCAAGCGCCCGATCCTGGTCGGCCATTGTTGCTCGCTGTCGGTCCAGCCCGACGAAGCGGTCGAAGAAACGCTGAAACTGTGCGCCGACGCGCGCATCGACATGGTGAGCCTGCCGATGTGCAATATGTATCTGCAGGGACGCGACCCGGCGCGCACGCCGCGCTGGCGCGGCGTGACCGTGCTGCACGAGGCGCGCGCGGCGGGTCTGCGCGTGGCCGTGGCCGGCGACAATGTGCGCGATCCCTTCTACGCCTACGGCGACCACGACATGCTCGAGACCTTCGTGCAGTCGGTGCGCATCGCCCAACTCGACCATCCGCTCGGCGACTGGGTCAAGGCCGTGACGACCACACCCGCCGACATCATGAAACTGCCCGAGACGGGCCGCATTGCCGCGGGCCTGCCCGCCGACCTCGTGGTGCTGCAGGCGCGCAGCTTTTCCGAATTGCTGTCGCGCCAGCAGCACGACCGCGTGGTGATCCGCAACGGGCGTGCGATCGACACGAGCCTGCCCGACTATCGCGAGCTCGACGCCGTCGTAGGAGCCTGAACATGGATGCGGGCGGCCACGGCTACGATCTTGGCGGCTTCCGCAAAGCGGTCGCGGGCATTGCGCTGATCGACGATCCGCAGCTCGTGCGCCAGCGCAGCCGCGACTTCTTCTGGTACAGCCCGATCCTCAAGGCCGAGCTCAACCGCAAATCGGCCGATCTCGTCGCAATCCCGAAGGACCAGGACGAAGCCTTGCGCATCTTGGGCGCGTGCGCGCAGTTCCGCATTCCGCTCGTCGCGCGCGGCGGGGCCACCGGCAATTACGGCCAGCTTGTGCCGCTCAAAGGCGGCATCGTGCTCGACACCGAGAAACTCGACCGCACGCTTTTCTTGAAGCCCGGTGTCGGCCGCTTCGAAGCCGGCGCCAATCTCGTGGCGATCGACGCGCAAGCGCGCAAGATCGGCTGGGAACTGCGCATGCATCCCTCGACCAAGCGCCAGTCGGCCCTCGGCGGATTCGTGGCCGGCGGAGCGGCGGGCGTGGGCTCGGCGATGCTTGGCCAGCTGCGCGACTGGGGCAGCATCCCGGCCGTGCGCGTGGCGACGTGCGAGAACGTACCGCGCGTGTTCGATTTCCGCGGCCGCGACGTGGCCGCTGCCACGCACGCCTACGGCACCACCGGCGTGCTGCTCGAAGTCGAGATCGCGTTGGCACCCGTGTATCCGTGGCGCGACGCGATCGTCGCGTTCGACGATTTCATGGATGCCGCCCGCTTCGGCCAGGCGCTTGGGCAGGCCGACGGCATCGTCAAAAAGGAAATCGCGGTCATCGCCGGTTCGATCGCCGCCTATTTCAAAGCGCTCAAAGCCCATTGCCCGGAAGGCAAACATTTTGCGTTCTGCATGGTTGCCGACAGCGAGCGTGCGGCGTTCGAGGCGCTCGCGGCGGAACATCGCGGCACGGTCACGCTGTGGAAAGACACGCCCGACGAAACCGTCGCCAACGACGTGCCGCTCTACGAATACTGCTGGAACCACACGACTTTGCAGGTGCTGAAGCTCGACAAGGGGGTCACCTATCTGCAGACCGTGTTCCCGATCGGGCGCAATCTCGAAACCGTCGAGACGATGTACAAGCGCTACGGCGACGAAGTGATGCTGCATCTCGAATTCCAACGCCGCTTCGGCCGCGTCAACAATTCGGCGCTGCAGGTGGTGCGCTGGACGACGCAGGAGCGCCTCTACGACATCATCCGCGACCACGAGGCGGCGGGCTGCATCGTGCCCAATCCGCACACCTACATTCTCGAAGACAAAGGCCCGAAAGTGATCGCAGGCGACGCCCAGCTTGCGTTCAAGAAACAAGCCGATCCCTACGGGCTGCTCAATCCCGGCAAAATGACGCGTTGGACCCAATGAAAAACGAGTGGAAAGACCCCCCCGCCCCGGCCTCGCACAACGCCGACTGGGCCGCCTTCAAAGCCGCGATCGCGCCGGTCGAGACGATCGACGAGCCCGCTCTCGTCAAGCAGAAATCGCGCGATTTCTACTGGTACTCGCCGGTGCTCAAACGCCAGCTCGGCAAGCATTTCGGCGATCTCGTCGCGATCCCGAAGAGCGAAGAAGAAGTCATCAAGGTCGCCAGCGAATGCGCCAAGCGCCGCATTCCCTTGACCGTGCGCGGGGCCGGCACGGGCAATTACGGCCAGGCGATGCCGCTTGCGGGCGGCGTCGTGCTCGACATGACTTCCATGGACAAGATCGTGTCGCTCGACAAGGGCACGCTCAAGGTCCAGCCCGGCATGAAACTCATCGACCTCGAAGCGCAGACGCTGCCGCAAGGCTGGGAGCTGCGCTTCCATCCCTCGACGCGCCGCACGGCCACGATCGGCGGTTTCATCGCCGGCGGCTCGGGCGGTATTGGCTCGATCAATTTCGGCGTGCTGCGCGACCGCGGCAACGTGAAGGCCCTGCGCGTGGTGACGGTCGAAGAAACCCCGCGCATCGTGACGCTCGTGGGCGACGACGCGCAGAAGGTCGTGCACGCCTACGGCACCAACGGCATCGTGACCGAGCTCGAGATCGCGATGGCGCGCGCGTGGCCATGGACCGATTGCGTCGCGAGTTTCCCCGATTTCATGGCGAGCGTGCGTTTTGCGCAGAGCCTGTGCGAGGCCGACGCGATCGTCAAAAAGGAAGTCGCCCCCATCGCCTGGGGCGCCGCCAAGTATTTCAAGCCGCTGCTCGGCCATCTCAAGGAAGGCGAGCATATCGTGATCTGCATGATCGCCGATCCGAGTCTCGAGGCCTTCAAAGATCTGCTGGCCGAGCATGGCGGCAGCCTCGTCTACAGCCGAGCGCTTGCCGACGAGTCGGGCGAGATCCCGCCGCTCTACGAATTCACGTGGAACCACACCACGCTGCAGGCCCTCAAGGTCGACAAGACCATCACCTACCTGCAGACCTTGTTTCCGCCGCCGCAGCACGTGGCGCTCGTCGAGAAACTCTGGAAGGCGTTCGGCGACGAAGTGCCGATGCATCTCGAGTTCGTGCGCCTCGGCGGCCAGGTGGCGTGTTTCGGCCTGCAGCTCGTGCGCTACACCACGCAAGAGCGCTTGGCCGAGATCATCGCGGCGCACGAGGCCGCGGGCGCACCCATCTTCGATCCGCACACGTATCTGCTCGAAGACGGCGGCATGCGCGTGGTCGACGAAGCGCAGTACGAATTCAAGCGCGCGGCCGACCCGCACGGTCTGCTGAACAAGTTCAAAATGCGCGCATGGGACGAGCGCACGCCGACCGAAGGCAAGTGGGCCGAGGTCAATCTGTGAGCGATCTCGCCGGTTTTCGCGACCGGCTCGGCGACGTGCCGGTCCGCGACGACGCGGCGAGCCTGCGCCTCAAAAGCCGCGATTTCTTCTGGTTCTCGCCGATCCTGCGCGAAGAGCTCGGCGCCCTCGAGGCCGACGTCGTTGTGATGCCGCGCAACGAGGCCGACGTGCTCGCCGTGTTGCGGGCTGCGGCCGCAACCGACATGCCGCTCACGCCGCGCGGCGGCGGAACCGGCAATTACGGCCAGGCGATGCCGCTTGCGGGCGGCGCCATCGTCGATCTCTCGGCCCTCGAGGGCATTCGTGCGGTGACACCGGGCCGCGTGCGCGCGGGTGCGGGCACCAAGATCATGGCGCTCGATTTCGAGCTGCGGCTGCAGCACGGCGCGGAGCTGCGTCTGCATCCGTCGACCGCGCGCACGGCAACGCTCGGCGGCTACATCGCCGGCGGCTCGGGCGGGATTGGTTCGATCCAATGGGGCATGCTGCGCGACCGCGGCAACGTATTGGGCTTGCGCGTGGCGACCCTAGGGCCGAGTCCGCAGATCGTCGATCTCGAAGGCGACGACGTTCAGCAGGCAAACCACGCCTACGGCACCAACGGGCTAATCCTCTCGGTCGATATGCCCACGCAGAGCGCGATCGATTGGCGCGAAGGAATCGCCGCGTTTTCGAGTTTCGAAAACGCCTTGCGCTTCGGGCTCGCCCTTGCAGCCTCCGACGGCATGGCCAAGAAGCTTGCGAGCGTGGTGCATCCCGCGCTCGCCGCGAATTTCGGTCCGATTCGCGACGCATGCCCGGCAGGCCGGTGGATCGTGCTCACGATGGTTGCCGAGTCCGCGCACATGGCTTGGCAGGATCTCGTGCGCGAATGCAGCGGGGAGATCACGCTCGACCGGCTGGCGGGCGAAGCGCCCGGCGAGCCGCCGCTCTACGAATACACGTGGGGCCACACGACTTTGCATACGATCCGCAAGGACCGCAGCGTCACCTATCTGCAGAGCATGCTGCCGCCCGGCGATACGGTGGCGCGCGCGTTGGCGCTCGAGGCCGCAACGGGGGCAGAGATGATGCACCATTACGAATGCGTGCGCTTCAACGGGGCGGTCACGTGCCAGGGCGTACCCGTCTTCAAATGGCAAGACCGCGCGCAGCTCGACCGGCTTGTGCGCGCGCACGAAGCGCTTGGAATTCGCATCGCCAATCCGCATACGTGGCTGCTGCAGAACGGCGGCATGAAGCGCATCGACGAAGCGCAGATCGAGTTCCGCCGCCGCCACGACCCCAACGGCCTGATGAATCCCGGCAAGATGGCGGACTGGCCGACGGGGCCTGCGCTCAAAAAACTGGGCGGCGGGGCGGCCGAGCTCGAAACGACGGGCTGGATCTAGAACTTCGCGCCAAGCCTAGAATTTCTCGAACGTGCGGCGGACTTTTTCGAGAAAGACCGTGCGCTGTTCGTGCGTGCGGCTGTCCATGCGCCCGAGCCCGCGCCACAGGAAGCGGCAGCCGGGTTTGCACATGGCGCGCACGCCGCGCGACAGGAACATGCGGCCCGGATGGCCCATGTACCAGGAGAACCACCAGGGCGCGCCCATCGTGGTCACGACCGCGACGGTCTCGATGTTGCCCATCAAGGGCCGGATCACGCCGCCATTGATGTCGAACGCCACACCGGGCGCCCACACGCGATCGAACCAGCCTTTGAGCATCGCGGGCAGCCCGTACCACCAGGTCGGATAGACGAAGACCAAGGCCTGCGCTTGGCGCAGGCGCTCAATCTCGCTTTCGATGCCGATGCAGTTCTTGGCGACGTCGTGGTAGTCGAAGCGCTCCTGGGCCGTCAGCACGGGCTGGAAATCTTCGGCATAGAGGTCGGCAAGCGCCACCTTGTGGCCTGCCTTGCCGAGCGCCGCAACCACCGTGTCTTTGAGCGCGTGCACGAACGAGTCGGTGCGCGGATGGCAATAGACGACGAGAACATTCATCGGAACGACTTCATCTCGGTTGCGACGCGCGCCAGGAACTTGGCGCGGCTTTCGGGCGTTGAGCGGTTCATGTCGTAGTGCGCGAGCCACTTGGTGCGCGCACGCCCGCCCGAAAGCAGCTTGAAATAGCGCAGGATGTGGCGCTTGGGAAGGTTGCTGATCACGAACGTCGCCACCCACCAGGGCCGCCCGTAGGTGGAGATGCCGGCAATGCTCTTGATGTTGCGCAAGGCGGGCACGGCGATGCCCGCATCCGTGAGTTCGAACGACACGCCGGGCAGCAGCACGCGGTCGAACCAGCCTTTGAGCATGGCCGGCAGGCCGTAGCACCAGGTCGGGAACACGAAAACGAGCCCTTCGGCCCATTGCAGCAGATCGACATAGCGCTGCACTTTGAGGCGATTGACGTTCTGGTCGTGGTAGCTGAGCCGGTCTTCGCGCGACAGCACGGGATCGAAACCTTCGGCGTAGAGATCGACATCTTCCACGTCGTGCCCGCCCGCGCGCAACGCCGCAACGGCGGTGCGATGGATCTCGGCATTGAAGCTGGTTTCGACGGGATGGCAGTAGACGACGAGGATTTTCATTCGGCGACAACCGGCAAAAGGAGAGACGAGGCGGCAGCTGCACCGCTGCCGATGGAAAGACACAGAATGCGCTGGGCCGCGACCGCGTCGATGCCGGGCGCATGGCCCGTGCCGGGATTGACCGAGAAGGCCGGAAACGCACCTGCCGACAGCGACAGGCGCAGGCGATGGCCCGGCTTCAATACCGCGCAGACGCCGCGCATCGCAACGCGTGCCGGCGATCGTGCGTTCTCGACGCGCACAATGCCTTGCGTGAGGTTCCAGACCTTGCCGTCGGGGGCAACGTCCGACAGCACGACCAACAGATCGAAGCAGGGCACGTCGGCCGACACATGGATCTCGGCGGCCACGTCGCCCGCCAGATGCAAAGCGCGTTCGAGCACCGGGCCGGTATAGGTGGCGACGTCCGTGCGCGCATCGATGGCGGCCCGGTCGCAAGCCCCCGACACGGGACCGGTATGGCCGCCATGGCTCGGCGTGGGGCGCCACGGATCGAACACGAGCCGGTCGACGCACGTCGCAGATGCGGGCGACGGCGCCAGCGTGCCCGCCGCAGTGTCGTTTGCAGCAAGCCCGTCGCTCGCCAGAAAACAGCGCGTGGGCGCAGGCTCGGGCCACGCCGAAAAACCGCGCCAACGGTCGCCGCCCATCTCGAACAACTCGACGGCCGGCTCGTCGGGCAAAGCCGCCCCTTTGAGCCAATGGTCGAACCAAGCGAGCTGCACGCGGTCCATGCCGCGCGCGGCGGCGGCGCCGAAATCGCGCTCGCCGACTTTGCGGCCCCAGGGCAGATGCGTCCATGGCCCGATCTTCAAATGCTGCGGTGCGCCGCTCTTGGCCATGTGCTGCCACAGGCCCAGCGTGCCGGTCAGCAGCGAATCGAACCAGCCGCCGATATGCAGCATCGGCAGATCGCAGGCGCCCAACTGGGCCGACGCCGACATCGCCGCCCAATAGGGGCCGGGCTTCGGGTGCGCAAGCCAGTTCGCGTAATGGCCGTATTTTTCGAGCAGAGCCAGAACCGGCGGGCGTTCCGGCACCGGCGCGCTGAGCGGCAGACCGCGCGAAGCGGCGATGAAGGCGGCATAGGCCGCATCGTCGCCGGCGCGCCGCGCATTTTCAGCCGCCATCTGCACGCCCCACAGCAGCGACTGGTGGAGGCGGAAGGCCCCGCCCTCGTAGGCCATGTCGGCATAGACGTCGAAGGCCGGCATGGCGGGCGACAGGCAGGCGAGGCCCTTGGCGCCCGAGGCGGCCGCGAGCAACTGCGTGCTGGCCTGGTACGAGAAGCCGTACATGCCGACCTTGCCAGTCGTGTCGGGCAAGGTTCCGATCCAGTCGAGCGTTGCTTTGCCGTCGGCCGCTTCGTCTTGCCACAGGCGAAACGTGCCGCCCGAACTGCCGCGGCCGCGCACATCCTGGATCACCACGATATAGCCCTGGGCCGCGTACCAGGCCGGGTGCGCCCACACCACGGTCGAGGCGATCGCCCGCCCGTAAGGCTGGCGCATCAGCAGCACCGGGAACGGCCCTGGGGCTGCCGGGCGCCACAGATCGGCGTCGAGGCGTACCCCGTCCGGGGTGGTCATTGAAATCGTTTGCGGTTCGGCGATCTCGAACGTCATTTTCTGTCCTTGCCCGGTTGGCCGGAAGCTTGCAACGATCATGCAAGCCCATACTCCATTTCCAAGGCCGTGCCATGCTTGTGACCCAACAGAAAGTTCTGCGCCGCTTCTGGTACCCGGTTTTGCCGCTCGATCGGCTTGAGCAGGCGCCCGTGCCCTTCACGCTGCTGGGCGAGGCGATCGTGCTGTGGCGCGACGAGGCCGGCAACCCGGCCGCCGCGATCGACCGCTGCTGCCATCGCACGGCGAAGCTCTCGAAAGGTTTCTGCCAGCAGGGCCGCCTCGTGTGCGGCTATCACGGCTGGGAGTTCGACGGCACGGGCGCTTGCGTGCGCATCCCGCAGCACAAGGACCCCACGCGCACGCCCAAATTCAAGATCGACAGCTACCGCGCGCGAGCGCGCTACGGCTACGTGTGGGTGGCTTTGGACGAACCGCTGTTCGACATCCCCGCGATCCCGGAGGCCGACGACCCGGCCTTCCGCCACATCCCCGAATTCTACGAGACGTGGAATGCGGGCGCTTTGCGCGTTCTCGAAAACTCGTTCGACAACGCGCATTTCACCTTCGTGCACAAATCGAGCTTCGGCGATCCCGATCCTTCGCCCTCGGAGATGACCTACACCGACTATCCGTGGGGCTTCGAGACGCACTCGCTGGTGCACGTCAAGAACCCGGATCTGCAGAAAAAGAATCTCGGCCTCGCCGACGAGATGACCGTGCGCGACAATACGCGCACCTGGTACATGCCGTTCTTCCGCAAGCTGCGCATCAAATACCCGAACGGCCTCGTGCACGCGATTCTGACGGGGGCGACGCCGATCGACGACCGCACGAGCCAGCTCGTGCAGTTCGTCTACCGCAACGACACCGAGGCCGATACGCCGGCCGCCTCGGTCGTGGCGTTCGACCGCCAGGTGACCCAGGAAGACCGCGCCGTGCTCGAGGCATGCGACTGGGACGTGCCGCTTGCCCGCATGTCGGGCGAAGAATTCCACATGCCGTCGGACAAGCCGGGCTTGCTGATGCGCGACAAGCTCGCGGCCCTGCTGGCGCAAGCCGGCGAGACGGAAGTTCGCCGCAGCGCCTAATCGACCCCGCGCCTAGCCGTCCAGATCGAGCTTCGCCTGGTCGAAGTTGCGCAGCGCGTTGGCGCGCATCACGCTGCGCACGTCGCGCACATAGTCCATGCGCCGCTCGGAATAGCGGTGCAGATGCTGGGCAAGGCTGTGGCCGTCGAGCGGCTTGCCCTCGGCCCGCAAGGCCGCCCGCGCGCGGCGGAACTCGGCATAGGCGCGGTGCGTGTTGAGATTGAGCGCATAGGCCTCGACGGCGGCCGGCAGGTCGGCGAAATGCCGCACGCGGCCTTCGTCGTCGATGCCGAAGCGCATATGGCCGAACACCGAGTGGCCGTCCTTGGCGCCGCGGCTCGTCCCCCAGCCGCTTTCGAGGGCGGCCTGTGCTAGGGCCAGCGACACCGGCACCACATCGACCCGCCGCAGCAATTCGCGCAGATTGCCGGGGGCGGTGTCGTAGCGCTCGGCAAGCTCGTCGAGAAAGGCGGTCTCGGCTGCGTCCGGCGGGCCGACCTTTTCGGCGAGGGCCAAAAGCTGTTCGCGCGTCGCCGAAACACGTTCGTTTTCGAGCAGCAGCAGCGGCAGCAGCGATTTGATGAAGACCGACTTGCGCAGATCGATCGAATCGAGCGCGGCCAGATCGCCGGGCAATTGTTCGACCACGAGCCGCGGCACGGACTCGTCGCCGCGCCGAAGGCCGCCAAGCTCGTAGCCGCGCTCGACGAACAGCGCGTAGAGATCGCCCGCCGCCATGCGCGCGAGGCGCGGCATGTCGGCCGCCGTGGTTTCCTGCGCGTGCGGCTGCTGTTCGACCAGCGCGTGCGCGAGGCCCGGCTTGCGCCCGACCGGCGGCACGAGTGCCAGTGCGAGCGCGATCGGAAGCAGGATCGCGGCGACGAGAACGGCGCCGCCGGTGCGAAAGCCGCCCGACGGCGCCGCACGAAGTGCGGAGTCGTATGACATGTCGATTTGGAACCTTTCGAAGATGCCGCAGCTTCGCCCGTCAGGCGACTGCGCGAACCTCGACGATTTCGGGGATGTAGTGGCGCAGCATGTTCTCGATGCCCATCTTGAGCGTCGCCGTCGAAGACGGGCAGCCCGAGCACGAACCCTGCATGGTGAGATACACCACGCCGTCTTCGTATTTGTGGAACAGTATGTCGCCGCCGTCCTGCGCCACGGCCGGGCGCACGCGCGTGTCGAGCAGTTCGATGATCTGCTGCACGAGCTCGCCGTCTTCGCCCGTCGCCGCGCCGTGCGCGGTTTCCCCGCCCGCCGCCAGCGTGGCGGCACCGGAGGTGAAATGCTCCATGATGGCGCCCAGCAAAGCGGGCTTCATCAGGTGCCAGTCTTTGTCGTCGGTCTTGGTCACGGTCACGAAGTCCGAGCCCAGGAACACGCCCGTGACACCGTCGACGCCGAACAGCTTGGCGGCCAGCGGCGAGCGGGCGGCCGCATCGTCGGCGCTCGCGAAATCGGCGGAGCCCGCGGCCAGCACTTCGCGGCCGGGCAGGAATTTCAGCGTCGCCGGGTTCGGCGTTGTTTCGGTCTGGATGAACATTCGATTTACTCCCGTCACGCGCGGCGCTAAGAGCTGCGCATTGAACCGAAGGGGGAAAGCTGGGTTATCGTCTGACTTGGCGCCGAACGCCGACCCTGTCAAGCCTTGCACTGCAACATATTGAAACAGAAAGAGTTAAATTGAGCCTACCGCCGCCGAATCGGACCAACGCACGCCCTGCCGGCGTACACGGCCATCGCCGCTATGTGCGCCCGGTTGCCGCGCGCCCGAAACACGCGACGCGCGATTCGGTGCTGCTGTGGCTGCGCGGGCCCGCCCACGCCGTCGGCAGCCCGCTCAAATTGATCGACGGTCTGTGCTGGCGACTTGTCGCCGCCGGCGTGCCGATCCACCGCGCCGGCGTTTCGGTGTCGCTGCTGCACCCCCAATTCGCGGGCTACGGCATCCGCTGGTGGCGCGACAGCGGCGAGGCCGAAGAGTCGCTGATCGAACACGGCGTGCGCGACAGCGACGCCTACCGCAACAGCCCGTTCCCGGCCGTCGTCGAACGCGGCGAGACGGTGCGCCTCAAGATCGGCCCCCTTCAAAACAGCGATCCCTATCCGGTGATCGCCGAGCTGCGCGTGCAAGGCTACACGGACTATCTCGCACAGCCTTTGTCGCTGTACGGTTTTCTGCCGACCACGTTCGAACGGCCGTTCCAGGCGGTCAATTGGGCGACCAAACGCGACGGCGGCTTCGAAGATTCGGACGTCGCGTACCTCGCCCATGTGCTGGCCGAACTCGCGGCCCCGCTTACGCTCGTGACCGAACGGCGCATTGCCCGCGATCTTCTGTCGATCTATCTCGGCCGTTCGACGGGCCCGCGCGTGCTGGCGGGCGAGATCAAGCGCGGGGCGGGCGAGCCTCTGCGCGCGGCGATCCTCGCAACCGACATGCGCGGCTTCACGCGCTTGAGCGACCGGCTGCCGGCCGAGCGCATGGTCGAGATCGTCAATGCCTGGTTCGAGCGCCAGGTGGGGGCCGTGCACAAGCACGGCGGCGAGGTGCTCAAATTCATCGGCGACGGCATGCTGGCGATCTTCCCGATCGTCGACGTCGAATTTGCGCGCATGGCCGCGCGCGATGCGCTGGGGGCTGCGCGCGACGCGATCAAAGCGGCGAACGCGATGAACGCCGATCCGGCCTTCGCCGATGCGGTTCCGCTGCGCGCGGTTGCGGCCCTGCACACGGGCGAGATTTTCCTCGGCAATATCGGCGCCCCCGACCGGCTCGATTTCACGGCGATCGGCCCGTCGGTCAACGTGGTCTCGCGCCTCGAGCAGCTGGTCAAATCGCTCGACCGCGAATTGATCGTGTCGGCGGCCTTCGCCGAAATCAGCTCGGAAAAACTCGCCTCGCTCGGCAGCCACCAGCTGAAGGGTGTCGCCGAGCCGGTCGAGGTCTTCACCTGCCCGACCATGGCGCCTGCCTGACGCGACGCTTGCGCGACATAGACGCGACGCCTGCGCGACATCCGCGCAACGGCCACGCGACATGGACGCAACGTTTTTCAAACCAAACCCTTGAAATCGCTATATTCTGCGCGTAGTCCCGCCGAAATTCCGGCGTCACCGGAGCGCGGCTCCCTATTCACTTTTCAAACAGCGCCTGCCCCGAGAAGGCATTGACCAAAGCATAAAATGTTCGCTGTTCGTTTTCAATAAGCAACTGGGCCATAATGATCCCTCATCCCCCTGGTTGACACTTGACAACCATTGAAGATTCACGAATTCATATTGCGTGGTCAAACGCAGGCATCCGAACAAAGCGATCAATGCCGCAATCGCCTACGCGATCGCAAAAGGTTGGACGGTTTTGGAAGCCACCGGGCACGCGTGGGGCATCATGCGATGCCCGTTCAACGACAAAAGCTGCCGGGACGGCGTGTTCTGCCAAACATCGATTTGGAGCACGCCGAGATCGCCGGAGAATCATGCGCGCAACCTCCGAAAAGCAGTCGACAACTGCAAGGCTCGAAAATGAAGACGTTCGAATTCACGCTGCATTTCAAACTTCCGCCCGACCGCCCGGAGCCTAAAGACTGGCTCGACGCGCTGTTCGAAGCAGGCTGCGACGATGCCACGGTCGGCGTGGGCCGCTTGGGACAGATCGCCCTCGAATTCGCTCGCGGCGCGGCCACGCCGTTGAAGGCCGTCTCGTCCGCCATCGCCGACGTCAAACGCGCGATCCCGAACAGTGCGTTCATCGCGGCCGGTCCCGATCTTGTTGGCCTCGCCGACATTGCCGCCCTCGTGGGCATGACACGGCAGAACCTGCAGAAATACGCGACCAATGCCATCAAGGCCCCGGCAATCGCATTCCCGCCGCCGGTCGTGCTCGGCAACGACGCCAAATGGCGCCTCGCCGAGCTCGCGCCCTGGCTGGGGCAGATAAAGCCAGGCGCCTTGACGCCGGAAACAGCCAGCATCTCGATAGCGACCGCCGAAATCAACATCAAGCACCAGTCGCAGAGGCTTCAGCGCGCTGTCGGTTGATGCGGGGCAGCCCTTTTGCAGTCACGTAATCGCGTCGATTTCGTCGTCGGCCAGGCTGCCGGGCACGATGGTCAGCGGCACGCGCAGCTTGTTGGCGTATTTGCCGGTAAGGGCCGAGACCGAGGGGCCAGGGCCTTTAGCCCACGTGCCCGCCCCCAGCACCAGGATCGAGATC
>JAIXXA010000202.1 GCA_027490975.1 Rhodospirillaceae bacterium
CGGCAAAATTCGCCGCAGCGGGAGATTTTTGCCGGGCATGACACCGGCAATCCGAGTCTAAGTGATTGTAACAACGATATAAATGCTCTGGCCTGCCGCTTGCGATGTTGCTTGCGACCAATCGCCACCTGGCCGCGGAGCCCGACCATGACGCAATCTGCCTTGTCCGACCTGCCCCACCACCAAGGACTTTTCAATCTGTCGAAACCGCCCGCCCAGCTTGCCGTTGTCGCCTCCCAACCGTCGCCGGCTGCCCCCGCCCGCATGGCCCCGTCGCCGGCCGTCGCTGCGCCCGCACCCAAACCGTCGGCGCCGACGACAAATCTTGTGGCCAAACCAACGCTCGCATCGGTCGGCAGCTCGGCCCAGGTTCAGCCCAAACCGATCGCGGCTTTGCGCCGCACGCCCGAAGCCGCCGCCCCGATCAGCCGCGGCCGCTATCTGAAGACGCTCGAACACCTTGCCAAAACCGAGGAAGCCCGCTCGATCGGCCAAATCGTGGCGCAGGTGCGCGCCCGCGAAGTCGAACAAGCGGTCCAGCTTGCCGCGCGCGCGCGCGCGCGCTACCTCGCGTGCGTCGTCGATCTGGGTGCCAACCGGGCCCCCATCTCGCGCAACAATATCGAAGAGCTCGCAGCCTTGCGCAAAGCGCACGAAGAGCTGACCGAAGGCATCGATGCGCTCACAAACGCGATCCGCGAAGGCCTCATCGATATCGTCGGCGTGGGCGAGTAAGGCTTCGGCTTACGCGCCGATATCGGGATTGAACACGCGTCCGCTGCGTTTGGCGCTGCCATTGTCGAACAGCGACGAGCCGCCGCGCACCGATTCGACGAGCGGCTCGGCGAGAAGCGCCATCGCCATGATCGTTTCCGGCTTGAGGGCCGCGCCTTTGAGACCGAATTGGTTGGCAAGCGCCTGCAGCTGCGGCGGCAGTGCGGGCGTTGCGGCAGGCTTGGGCGCGGGCTTCGCCGCGGCAGGCGCTTCGGCCGACGCGATCGCGGCCACATCGGCCACATCGCGCGTCATCTTGGATTCGAAAAACCGATAGACTTGGTCGAGCGTGCGCGCGCGCCCGCTTGCATCGTAGAATACGCCCCGATTGGCGGCTGCTGCTTCCGGGAACTGCGTGGCCGCGATGCGCTGCGGATCCTGCCGATAGCTCGCAAGAAACCGCGTGGCACCGCCCGCACCCAGGAAGTGCGCAAGATAGAGGTCGGTTGCGTTGACGCCGGAGCCAAGCGCGTTTTCGAGCTGGTTGTAGTTGCTGCGCGCAAACTCCGCCGCCATCGAGCTTGCCGCGCGCGGATCGAAGCGCAGATCCAGGATGGTTTTGCGCACGGCCGCGTCGCGCACTTTGGGGCCGCCGCCGAAATCGTCTTCGATTTGTGCCGCGTACTGGCCGAGCCCGTGTTTTGCACCATGCTGGCGCACCGTGTTGAGCCACGTGCTCTCGATGAACTGATAGAGCCCCGAGGCCGACGAGGTGCGTGCTTTGGCGCCGGGATCGAAGCTCGATTCGGTCTGCGCCTTGGCGAGCATGAACCTGAAATCCACACCGCTGCGTTTCGAGGCGTCGCGGATTGCGTCCACGACTTCTCGCGAAGCGCCGCGCGGGCTAGGATCGGCTTGGCCGATGGCTCGAGACGTCGGAATGCTCATGATTCGAGCATCTTAAGCAGCAAATAGTAAAGATTTCACTAAATTTGACGCGAATTGGTTTAACGCCGCGCCGCGTGCGCTGCCATGTTCGCGAGCGTCATTAAGCTGCGATGGGTGATGAGCTCGGCCGGCATGCCGCCGCTCGATTTGCACTGGATTTCGGCTTCGAGCAGTCGTTCGAGAGCGAGCACAATGCGCGGCTGCGGCCAGCGTGCCAGCTGGGTTTTGAACGGGCCAACCTCTTTGTAGAAGACCTTGGGCCATAGCTTGGCCATCGCGGCATCGGCACTGAGGCCGCGCGCTATATCGGCCTGCACGCTTTGCAGCCGCATGAAATGCCGGGCGGTCATGCGCAGAATGCCGATCGGGCTGTCGCCTTCGCTGGACACCCGCCCATAGGCGCGCTCAAGCGCCGCAAGATCGCCCATTGCAGCCGCCCGGATCACGTCGTCGAGATCGATGTCGGCCGAATCGCCGATCACGGCGCGGCAATCCTCGAGCGTCAGCATGGCCCCTTTGCCGGCATAAAGAGCGAGTTTGTCGAGCTCGCTGCGCGTGATCGCTCGGTCGCCGCCGAGCCGGGCGGCGAGCCAATCGAGCACCTCGCCTGAGGCTTTGACGCCGTTCTGCGAAAGCGTTTCGGCGATCGTGCGCGCGAGATCCGGGCCTTCTTCATGGTAGCAGGCGATCGCGGCCGCGTTGTCCGCACCTTCGCAAAGCTTGCGCAGCTTCGATTTGCCGTCGAGTTCGCCTGCTTCAATCACCACGAGTCCGTCGCCCTTCGGGTCGTCGAGCAGGTTTTCGACGGCCGTTGCGATGTCGTTGCCTGCCCCGCGCACGCGCACCACGCGTCGCCCGCCAAGCATCGAAATCGCCGCCGCTTCGTCGGCAAGTTTGGCGGGGTCGTCTTTGATCGCTTCCGGCGAGATGTCGGCAACGCGAAACGGGTCGGCCAGGTCGGGCACGATCGTGCGCGCGATCTGCTCGGCGCGTTCGCGCACGAGGCCCGCGTCGGGGCCGTACAAAAGCACCGCGCGCGCCGCCGGATCGGGGCGTTTGGCGAAACTTGCGATGGCGGCACCTTTTATGACCATGGCGCCGACGATAGCAGTTTGCTAAGCCCTTTTGCGATGGCCGCTTCAACCGATCCGATTTTCGCCCGCGCCGCCGCAGCCCACGCTGCCGGCGACCTCGAAACCGCCCTCGAGGGCTATGTCGCCGCGCTGAGCGCCGATGCCAAGCGGCTCGATGCGCTGGACGGCCTCACGCAGATCCTCGAAGGCGCGCGCACGCAAAGTTTCCATCCGGGCCTTGCGGCTCTTCTGGAGCGGACCCTCGGCACCCCGGCTGCGCGCCGCGAGGCATTGGTGCGCAGTGCCGAAGCCCAGCTTGCGCTCAAATACCGCATGGCCGATCCCGGTGCGGCCCCCTCGCTCGACATTCTCGACGCGTTTGCGCGCGACGGGTTGCTGTTGGCCGTGCTGCATCTCGGGCTCATCGGCGATCCGGTTGTCGAAGCGTTTTTGTGCCGCGCCCGGCGCGCTTTGTGCGCGCCCGACGCCAAGCCCAAACTGATCGCCCTGGCGATCGCCTTTGCCCAGCAAGCCTTCAACAACGACTATGTTTGGCCGGTCACGGCCGAAGACGAAGCCGCACTCACTTTCGTGGCGGCCGACGAATTCGGCGTTGCCCGCCGCGCGATGTTCGCACCCCTCGATCCGGCGGCGGCCAGCTTCCCCACGCTTGGCGCCTACAGGGCCGAGCGCGCGAAATACGAGGCCGCGCTGCAATCGGCCGAACAGCGCATCGTTTCCATGTATCCATTGACGCCCGATGCGTTTGCGCTGGCAACCGCGCGCGATGCGCACGCACCCGCACCGCGCTGGCGAGGTTTGCGCCTGCCCGGCCGCATCGATATTCGCGCAGGCCTTGCCCGCCAATATGCGTGGGCAGGCCCGTTTCCGGAATTCGCGCCGCCGTTGCTGGCCTTGGTGCCGTCCGCGGGCACGTGCCACCTCGCTTTGTCGATGGCGGTCGGCTACGAGAATGTGCAAGTCGAAGCGACCGATCTCTCGCGCCGCGCACTTGCTTTCGGTTTGGCCCAGGCCGAGGCGATCGGCGTGCCCAATATCCATTTCTCGCAGGCCGATCTGCTCGATTTTCCAAAGACGGGCGCCGGTTGGGGCCATGCCGAAGCGCTCGACGTGCTCGGTGCCGCCGCCGATCCGCGCGCATGCGTGGCCGCCCTCGTCGATGTGCTCGCTCCGGGAAGTTTCCTGCGGCTCGGTGCGCCCGGCAAAAGCAGCAGCGTGTTCTTCGCCAAAGCGCGCGCCACCATGCGTGCGGCCGGGGCGCTAAACGATCTTGCCAGTTTGCGCCGGTGGCGCGCCGACATCCTTGCCGGCAAATACGGGCCCGAACTCCAGAGCCAGTTGCCGCACTGGCCCGGGTTCCACTCGGCGGCTTCTTTGGCCGCCTTCGGGTTGCAGCCGCACGACAATAGCTTCGACATTGCGGCTTTGCGCACGCTGCTCGAAGGGTTGCCGGTCAAGTTCCTGGGCTTCGAATTCGACCCCGGCCCGCTGCAGAGCTACAAAAAGAAATTTCCGTCCGACACGACCGGTGCGGATCTTGCCAATTGGCAAAAGCTCGAGGCCGCGCAGGCCCAACCGTTCGATTTCTATCGCTTCTGGCTGTTGCGCGTCTGATCGCGCGCGATCTGTGCCGCGCGCGCACAAGTGCTGTGCGCGTGTGGTTTTGCCGCGCCAGCGCGCGCAGTCTGCTCTCCTTCGCCCCCGGAAAAGGAGATAGACATGCCGCTCGTCCGCATCGAATTGCCCGCCGGAAAATCCGCCGCCTGGAAACGCGCCGTCGCCGACGGCGTGCACGCGGCCTTGGTCGAGACGGCGGGTGTGCCGATCGACGACCGTTTCCAGATCTTGAGCGAACAAGCCCCCGATATGCGCATCGTCGATCCGACCTATCTCGGCATCGTGCGGACGAATGATTTTGTGTTCGTGCATGTCTTTTTAAGCGTCGGCCGCAGCGACGCGATCAAGCGCAGCCTCTATGCCGCGATCGCGCGCAATCTCGCGGCTGATCCAGGCTTGCGGCCGCAAGACGTGATGATCGCACTCGCCGAAAACACGCGCGTCGACTGGTCGTTCGGCAACGGGATCGCGCAATATGTGCCGGGGCCGTGAGGCCCCGCTTACACCACGATATTGACGATCTTGTTGGGTACCACGACGATTTTGCGCGCGGGCTTTCCGGCCATGGCCGTCTGCACGTTGGCGACGGCAAGGGCGGCATCCTTGGCGACTTGCTCGGCTGCATCGCGGGCAATGGCGATGGTGCCGCGCAGCTTGCCGTTGACCTGCACGGCCAGCGTCACGCTTTCATCGACCAGCAAGGCCGGATCCGCCTTGGGCCACGCCTCTTCGACCAGCATGCGGCGATGCCCGAGGGCTTCCCACAGCGACTCGCCAAGATGCGGCACCATCGGGCCCACGAGCTGCACGAGGATCTCGTAGCCGCGCCGCCGCACCCAATCGGCCCCCGCCGCCTTGGGGTCGAGATCGCCCAGCGTGTTGGCAAGCGTGCGGATCTGGGCCACCGCAACGTTGAAGCGGAAATTCTCGAGATTTTCCGAAACCGACGCGATCGTCTTGTGCACGGCCCGCCAGACGGCATCGGCGGCCGGTGCAAGCGTGTCGGGCTTCGGCGCATCCTTGGCGGCGAACGGCACATCGGGCTCGGTCACGTCGCGCCACAGGCGCTGCAGAAACCGGAATGCGCCGTCTACGCCCGCTTCTGTCCATTCGAGATCGCGCTCGGGCGGGCTGTCCGACAGCATGAACAGCCGTGCCGTATCCGCACCGTATTCGTCGATGATGCGGCCTGGTGCGACGACGTTCTTTTTGGATTTCGACATGACCTCGCGACGGCCGACCGCGACCGGCTGGCCGGTCGCGATCTCGATCACGAGATTTTCCGACTTGCGCTCGATCTCTTCGGGATAGAGCCATTTGCCCGCAGCACTTTTGTAGCTCTCGTGGCAAACCATGCCTTGCGTGAACAGGCCCGCAAACGGCTCGTCGAGAGCGGCATGGCCCGTGGCGCGCATCGCGCGCGTGAAGAATCGCGAATAGAGCAGATGCAAAATCGCATGCTCGACGCCGCCGACATACTGGTCGACCGGCAGCCAGTAGTCGACCGCCTTGCGATCGACGGGGCTCGCGTCGCGCGGGCTGCAGAAACGCGCGAAGTACCACGACGAATCGACGAACGTGTCGAACGTGTCGGTTTCGCGTCGCGCGGGCTTGCCGCATTTGGGGCACGCGACATGCTTCCATGTCGGATGATGGTCGAGGGGATTGCCCGGCCTGTCGAAGCGCACATCTTCGGGCAGTTTGACCGGCAGCTGGTCCTTGGGCACGGGCACGACGCCGCAGGTGCCGCAATGCACGACCGGGATCGGGCAGCCCCAGTAGCGCTGGCGGCTCACGAGCCAGTCGCGCAGGCGCCACACGATCGTGGGTTCGCCCGAACCAAGCGCTTTGAGCTTCTCGCCGACTTTCGTTTTTGCGTCCTCGACTTCGAGCCCATCGAGGAAATCGGAATTCGCGAGGCGGCCGGGACCGGTGTAGGCTTCCCGCGAAATGTCGATTTTTTCGCCTTCGGGGGCGACGACGGCGACGATCGGCAGGCCGTATTTGGTCGCGAAATCCCAGTCGCGCTGGTCGTGCGCGGGGCAGCCGAAAATGGCACCCGTGCCGTAGTCGATCAGCACGAAATTGGCGACCCACACGGGCAGCGTCTTGCCGGCGATGAACGGGTGGGCGACGCGAAGGCCGGTGTCGAAGCCTTTTTTCTCGAGCTGTTCGACGATGGCGGCCGACGTGCCGGCACGCTGGCATTCGGCGACGAACGCCGCGAGGTCGGGGTTTGCGGCGGCAAGTTCCGCCGCGAGCTTGTGGTCGGGCGACAAAGCGAGGAACGAGGCACCGAAAAGCGTGTCGGGCCGTGTGGTGAAAACTTCGACACTGTCGGAGCGACCCTCAAGCGCAAAGCGCACGTAAGCGCCGGAGGATTTGCCGATCCAGTTTTCCTGCATCAGCCGCACTTTTTCGGGCCAACGGTCGAGCGTACCCAAGGCCGACAGAAGCTCTTCGGCGTAGTGCGTGATCTTGAAGAACCACTGGGACAGCTTCTTCTTCTCGACCGGTGCGCCCGAGCGCCAGCCCTTGCCGTCGATCACCTGCTCGTTGGCGAGCACGGTCTGGTCGATCGGATCCCAATTGACGAAAGCCTCCTTGCGGTAGACGAGGCCTTTTTCGAAGAAATCCAGGAACAGCGCTTGTTCGTGCGCGTAGTAGCCCGGATGGCAGGTCGCGATCTCGCGCGTCCAGTCGATGGCGAGGCCCACGCGCTTCAGTTCGGCGCGCATCGTGGCGATGTTGTCGTAGGTCCATCTGCCGGGATGGATCTGCATGTCGCGCGCGGCGTTTTCGGCCGGCAGGCCGAACGCGTCCCAGCCCATCGGATGCAGCACGTTGTAGCCCAGGGCACGGCGATGGCGCGCCACCACGTCGCCGAGCGTGTAGTTGCGCACATGGCCCATATGGATGCGGCCCGACGGATACGGAAACATCTCGAGCACGTAGTATTTGGGCTTCGAAAAATCGTCGCTCGCCTCGAAGGCACGCGCTTGTTCCCAGCGCTGCTGCCACTGCGTTTCGGATTCGCGGAAATTGTAGCGGGCCATGGCGGTTCAAACTCGTTTGTGAAGGACGTGCAAAAGCGAGGGGCCAAAATAGAGAATCAAACGCGCTGCGCAAGCCCGGCGTCGACGGCGGCGCGCCAGCTGCGCGCAAAGCGCTGTGCGTCGAGCAGGCGGCTGCCGGCCAGGGTCGCGCGCATCTGGGCGCGTGTGGCTCGCCAATGCCCGACCTCTTCGGCCAATTGTGCTGCCAGAGCCACATATGCGCCCGCGTCCTCGGCTACGAGCTGCGGCAGCCCTGCCGCCGTCAGCAACGAAGCACCGACGCGTGCCGCATGCCGGTCGCCGCGCAGCGTGACGACCGGAACGCCCATCCACAGCGTCTCGCAGGTCGTTGTGGTGCCGTTGTAGTTCAGCGGATCGAGCGCGATATCGACTTCGCGGTAGAAGTCGAACGGATCTTCGCTGTGGCCGCGAAAATCGAGCCGGGCCGGATCGATATTGTGGGCGGCAAACAGCCCTCGCACGGTTTCGCACGCGGCCGCGTTTTCGAACAGACGATTGTAGCGCAGCAGCAGGCGTGCTTGCGGCACTGACGCTGCCTTCAGGCGAGGTAAGCTTTAACGGCGAGATGAGCACCGAGAACGGGCCGCAGGCTA
>JAIXXA010000005.1 GCA_027490975.1 Rhodospirillaceae bacterium
CGCACGAATGTCGCGTCGATGTCGCGCAGATGTCGCGCGAAACAATAAGGGAACTTGCCCTCGAGAAGGCGTCAGCGTACGTTTTCGTTGGTGGCGTAGGGATCGACCGGCGGGCCGTCGGCCGGGGCGTTGGCGGTTCCGCTGCCCGGCCCGCCCGAGAACACGCCGAACAGGCGGCGCAGGAAGCCGGGTGTGAGCGTCGAGAGCGGGTTGATGCTCGTCTGCACGTCGGCCATCGCGCCCGAAGCGCGGTAGTTGGCCGCGAACACGCCCGAGCCGCGTTCGCCCACCAGAAGCTGGCCGATCAGCGGAATGTTGCCGAGGATCGAGTTGACCGCATAGGCCGGCACCAGCGTGCCTTCGAGGTCCATCGTGTCGGCCGCCAGATCCACCTGGCCGCGCGCGGTGATGCCGAGGGCCGCCCCGTGCATGCGGCCGTCTTTGATTTCGATCTTGGGATCGGCCCACGCAATGTCGGCATCCAGGCGCCGGAAGCCGATGCCCTCGCCGCGCAAACTGTCGAGCACGCCCGTGAGCAAGGCCACCGACAAGAGCTTGGCGAAGCCCGGCGCGTTGACGAGGCGGAATTCTTCGATCGCGAGTTTGCCCACGATCGCGCGGTCGGCGCGGGTTCTGTCTTCCTTGCCGTCGATGCGCAAAGTGCCGCCGACCACGTTGGGCGTGATGTCGAGGGCCGCCAGCAAGGCGCCCGCATCGTCGGCAGCCGCTTTGAGCGTCAAGAGCCCGTCGGCACCCGGAACGATCGAAACGACCAGATCGCTGTTCGCCACCGCCCGTACGCGCGCCGCGGTTTTGGCGGTGATCTCCAGCCGCTGCCAGCGCATGTCGTCGCGCTGGCCGTGCAGCGACAGGCCGAACAGGTCGCGCCCCTCGCCCAGCGCCACGCGCGCCACGTCGAGACCCAAACGCAGCCCCGGCCGGCCGGGCACGGGCGGCGTCTTGTCGGCCAAAAAGGGCTGGGCATCGAAGAATGCGCCCTTGCCTTCGAACGCGTTGGTGGGAAGCGCGCCCGCGCGTGCCGCGGCCTCGCGTTTGATCGCGGCAGCGTCGAGATCGACGCGGCCCGCCAGCAGCAGGCGCTGCAGATCGGCCGCCTTGAACGTGCGGCCGTCCGGCTCGAACTCGACGCGGCCCTTGGCGGCAAGGCCCTCGCCCGCCAGATCGAGCCGTTCGATCGCGCGCAGCACGTCGCGCTCGAGGCGCAGATTCATCGCAAGCTTGGTGCCGGACGTGGGCGGCCGCGACCAGTCGATTTCGGGCACGGCGAAATCGACGGCGGCCAAATCGAGCTCGAGGCCGATGTCGCGCCGCCCGTCGCGGAAGGCCCGCGTGGTCATGGCAACGCCCACGGGGCCGACGGCATAGGGGGCGAAATCGAAACCGAGCCGGTTGACGCTGCGGGTCGAGACGGCCGCGGCGCGCGCGGTCGCGGTTTCGACAGGGCCGTTGGTGGCCTCGAACTCGCGGCGATAGACGATGTCGGCGTCGGCACCCGCAAGCCGCACGGGCCCCCGAATGTCGAGGCCCTTGGCGTCGACGCGCAACGCAAGCGTGCCGTTTTCGATGTCGTTGCCGAGGATCGCGTTGCGCTGGGTGAAATTGGCGACCCGGCCGCTCGCCACCACCGCGATGTCGTCGAGCTTCAAGGCCGCGAGCAGCGGGAAGCGGGCAACGACGCGGATGTCGGCGGCACCGCCGAAACTTTCGGGCTGCTCGCCGATGCGCTTCAGGAAGCCGAGCGGCGGACGGTCGACGAGCTGCAGCGCTTCGAGCGCGGGGCCGGCGACCGGCACGTCGATCGCCGCGTATTGCATAGCTTGGTCGAGGCCGGTCAGCACGACTGTGCCGTTGCCGACCTGCAGAGCGCCGATGGCACCGCCGCGCGTGCGCATCTCGAGGCGCTTGGCGTCCATCGTGGCGGCGGCGGCCACGCCGCGCACCGGCGGCAGCCCGTCGATGAAGGTGACGGCCGCGCCTTCGACCGAAAACTCGAAGCGCAGCTTCTCGACGGCGGCGTTGTTCCAGTCGGCCGTGGGGCTGCGCAGGGAAAGCTCGGCCTTGGCCGACGGGATCCGCCCGCCCGCAATGTTGTCGGCGATCCAGCTGCGCGCATTGGGGCTCGCGAAAAGCGGCCACAGGCGCTTGAGCTCGTCGGTCGCAAGGCCCGCAATCTCGACCTTGGCGTCGAGCTGGGCGCGCTGGAGCGGTGCCGGGATTTCGGCGGTCGCGCGGATCTCGGTCGCGCCGACGCGCACGGTCAGGTCCTCGAGATCGACGCGCGCGAGGTCGCCCGCGAGCGTGGCGCGCAAACCCGCGCGGTCGAGCGTGACGGGCTCGGCGAACCAGCTGCGGTCGCGCAGCTGCAGCCCGTCGGCGTCGATCGCCAACGCCACCGGGCCGAGCGTGCCGTCGAGCGCCAGCGTCGAGCGCAGATCGAGCCGGGCCGTCGCGTCGATATTGCGCAGAACCGCCAAACGCGGATCGAGATCGGCCAAGGCCGCCACGTTGATCGCACCGGCCACGGCCGAAAACGCGATCGCTGCGTCGGCAACGCGGTAGAGCGCTTCGACGTCGAAGCGCAGCCGTTGGACGCCCAGCACGGCGGGCACAACGGCCTGCAGTGCAATACCGCCGACGTAGCGGCGCAGCGCCAAATTGGCGCCCTCGACGCCGAAGCGCAGGTCGCTGGCAGCATCGTCGATCGCGATCGTGGTATCGGCGAAAACCGCCTCGGCCAGCAGGCCGAGCGGCCGGCGCGGATCGGCGGGGGCGGCAAGTTCGGCGATCAGGAACGCCACGAAGCGGCTGCCGCCGTCGGCCGATCCGGCGGCGGCGGCACCCGCGGCGGCCGAATTGGGGGCCGGGGGTTCGTCCTGAAATTGCAGCTGGCCCTCGGCATTGCGCGCGAGATTCAAGCGCAGGCCCTGCACGCGCAACGCTTCGGGCTGGATCTCGCCGTGCAGCAGCCGGTTGATCGACAGCGACAGCCAAGCCTCGGGGATGTGCACGATCTCGGCCCCGTCGCTTGCCAGCACGCGGGTGTCGGAAACGCGCAGTTCGATCGAGCGGCTGCTGGCCGACCAGTCGAGCGAGGTCTCGCCCACGTCGATCGACATGCCGCTCGTGCTGTCCTGGAGGGCCGCTTCCAGCAGCGGGGTCACGAACGGCACCGTGATCGGCCCCACCGAGAGGCGCCACAGCAGCACGCCGGTCGCGATCAGCAGCAAGGCCGCCAATGTGCCGACCAGTTCGAGAAACAGGCGGATCGGGTGGCTCATGGTGCGGCTTGACCCCGCGACAGACGTCGGGCCAACGTAATGCCGGGCGCAAAACAGGCTTTGCGCCGCCTCAGGTCAGGACGGATTCGCCGCATGGCGCCAGTGTACCCCGGATTTGCGGCTGCGGTATGGCCGCTTGCGTCCGACGGCGAAGCCGCCGCCCGCGCCTTCGAGCGCTGGCAGGAAGCATCGGACGAACTCGCCGACAAAGCCCGCAAGCGCGCAGCCCTTGCCCTTGCAGCCAAGCCGCCCGGCCACACGGCCCTGTCGGCGTTGTTCGGCAACTCGCCGCATTTGAGCGGGCTCGCGGTCGGCGATCCGGACTTCGCCCTGCAGCTGTTTGCCAAGGGCCCCGATACGGCCTTTGCGGCCGCCTGCGACCTCGTCCGCCGCAACTTTGCGGAGGCCGGCGACATGGCGGCGCTGATGGCGGGCTTGCGCCGCTTCAAAAAGCAGGCCGCCTTGGCGATCGCGGCGGCCGACATTGCTTGCGTGTGGCCCTTGCCCAAGATCACGGCCGCGATCTCGACCGTCGCCGACACGGCGTTGCGGCTGGCCTGCCGCTTCCTGTTGCGCGAGGCGGCCCGCCGCGACGGGCTTGTGCTGCCAGATGCGGCCGATCCCGAAAGCGGCAGCGGCCTTGTGGTGCTGGCGATGGGCAAGCTCGGGGCGGGCGAACTCAACTACTCGTCCGACATCGACCTCATCCTGCTCTACGACGCCGACCGCGCCAAAGGCCCGGACCCGGACGAGTTGCAGGCCGTGTTCGTGCGGCTCGCGCGCAATCTCGTGAAGATCATGGAGGCGCGCACGGCCGACGGCTACGTGTTCCGCACCGATCTGCGGCTGCGCCCGGATCCGGCGGCAACCCCGCTCGCCCTCTCCACCTTGGCGGCCGAAACCTACTACG
>JAIXXA010000143.1 GCA_027490975.1 Rhodospirillaceae bacterium
CCCAGCACGGCCGTGCCGTTCGAGATCACGGCCACGAGATTGCCCTTGGCCGTGTAGTCGTAGGCGGCGTCCGGGTTCTTGGCGATGTGCAGGCACGGCCACGCCACGCCGGGCGAATAGGCGAGGCTCAGATCGCGCTGCGTGGTCAGCGGCTTGGTGGCGTTGATTTCGATCTTGCCCGCCTTGCCGCCCTGATTGTGGAACAGCAGCGATTCCTGTTCGGTGACGGGCCCGGTCTCGTTCGCCATAATTGCGTTTGCCTTCCCTCTGAAGTTCGTTTTGCTAGGCTTTGGTCCACCATGGTACGGGGAACGGGTGCCGTTCGTCAAAACGCGCGAACCGATGGGAATGCTGCACTGCAATGTCCGAAACCGTCCGCGAGCCGCAAAGCGACCAAGCGCCCACCCCGATGATGGCGCAGTATCTGGAACTGAAGCGCCAGCACGAAGGGGCGCTGCTGTTCTACCGCATGGGCGATTTCTACGAGCTGTTTTTCGAGGATGCGGTTGCGGCCGCCAAAGCGCTCGACATCACGCTCACGCGGCGCGGCACGCATGCGGGCGAACCGATTCCGATGTGCGGCGTGCCGTGGCACGCGCACGAAGCCTATTTGGCCCGGCTGATCCGCCAGGGTTTCCGGGTGGCGATCTGCGAACAGATCGAAGATCCGGCCGAAGCGAAAAAGCGCGGCAGCGGCAAAAGCCTCGTGCGGCGCGACGTGGTGCGCGTGGTCACCCCCGGCACGCTCACCGAAGACACGCTGCTCGATGCGCGCGCCAACAACTATCTCTGCTGCCTCGCCGAAGCCGCGGGCGCCCTCGGCCTTGCGTGGCTCGATCTTTCGACCGGCGATTTCCGCGTCGAAACCGCGAGCGCGCCGGGCCTGTCGGCCGCGTTGGCGCGCATCGCCCCCGGCGAATTGCTGCTCGCCGATCGTTTGCTCGCGCGCGACGACATCGCAGCCGCCGTCTCCCCGCTCAAGCGTGCGCTCACGCCGCTGCCTTCGGCGCGCTTCGACAGCGAAAACGCCAAGCGGCGGCTCGAAGCGCTCTACGGCGTCAAATCGCTCGACGGATTCGGCGCCTTCGCGCGCGCGGAAATCGCGGCGGCAGGCGCACTCGTCGATTACGTGGAGCTCACGCAAAAAGGCCGCGTCGGCCGCCTGCAAACGCCGCAGCGCCAATCGGCCGCAGGCCTGCTCGAGATCGATCCCGCCACGCGCCGCTCGCTCGAAATCGCCGAAACCCAGACCGGCGAGCGCAAGGGATCGCTGCTCGCCACGATCGACCGCACGCAGACGGCCGCCGGCGCCCGCCTGCTTGCGGCACGCCTTGCAGCCCCCTTGGCCGACGCGCGCGCGATCGGCCGCCGGCTCGACATGCTCGGCTATTTCGCCGTGTCCGAACAAGCGCGCGCGTCCTTGCGCGACACGCTGAAGGGGTTCCCCGATCTCGAGCGCGCCATGCAGCGCTTGGCGCTCCAGCGCGGCGGTCCGCGCGATCTGTCCGCCCTTGGCCAGGGCTTGGCACGCCTGCCGCAGGTGCGTGCGCAAGTGCGCGCGCAAGGGCTCGACGCGGTCCCCGACGGGATCGGCCAAGCGCTCGACGATTTGGGCGAACATTCGGCACTTGCCGATCTTCTGGCGCGCGCCCTCGGCGCCGATCTGCCGCTCGACATGCGCGACGGCGGTTTTGTGCGCGCCGGCTTTGCTCCCGAGCTCGACCGCATCCTCGAACTGCGCGACGAAAGTCGCCGCCTCGTCGCCGCCTTGCAGCAGCGCTATGTCGAGGCGACCGGCATCTCCACATTGCGCATCAAGCACAACAATGTGATCGGCTATTTCGTCGAAGCCAACGCCAACGTCGCCGACCGGCTGTTGAAGCCCGGCGGCATCTTCATCCATCGCCAGACGATGGCAGGCGCCGTGCGCTTCACCACGATCGAACTCGGCGAGCTCGAAAACGCCGTCGTGGGTGCGCGCGACAAAGCGCTCGCCCTCGAGCTTTCGATCTTCGCCGATCTCGTGCGCGACGTGCTCGCGCACAGCGACGCCATCCTGCGCGCCGCCCGCGCCCTCGCCGAACTCGATGTGGCCGCGAGCTTGGCCGATCTTGCGGTCGAGCGCGAATGGTGCCGGCCGGTCGTGGACGACAGCCGCATGTTCGCAGTCGAAGGGGGGCGCCATCCGGTCGTCGAAGCGGCTTTGGCCGAACAGGCGCAAGGGTTTGTCGCCAACGATTGCCGCTTGGACGCCGACGGCGGGCAGTTTTTGTGGCTCGTGACCGGCCCCAACATGGCCGGCAAATCGACGTATCTGCGCCAGAACGCATTGATCGCGATCCTGGCGCAGAGCGGCGCCTACGTGCCGGCCAAATCGGCGCACATTGGTGTCGCCGACCGGCTGTTCAGCCGCGTGGGTGCGGCCGACGATCTGGCGCGCGGCCGCTCGACCTTCATGGTCGAAATGGTCGAGACGGCCGCCATCCTCAATCTTGCGACCGAACGCTCGCTCGTGATCCTCGACGAGATCGGGCGCGGGACCGCGACCTACGACGGGCTTTCGATCGCGTGGGCGTGCGTGGAGCATCTGCACGACGTCAACCGGTCGCGCGCTTTGTTCGCCACGCACTATCACGAGCTCACCGCCCTTGCCGCGAAACTCGCCGGCCTTGCCTGCCGCACGATGCGCGTCAAAGAATGGAAGGGCGAGGTCGTGTTCCTGCACGAGGTTGCGGCCGGCACCGCCGACCGTTCCTACGGCATCCATGTGGCGAAGCTCGCGGGCTTGCCGGCCGCCGCCGTGGCACGCGCCGAAACCGTGCTGGCGGCGCTGGAAAGCAGCCCCGAGCAGCGCAATCTCGGCAAGTTGGCGGAGGATCTGCCGCTGTTTGCCGCACGGCCCAAAGGCGGGCCCGCCAATGCTGGAGCGGGCGCCGATGCGGCACCCAGTGCTTTGTCCAAAGCGCTTGCCGACCTCAATCCCGACGAACTCGCCCCCAAACAAGCGCTCGAAGCGCTCTACGCGCTCAAAGCGCTTTTGCTGAAGGAGAAGGCCGAATGAAAGTCGCATTGGTCACGGGTGCGGGCAAAGGCATGGGTGCCGCGTGTGCGCGCGAGCTCGCCGCGCGCGGCTGGGGTGTGGCTTTGCTGTCGCCGTCGGGCCGCGCGGTCGAACTTGCGGCCGAACTTGGCGGCGTCGGCGTCACGGGCTCTGTCTTGGAAGCAGCCGACCTCCAGAAGCTCGCCAACGCCGCGATGGAAAAATGGGGCCGCATCGACGGCGTGGTCACGTCCACGGGCCATCCGCCCAAAGGCGATCTGTTGGCGCTCAGCGACGAAGACTGGGCCAAGGGGCTCGAGCTTGTGATCCTCGACGTGGTGCGCCTCGCGCGCATCGTCACACCCATCATGGAAAAACAGGGTGCGGGCGCGTGGGTCAACATATCGACCTACGCGGCCTTCGAGCCCGATCTGATGTTCCCGATCTCGTGCGCAATGCGCGCAGGGCTGGGCGCTTTCGCCAAACTCTACGCCGACCGCTACGCCAAAGCCGGCATTCGCATGAACAATCTGCTGCCCGGCTTCGTCGATTCGCTGCCGGTCAAAGAGGCGCTGCTGCCGCGCATCCCGCTGGGTCGCTACGGCAAAACGCAAGAAATCGCGAAGACCGCCGCGTTCCTGTTGTCGGACGATGCGGGCTACATCACCGGCCAGAATCTGCGCGTCGACGGCGGCATCACGCGCGGCGTTTAGCGCACGCCCAGCAGTTCCACGTCGAACACGAGCGTGGCGTTGGGCGGTATCACGTTGCCCGCACCGCGCGCGCCGTAGCCGAGTTCGGGCGGGATGACGAGCGTGCGCTTGCCGCCGATCTTCATCGTCGCCACACCTTCGTCCCAGCCGCGGATGACGCGGCCTTGGCCCAGCGGAAACTCGAAAGGCTGGCCGCGATCGACCGAGGAGTCGAACTTGCGGCCGCGTTTTCCGTCTTCGAGCAGCCAGCCCGTGTAGTGCACGCGCGCGGTCTGGCCGGACGTCGGCGCGGCACCGGTGCCCTCGACCGTATCGAGAATGCCGAGGCCCGAGCGTGTGCGCGTGGCGGTCGAAAGGTCCGGGGTTTGGGCGTCCGAGGGGTCGATCGCGGTCATGGCGATGAAGGTTCCGAGCAAGAGGCGGCGGGTGAGGTCGGGTTTTTTCATGGGCCGCACTCTAGCGGCGCGGGGCCGGCATTGCCACTGTTCCGGCACGTGCAAAAACAAGCTCGAGGCGGCCATAGGGCGGGCTCGCGTCGGGCGGCAACGGGATGCGCGCGCGCGACTCGATTTGGGCGCCGCCGCTGCCGGTCAGCCAGCCGAGCGGTACCGCAATCCCGATCCCTGAATCGACGCCCGAGCTTGAGCCGCCGGAAGCCCCGACCCCCAAGCGCGGGCGTTCGGGTGCGGCCGCAGCCGTCGCGATTTCGGCTGCGATGCGGGTGCCGTCGGGGGCGATCAGGGAAGCGCGCAGCAGCCGCTCGGCGCCTGTCGCGACGATCTCGATCGTGCGGCCGCCGTCGGCGAGCTGCGTGCGGATCTGCGGGGCTGCGGCCGTGCAGGCGGCGGCAAAAAAGGGCGCCGACAGGGCCACAAAGAGGACAAAAACTGGGCGCAAAGATCGAACTCCCGGCGACGCGAGAACCCACTATATACTGGCGCAATGGAAACGGCCGAACGCATCGACGAACTGCCCCTGCCGACCTCGAAAGAGGTTGCGAACCAGCGCGCCATTCTCGACCGGCGCGCGGTCGATGCCGCGCTTGAAGCGCTTGCCCAGCGCTTGGCGCGCGAGCCCGAGCAGCGGCGCGCGGCGATGCGCGACGTGCTCAAAGCCGCGTTGCAGGCGGGCCGCGCGGAAATCCGCCGCCGCTTCGAAGGCCGCGCGGCCAGCGGCGGCCAGACCGTACGCGCGGGCTCGTTCCTGATCGACCAGATCGTGCGGCTCGTCTACGACTTCGCCGACCGCCACGTCTATCCTTTGCCCAACCCGACCACGGCCGAGCGCGTCACGATCGCGGCCGTCGGCGGCTACGGGCGCGCCGAGCTCGCACCCCAGTCCGACATCGACCTCCTGTTCGTGCGGCCCTACAAATCCAATCCGCGCATCGAACAGCTCGTCGAATTCGTGCTCTATCTTTTGTGGGATCTGGGCCTGAAGGTCGGGCACGCGACGCGCTCGATCGAGGAATGCCTGCGCCTTGCGCGCGAGGACCACACGATCCGCACCGCGCTGCTCGAGAGCCGCTATCTGTGGGGCGACGACAAGCTGTTCCTCGAACTCAAAAAGCGCTTCTTCGCCGAGATCGCCAGATCGACCGCGGCCGACTTCGTCGAAGCCAAGCTCGACGAGCGCAACAAGCGCCACCAGCGCACCGGCGATTCGCGCTACGTGCTCGAGCCCAACGTCAAGGACGGCAAAGGGGGCTTGCGCGATCTGCACACGCTGTTCTGGATCGGCAAATACGTGCACCGCGTCGACCAGGTGGCCGATCTCGTCCTCAAGGGCGTCTTCACGTCCGACGAGGCGGCCAAGTTCGACAAGTGCCAGGAGTTCCTCACGAGCGTGCGCTGCCACCTGCACTATGTCGCGGGCCGGCCCGAAGACCGGCTGACCTTCGACGTGCAGGGCGAGATCGGGCGGCGCATGGGCTATACCGACCATCGCGGCACGCGCGGCGTCGAGCGCTTCATGAAGCACTATTTCCTCGTCGCCAAAGACGTCGGCGACTTGACGCGCATCTTCTGCTCGGCGCTCGAGATCGAAGAGGGCAAGCGCGCCACGCTCGGCGTGGGCGGCTGGAAGTCGATGTTCAAGAGCCGCGCCAAAAAGCTCGGCGACGGGCGCTTTGCGGTCGAAAGCGGGCGCCTCACCGTGGCGCGCGCCGACGTGTTCGAAAAGGACCCGGTCAATTTCCTGCGCCTGTTCCGCGTGGCGCAGGAAAGCGAGATCGACATCCATCCCTTCGCGCTGCGCCTCGTGCGCCAGTCGCTGCGGCGCGTGGACGGCGCGCTGCGCGCCAATCCGGATGCCAACAAGCTGTTCCTCGACATGCTGACCGACAGCCGCGCCGAGACGACGTTGCGGCGCCTCAACGAGGCCGGCGTGTTCGGCCGCTTCGTGCCGGATTTCGGCCGCGTCGTCGCGCAGATGCAGCACGATATGTACCATGTGTACACGGTCGACGAGCACACGATCTTCGCGATCGGCATTCTGCATCGCATCGAAGCGGGCGAGCTCGTCGCCGACCATCCGCTCGCGAGCGAAGTGATCCACCAGGTCGCCTCGCGCCGCGCGCTCTATCTCGCCGTGTTGCTGCACGACATCGCCAAAGGTCGCGGCGGCGACCATTCGATCCTGGGCGCCGAAATCGCTTTGAAGCTCGGGCCGCGTCTGGGCCTCACGGAGGAAGAGACCGAAACCTGCGCGTGGCTCGTGCGCTGGCATTTGGCCATGTCGGCCACCGCCTTCAAGCGCGACATCCAGGACCCGCAGGCGATCCGCGCCTTTGCCGAACACGTGCAGAGCCCGGAGCGGCTGCGCCTGCTTCTGTGCCTGACGGTCGCCGACATCCGCGCGGTCGGGCCCGGCGTGTGGAACAACTGGAAAGCGACGCTGCTGCGCGAGCTCTATGCGCGCACGGCCGAAGCGCTCGCGGGCAACTACGGCGAGACCGGCACGTTGCAGCGCGTGGCCGCGGCCCAAGCGCGCCTGCGCGAAGAGTTGCGCGACTGGAACGACGTCGATTTCGCGTGGTTCTCCAGCCTCGCCTACCCCGCCTACTGGCTGTCGCTCGATGCGGGCTCGCAAGCCCGCCATGCGCGCTTCGTGCGCGAGGCCGAGCAGGCGCATCTGCCGCTTGCCATCGACACGCGCATCGACCGCGCGCGCTCGATCACCGAAATCACGATCTACACCGACGACCATCCGGGCCTGTTCTCGCGCATCGCGGGCGCCATCGCCTATGGCGGGGCCAACATCGTGGCGGCCAACGTGTTCACGCTGTCGAACGGGCGGGCCCTCGACACGTTTTCGATCCAGGAAGCGGGCGGCGATCTCGACGCGCAGCCGGCCGCCTATGCGCGGCCCGAAAAGCTCGCGCGCCTTGCCACGCACATCGAAGGGGCGCTGGGCGGGCGCTTGCGCTTGCGCGAGCAGCTGCGCAAGCGGCCCGCGATCCCGAGCCGCATGCAGGTCTTCACCGTGCCGCCGCGCGTGCTGATCGACAATCTCGCCTCCAAATACCATACGCTCGTCGAAGTGAACGGCCGCGACCGCGTGGGTTTCCTCTACGACGTCACGGCTGCGATCACGGCTCTGGGCCTGTCGATCCGCATGGCCAAGATCACGACCTACGGCGAGCGCGCGGTCGACGTGTTCTACGTGGTCGACGTGTTCGGCCAGAAAATCGTCGAAGACGACAAGCTCGAGCGCATCCGCGAGACGCTGCTGCAAGCGCTCGTCGATCCCGAGGCGGCGGATCCCGCCAAACCGCGCAAACGCGCAGGCTCCGAAGCGGCGGAATAGACAAGATGGCGTCCTCCTTTCCCGAAGAACTGCGCGCGCGCGCCGAATTGCCGGGCGTGACTCTCGAACTGCGCCATCGCCAAGCTTCGCCAGGTGCGCCCGAGGCGATCGGCATCGTGCTGACGGGCCAGCCGCATTTGCCGCAGCTTGCCGCCGAACCGTTCGCCCTGTGGCTCGGCTTCCAGCGCCAGCTCTGGGCGCCGTGGTTCGCGATGTGGGGCCTTGCTTTGCCCGACCGCCGCGACGAGCGCTGAAGCGCCGCTGCCGCACATGTCGCTTGCGCGCCCAATTGCGACGGTCGGCGGCTACACGCTGTTGAGCCGCGTGCTGGGCTTCGTGCGCGACATGCTGATCGCGGCGTATCTCGGTGCCGGGCCCGTCGCCGACGCGTTTTTCGTCGCGTTCAAATTCCCGAATTTCTTCCGCCGCCTGTTCGCCGAGGGCGCATTTGCCGCCGCCTTCGTGCCGATGTTCGCCGGCACGGTCGCGACAAAGGGCAAGGCGGCGGCGCGCGAATTCGCCGAAGAAGCGCTTTCCGTCCTGCTCGTCGCGCTGTTTGCCCTCGTGGTCGCGTGCGAGTTCGGCATGCCCTGGATCTTGCGCGTCGTGGCCCCCGGTTTTGCCGACGAGCCCACGCGCTTTGCGCTTGCGGTCGAGTTCACGCGCATCACGTTTCCGTATCTGCTTTTCATCAGCCTCGTGTCGCTGCAAGGCGGCGTTCTCAACTCGCTCGACAAATTCGCGGCCGTGGCGGCCACGCCCATTCTGCTGAATCTCTGCATGATCGGCGCGTTGCTGGGGCTCGTGGGCCGCGTGCCCACCGCGGGCCACGCCGCGTCGTGGGGGGTGCTTGCGGCGGGCCTCGCCCAGTTCCTGTTCCTCGCCTATGCCTGCAGCCGGGCCGACATGGCTCTGCGCCTGCGCTGGCCGCGCTTGAGCGACAACGCCAAAACGCTCCTGAAGCGCATGGCGCCGGTGGCGCTGGGCTCCGGCGCGGTGCAGATCAACCTCGTGGTCGACGTGATGCTGGCCTCGCTGCTCGCGGCGGGTTCGATCAGCTGGCTCTACTACGCCGACCGCGTCTACGAACTGCCGCTCGCGGTGATCGGCATCGCGATCGGCACGGCCCTGCTGCCGCTGATGTCCAAACAGGTGCGCAGCGGCGACGAAGCGGCGGCTCTTGCAACGCAGAACCGCGCGCTCGAAGCCGCCGGCCTCCTCACGCTGCCCGCGACCGCCGCGCTCGTCGTGCTGGCCGAGCCCATCGTCGCGGGCCTGTTCGAGCGCGGCGCTTTTTCGGCAGCCGACGTTGCGGCCACGGCCGCGGCCCTCGTCGCCTACACGGTAGGCCTGCCGGCTTACGTGGCCGTGAAGGTGCTCGCACCCGCCTTCTATGCGCGCGAAGACACCAAAACGCCGGTCAAGATCGCGGTGCTGTGCGTGGTCTTGAACAGCGTCGTCGGCTTCGCGGCGATGCAGTTCATCGGCCATGTCGGCTTGGCGCTCGCAACCGCCCTGTCGGCCACCTTGAATGCGCTGCTGCTGCTGCGCGCGCTTGCAGCGCGCGGCCAGTTTGCGGCGAGCGGCCGGCTGCGCCAACGCCTGCCGCGCCAATTGGCTGCGACGGCCGCGATGGCTTTGGGCCTGTGGCTTGCCCTGCAGGCCGCATCCCCCTTCATGGCCGAGCCCGGCGTTCTGCGCTTGGCCGTGCTTGCCGGGCTCGTCGCGTTCGGGCTGGCGCTGTACGCGGCGGCCGCCTGGCTTTTCGGGGCGGCCGATCGCGCCGATCTGCGGGGATTGCTGCAGCGCCGCACTTGATTAACCCGGAAAAGGCCGCCATAAGCTGCCGCCCATGAACCGCATTTTTTCGGGCATCCAGCCCACCGGCAACCTGCATCTCGGCAACTATCTCGGCGCGATCCGCAACTGGGTCAAGCTGCAGCGCGACTACGAGTGCATTTTCTGCATCGTCGATCTGCACGCGATCACGATGCCGCAGGAGCCGGCCGCCTTGCGCAAAGCCACGCGCGAAGTGACGGCCGCCTACATCGCCTGCGGCATCGATCCCGTCGCCTGCACGATCTTCAACCAGTCGACCGTGTCGGGCCATGCGGAACTGGGCTGGACGCTCGGCTGCTACGCCCCCTTGGGTTGGCTCAACCGCATGACCCAGTTCAAGGAGAAGGCGGGCAAGCAGCGCGACAATGCGGGCCTCGGCCTCTACGCCTATCCGGTGCTGATGGCGGCCGACATTCTGCTCTACAAAGCGACGCACGTGCCGGTCGGCGAAGACCAGAAGCAGCATCTCGAGCTCGCGCGCGACATTGCGGGCGCGTTCAACCACCGCTACGGCGTCGAGTTCTTCCCGCTGCCCGAGCCGCAGATTTTCGGCGCCGCCACGCGCGTGATGAGCCTGCGCGACGGCACCAAGAAAATGAGCAAGTCCGAGCCGTCGGAGCAGAGCCGCATCAACCTCACCGACGATGCCGACACGATCGCGTCCAAGATCCGCAAGGCCAAGACCGACCCGCACCCGCTGCCCGACAGCGTCGCGGGCCTCGAAGGCCGGCCGGAAGCCGAAAACCTGCTCGGCATCTACGCGGCCTTGACCGACAAGACGCTCGAGGCCGTCGTGGCGGAGTTCGCGGGCGCGCAGTTTTCGACGTTCAAGGGCGCTTTGGCCGACATGGCCGTGGCCGTCCTGTCGCCGATCACGGCCGAGATGAACCGGCTCATGGCCGATCCCGGTGCGATCGACGCGATCTTGCGAGACGGGGCCGAGAAGGCCAACGCGATCGCCAAGCCCAATCTGCGCCAAGTCTACGAGACGATCGGCTTCCTCGCCCCGTAAGCTTTGGGCGCCGTAAGACCGGCCAAAGCGCTTGCCGGATCGGGGCGGGCGGGCGCATTCTCGCCTTTGCGTGCTGATCTATCTGCCCCTTGCCGAAGTTTCGGTCGACGTGTTTCTGCTGCTGCTGCTCGGCGGCGGCGTGGGGTTTCTGTCGGGTTTGTTCGGCGTGGGCGGCGGCTTCTTGATGACGCCGCTGTTGATCTTCGTCGGCATTCCGCCGGCCGTGGCGGTGGGTTCGGAAGCGGCCCAGATCGTCGCGGCGTCGGTCTCGGGCGTGCTGGCCCACATGCGGCGCGGCAACGTCGATTTCCGCATGGGCGGCGTGCTGCTGGCGGGTGGCCTTGTCGGGTCCACGCTCGGCGTGCAGATTTTCAAGCTGCTGCAGGGCCTCGGCCAGATCGACCTGTTCGTGTCGCTGGCCTTCGTTGCCGTGCTGGGCACGATCGGCCTCTTGATGCTGGTCGAATCGGTGCGCGCGTTGCGCCGGCGCTCGGGCGGCCGGCGTGCCGCACCCGTCAAACGCCACCAGCATCTGTGGATCCACGGGCTGCCGCTCAAAATGCGCTTCCCGCGTTCGATGCTCTATATCAGCGCCATCGCCCCGTTTTCGATCGGGCTCGGCGTCGGCATCCTTGCGGCTCTGATGGGCGTGGGCGGCGGCTTCATCATGGTGCCGGCCATGATCTATCTGCTCGGCATGCCGACTTCGGTCGTGGTCGGCACGTCGCTGTTCCAGATCGTGTTCGTCACGGCCAACGTCACGTTCCTGCAGGCGTGGCAGAACCAGACCGTCGACATCGTGCTGGCCTTGCTGCTGCTCGTGGGCGGCGTGGTGGGGGCCCAGTTCGGCGTGCGCGCCGGGGCCAAACTGCGCGGCGAACAATTGCGCGGGCTGCTGGCTTTGATGGTGCTGGGCGTTGCGGCCAAGCTGCTCGTCGATCTCGTCTCGACGCCGGACGATCTCTATTCGCTCGGCAGCCGTAGCAAGGCGGGGGCTTGAGCCATGGCGCTGCTGCCGGTCTATCTGCCGCTGGCCGAAACCGCGATCGACGGTCTGCTGCTCGTCGCGATCGGCGCCGGCGTGGGTTTGATGTCGGGCATGTTCGGCGTGGGCGGCGGCTTTCTGGTCACGCCGATGCTGATTTTCTTGGGCGTGCCCCCGCCGATCGCGGCGGCGACAGGGGCCAATACGGTCGTGGCCTCGTCGGCCGCGGGGGCGATCGCGCATTGGCGGCGCGGCACGCTCGACCTCAAAATGGGCACGCTGCTGCTCGTGGGCGGGCTTGCAGGCTCGGGGGCGAGCGTGTGGGTGTTCGGCTGGCTCACCAAACTGGGCCAGATCGATCTCGTGGTCGCACTTTGCTACGTGGTGCTGCTGGGGGGCGTCGGGATTCTGATGTTCGCCGAAAGCCTGCGCGCGATGCTGGCCAAACCCGCAAAAGCGGTTGCCGCAAAACCGGCCGCGTCCAAGCCGCGCGGGCAATGGCTGCGCGGCTTGCCGTGGCAGATGCGGTTTCCCAAATCGGGCATCGAAACGAGCGCGCTGGCGCCGCTTGTGCTCGGCATTTTCATCGGCGTGCTCACGGGGCTCATGGGTGTGGGCGGCGGTTTTCTGCTCGTCCCGGCGATGATCTATCTTCTGGCGATGCCGACGGCCACGGTCGTCGGCACGTCTTTGTTCCAGATCGTGTTCGTGTCGGCCAATGTCACGTTCCTGCAGGCGGTGTCGCACCAGACGGTCGATATCGTGCTGGCGGGTTTGCTGATCGCGGGCAGCGTGGTGGCGGCCCCCTTGGGCGCGCGGCTGGGCGCGAAGCTGGGGGCAGCGCGGCTGCGCGTGCTGCTGGCGCTGCTCGTGCTCGCGGTTGCGGGCCAGCTCGGCTACGGCCTCGTCGAGCGGCCCGACGATCTCTATTCGATCCGCTTCGACGTGGCCCCGCCGCCGCAGGGGGAAACGCCATGATGCGTTCTGCCCTCGCACTTCTCGCGCTGCTGGCCTTTGCGCCCGCGGCCAAAGCGCAGCCATTGGTGGCCGATCTGTCGAGCCATCTGATCGCGATCACGACGGGTTTTGCCGGCACCGAGCTTCTGCTCTTCGGCGCCACCGAAGGCGAGGGCGACGTGGTGGTGATCGTGCGCGGGCCCGACAGCGAAACCAGCGTGCGGCGCAAGGCGCGCGTGGCGGGCTTGTGGATCAACCGCGACGAGATGCGCTTTGCGGGCGCGCCCGCCTTCTACCGCGTGGCGGCGTCCAAGCCGCTGGCCGAGTTCGTGCCGCCGGCCTTGCGCCAGCGCTACCAGATCGGCACCGACTATCTGCGCCTGCAAGCGCCCGCCGACGCGGCGCCCGAAGAGGTTGCTTCGTTCCGCGCCGGGCTCTTGCGCAACAAAGAGGCGCAGGATCTCTACGATGCGGAGATCGGCCGCGTGTCGTTTCTGGGCCCGCGGCTGTTCCGCACGCGCATCCTGTTTCCGGCCAACGTGCCCACGGGGGCCTATTCGGTCGAAGTGCTGCTCGTGCGCGGCGGTCAGGTGATCGGCGCGCAGACCACGCCGATGTTCGTGAACAAAGTGGGTGTGGGCGCCGACATCTACGATTTTGCGCACGATTGGGCGGCGATCTACGGGCTGCTCGCCGTGCTGATCGCCGTTTTTGCCGGCTGGGCCGCCGGTGCGATTTTCAGGAAATAACCCGCAAGCCGGAGACGGGGGGACACGATGCCGAATCGCAAGCCGCAAACCCAGCGCATCTTTCTGGTCGTCGTCGATCAGACGCCGGAACTCAAGATCGCGCTTCGCTTCGCGTGCCGCCGCGCTTTCCATTCGGGCGGGCGCGTGGCGATGCTGTTCGTGACCGAGCCCGCCGAGGGCGTGGAATGGATGGGCGTGGGCGAACTCATGCGCGAGGAGCGCCGCCAGGAGGCCGAAGCGCGGCTGCAGGAACTCTCGAGCCTCGTGCAGGAACTCTCGGGCCAGATGCCGATGCTGCATGTGCGCGAAGGCGACGTGCGCGACGAGCTCTTGAAACTTCTCGAAGAAGAACCCTCGATCTCGATCCTGGTGCTGGGCGCGGGCACGTCGGCCAAAGGCCCCGGCCCGCTCGTGTCGGCTTTGACGGGCAAATACGCCAACAAGCTGCGCGTGCCGCTGACCATCGTGCCCGGCAGCCTGGCCGAAGACGAAATCGACGCGATTACGTGAGGGTGCGCGCAACTATGGAGTGCCTAAACGCAAGAGATCTAAAGGGTGCGAAAGCCAAGAATGTTTAGATTTGAAGTATCGGGGTAAAGATATCCGGAGTTGGATAAGTGAATTGTATTTCACCCGACTCGCTGATAGTGAAGCGACCAAATTCTGACCCTGCGAAGCCTGGGCACGCGATTTTGTAGCCGACCAAGAATTCGCGGCCGACTAAACCATCCAAAGAGAACCCTGCCTCACTGCAGACTTGTTCCTTAAAAATAGGTATGTGGTGTGTAGGATTGTGATTTCTGTGAAAGTTAACCATCTTCCGTAACTGACCATCCA
>JAIXXA010000049.1 GCA_027490975.1 Rhodospirillaceae bacterium
CTGTCCCCGTCACCGGATCGGGGGCGACGTTCTGCGTGAAGTAGGTGGCGAAGATGAACGTCGTGATTACGGCCGGGAAGGCCGACGACGCCCAATCGTAGAGGCACCATGCCAAAATAGCGTTTCGGTTGCCGTTCGGCACTTTGCAGCCCATGTGGCAAGAGCATCGGGAAAACTCCGGTGGCGCGCGCGCTTGCCCGTTGCGCAAGCGCATGCGTTCCCTGGAGTTCGAATACCAAGACGGAGTCGTCAGACTTTCCGGACAGCGGCAACGGCATCGCCGCGTGTCACCGGAAAAAACCGAGAAACTTTATCCGCGAGAGATTGGAACGTTTGGGCAGGAATGTCCAGATCGTAACGACGCGCTGGTGAATGGCCAATGGGACACACTGAGCCGGATACCTCTTGCCGTGCGAGGTTCGTATTTTGTAGGTTGCGCTAAAGGGGCAAGGCATGCCAAAGCGCACGAAATCCAATGAACGGACAGGTTCGAAGATCCGCGAAACGCTACTTCGCATCGGCGCGATTCGCGAGGATCGTATCGTGCTTTTTGCGGCGAAAACACGCGATAGAGATCCATTGAACGTCCACATAGACCGCGCGTCCGAAGTGATTTTCATCGACGACTACTATGTCGGCGACAGCGAATATGTCGGCGGCGAATACAGAAACAAACCGAAGCCGCTCATGAAAGCGGCGGGACGCGACTACGAAGACGCCGTCGACAGCGAACGCAGATGTCGCGCCTATCGCCAGTTCACGATCGCAAAAACGATCTGTGATTTTGGTTGTGGTTCGGGCAGCTTTCTCAAGCTTGTCCAGCCCACCGCGAAAAACGTCTTCGGCATCGAGCTTCAGAAAAGTTTCGCCGACGCACTCGAGGCCAGCGGCATCGCCTGCCGGCCGTCTCTCGATGCTATCGGCGAACCGTTGGACTTGGTCACGTCGTTCCACAGTCTTGAGCACTTGCCCGATCCGAGCGGCACGCTCGAAGACATGCGCCGTTGCCTCAAGAAAGACGGCGAAGGAAAGGTGATCGTCGAGGTCCCGCACGCCCGGGATTTCCTGATCAGTACGCTGAAGGTTCAGGATTTCATCGACTTCACGCTATGGTCCCAGCATCTGGTGCTCCATACGCGAGAGTCGCTCAGGCTTCTGCTCGCGGACGCGGGCTTCAAGAACATTTCGATCGAGGGCGTCCAGCGCTACAGTTTGGCCAACCACCTTCACTGGCTGAGATACAAACTGCCGGGCGGCCACAAATCGATCCTGTCGGTCCTGCAAACGCCGGAACTCGTGTCGTCTTACGAAGCAGCGCTCGCAAGGCTCGACGCGACCGACACGCTGGTCGCGGTCGCAACAACGTGAGCACGCGCCGATATGCTTTGGAACGCTGAAAGAGACGGATCGACACCATATTCGACAGAATAAGCCGCAAACTAGCGCGCGCCATCAAAAATCCGGCGCTAGCCAGCTACGGTTTCCACCTACGGCTCCTCCGTCGATTCAGCCGAAAAGAGTTCGTCGCCGCGGAGGGCGGGCGTTCCCGCAGCGAGGCCGGTCTGTATGTCGCCTTCGTCCAGAAAGCCGTCCGCGACTACGAGGCTTTCCGGAACTTCAAGCGCCATCCAAGCTACCGGTCCGTGCTGGAACACACGACGCAGGACGAAGGCGCCAAAAATCTCACGATCCTGCGCGAGGAGAGCGCGCACCTGCTCGAGAGGATCGAAAGCCTCCGCGCGAACGACAGCATCGGCAACCCCTTCACGTTCGAATATCCGGACGTCGGTCGGATAAGTCCCTCGACCTTGCGCTATATGAAAGTCGCTTCCGACCTGCACAGGCTTTTCGGCGGCGATCTCGGCGGAAAAGTCGCCGAGATCGGGGTCGGCTACGGCGGACAAATGTTCGTCAATGACCGCGTGTTCGCGATCCTCGAGTACCATCTCTTCGACCTGCCGCCGGTTCTGCAACTGGCCTCGAAGTTCCTCGAAAGCTTTATCCTTTCGGGCAGCTACCTGCTGTCGACCTTCATCCAGCATACGGGCGACGAGATCTACGACCTCGTCGTCAGCAACTACGCCTTTTCGGAGTTTCCCGAAACGCTCCAGCGCGCCTACGTCGCCAAAATTCTCGCGAAGGCGCGACGCGGTTATCTGACGATGAACACTGGGCGCAAAGAAAATGAGAAACAAACTTTCCCTCGACGAATTGCGCAACCTGCTGCCGCCGTTCGAGATATTCGAAGAGCGCCCGCAGACAGCCGCAACGAACTACATCCTCGTCTGGGGTCACAAAACCGCCCCTGTGCCGAATTAGGACGCGACCAACGCGCGTAATTCGCGGCCTGCGACCGTGAGGGCCGCAAGATCGGCGGCCCCGCCCGCGCGCAGTTCGCCGAGCACGGCCTCGTAGCGCGCCACACCCGCTTTATGCTGCACCAAGAACGCGTCGATGCCGGTCGCGTCGCCGACAGGATCGGCTGCGAGTGCGCGCACGGCAAGGTCCGTCTGCTGCGCGTCAAGATCGTCGACCGTGGCCGCGATCGCGCGCGTGGCCCATGTGCTGCGCGCCGGGATGCGCGCGGCCGTCTCGCGCAGCCAGTCGAAGCCGAGCCGCGCGCCCAAGGCAAAATAGATCTGCGCCACGTGGCGCATCTCGGTTTTGGTCTGGCGCTGGATGCGCACGAGATCGAGCGCTGCCGAAAGATCGCCGAGGGCGGCGACGTCGCTTGCGAGGCTTGCGGGCACGCCGCCCGCAACGAGCCGGCTCGAACGTGCGGCAAACGCGGCCTGGCGTTCGAAATCGAGGGCCGAACCGATCTCGCGCTTGAGTTCGGCGATGCCCGCCCCGTAGACGCCCAAGGCCGCCGCAATGTCGAAAGCCGGTTCGAGATTGCGCAACAGCCACGTCGTGGCCTTGTCGAGAATCTCCATCGTCGCGCGCAGCATGCCGAGCTGCAGTGCCGCTTCGGTCTTGTTGTCGAGCGCTTCGATCTGCGACCAGATGCCGAGCAGTCCGAACGCGTCGCGCGCGAGCAGATAGGCACGCGCGACGTCGCCGGGGCTGCGGCCGCTGCGCTCGCCCTGGTCGAGCGCAAAGCCGATGCCGCAGCGATTGACGAGCGAGTTGGTGACCATCGTCGCCACGATCTCGCGCCGCAGCGGGTGTTTGAGGATTGCGTCCTTGTGGCCGCGGCGCAGCGCATGCGGGAAATACTTGACGAGATCGCCCGCGAGATACGGGTCGTCGGGCAAATTGCTCGCCAGCAGATCTTCGTAGAGCCCCATCTTGGCGTAGGCCAGCATCACGGCAAGTTCGGGCCGCGTGAGCCCCTTGGAAGCCGCCGCACGCGCGGCAAGCGCCTCGTCGTCGGGCAGAAATTCGATGGTTCGGTTGAGGCGGCCCGTCTTCTCCTGGTGGCGCATCAGCCGCGCGATGCGCTCGATCCCGGCAGACCCCTCGGCCTCGGCCAGGCTGATCGCCTGGGTCTGCAGATAGTTGTCGCGCAAGACCTGCAGCCCGAGCTCGTCGGTCATTTCGGCGAGCAGAACGTCGCGCTGTTTGAGCGTCATGTCGCCGTGCGCCATCACCGCACCCAGCAGGATCTTGATGTTGACCTCGTGGTCGGACGTGGCCACACCGGCCGAATTGTCGATGGCGTCGGTGTTGATGCGCCCGCCTTTGGCCGCGTATTCGATGCGCCCGCGCTGTGTAGCCCCCAGATTCGCACCCTCGCCCACCACGCGGGCGCGGATGTCGGCCCCGTTCACGCGGATCGCGTCGTTGGCACGGTCGCCCGCGTCGGCATTGGTTTCGCTCGCGGCTTTGATGTAGTTGCCGATGCCGCCGAACCACAGGAGATCGACCTCGGCCAGCAGCATCGCCTTCATGATCTCGAACGGCGTGGCGCTGTCGGCCGATATGCCGAAGAGCCGCTTGATCTGCGGCGTGAGCTTGATCGACTTCGCCTTGCGGTCGAACACGCCGCCGCCCTCGGAGATCAGCTTCGCGTCGTAGTCGGCCCAGGACGAGCGCGGCAGCTTGAACATGCGCGCGCGTTCGGCGAAGGCCGCTTCGGCGTCCGGATTGGGATCGATGAAGATATGGCGATGGTCGAAGGCGCCGACGAGCTTCGTGAAGCGCGAGCGCAGCAGGCCGTTGCCGAACACGTCGCCCGACATGTCGCCCACGCCCACGCATGTGTGCGCTTGGGTTTGCGTGTCGAGGCCCATTTCGCGGAAATGGCGCTTGACCGCTTCCCAGGCCCCGCGCGCGGTGATGCCCATGCCCTTGTGGTCGTAGCCCGCCGACCCGCCCGAGGCGAACGCGTCGCCGAGCCAATGGCCGTATTCGAGCGAGATCGCGTTGGCGATGTCGGAGAAGGTCGCCGTCCCCTTGTCGGCCGCGACCACGAGATAGGGATCGTCGCCGTCGCGCCGCACCACGTTTCTGGGCGGCACGATCTTGCCGCCGACGATGTTGTCGGTGATGTCGAGGAGGCCGCGCATCAGCGTCTGGTAGCAGGCAATGCCTTCGGCCATGTAGGCCTCGCGGCCGGCTTCGGCCGGCGGCGGCCGCTTCACGAAGAAGCCGCCCTTCGAGCCCACCGGCACGATCACGGCGTTTTTGACCATCTGGGCTTTGATGAGGCCCAAGATTTCGGTGCGGAAATCCTCGCGCCGGTCGGACCAGCGAATGCCGCCGCGCGCGACCTTGCCGCCGCGCAAATGCACGGCTTCCACGCGCGTCGAATAGACCCACACTTCCACGAGCGGGCGCGGCAGCGGCAGTTCGTCGATCTTCTGGCTGTCGAATTTGATCGACAGATAGGTCTTGGCGGCACCTTCCGGCCCGGTCTGGAAATAGTTGCTGCGCAAGGCCGCCTGCAGGAGATTGAGGAAGCGGCGCAGGATGCGGTCTTCGTCGAGATTGGCGACGTCGTCGAGCAGATGGGCGATCTCCACGGCGATCCCGCGCACGGCGATCTCGCGGTCGCCCGCGAAAGCCGGGTCGTGGCAAGCTTTGAAGAAGTCGACCAAGCGCCGCGCGATCTTCGGATGGCGGGCGAGCGTGTCTTCCATGTAAGGCTGGCTGAACGGAATGCCGGCCTGGCGCAGATAGGCTGCCAACGCGCGCAAAACCGTGACCTCGCGCGTCGACATGGCGGCCGACAGCACGAGTCGGTTGAAGCCGTCGGACGCCGCATTGCCGGCCCAGACGGCGGCGAACGCCTCTTCGAACAATGGCTTCACGCGCGCGAGATCGCCGACGCTGCCTGCATGCACCACGAGCGAGAGATCGTGCATGTAGACGTCGCCGGCCGCACGCGCGGCCGCTGCATTGAGCGGCTGGATGCGGAAGGGTTCTTCCGTCATCACTTTGAGGCCCATGCTTTCGAGCATCGGCAAAACGTCGGACAAGGGTACGGGCGAGTTGCGGTGGAAGATGCGCAAGCGCAGTTCGTTTTCGGCCGCCTCGACGCTGCGATAGAGATTGAGGGCGAGCGTGGTTTCGCCGGCAAGTACGGCTTCGACCGAGGCGATGTCGGCCACCGCCTGCTCGGGCGTGAAATGCTCGCGATACGCGGCCGGAAAGGCCGATTGGAAGCGGCGCAGTTTGGCAAGGCCGCGCTCTTCGCCGGCTTCGGCCACGAGCGCGTCTTTGAGGCGGTCGGCAAAGCCGCGCCCGGCCTCGACGAGCTGGGCTTCGACGTCTTCCACGCGGATGTCCGGGATCGCCCCCGGCGTGGTGCCGACGATGAAATGGCAGCGCACGAGGGCGCTGTCGTCGGCCAAGGTCACGTAAAATGCCGATTTGCGGCCCGCATAGGCTTTGGCGAGGATCGTGTGGAAATTGTCGCGCAGCTCCGTGTTGAAGCGGTCGCGCGGCGCATAGACGAGGGCCGAGACGAACCGGTCGAAGGGATCGCGGCGCAAGAACAGCGCGATGCGCTGGCGCTCCTGCAGCCGCAGAATGCCGAGAGCGGTCTCGTAGAGTTCTTCGACCGTGCTCTGGAACAGTTCCTCGCGCGGATAGGTCTCGAGGATGTGCTGGAGCGCCTTGGCATTGTGCCCGTCGGACGCGAAATCGGCCTTGGCGACGACGGCCGCCACCTTGTCGCGCAGCAGCGGGATCTCGCGCGGGCGCTGCATGTAGGCGGCCGAGGTGAACAGGCCCAGAAACACTTTTTCGCCAACGACGACGCCGTCGGCGCCGTACACCTTGATGCCGATCGCGTCGAGATAGGCGGCCCGGTGCACGCTCGAGCGGCGATTGGCTTTGGCCACGCGCAGGAGGTCGGGGGCGCGCACGAAATGCTGCAGCGTGGCCGGCAGGTCGGCGATGCGGCGCAGCACGTCGAACACCACGAAGCTTTCGGCGCGCGCAAGCCCCAAGCCCGAACCCGCTTTGACGAGGCTGCGGAACGTCGTGCCCTCGCCGTGATACTCGTATTCGCGGTAGCCCAGAAAAGTGAAATTGTCGGCCGCAAGCCAGGCCAGAAAATCGCGCGTCGTGGCGATTTCGGCCGCATCGCGCGGCGGCGGCGAGGCCGCAAACCCGTCGACTGCGTTCTGCACGTGCGCCAGCATCGCGCGCCAGTCGACGACGCAGGCGCGCACGTCGTCGAGCACGTCCTGGATGCCGTCGCGGATCGTGTCGAGCTGGGCCTGGTCGCCTTGCGCGTCGATCTCCACATGCATGAAGCTTTCGCGCGCGCCCGCGTCGCCCGAGGCCCCCTCCGCCAATCCCGTGGCCGCCCCGCTGTCGTCGCGCACGACCGCCACGACCGGGTGGATCACCAGATGGACGGAAAGCTCGCGCCGGTTGATTTCGGCCGTGATCGAATCGACGAGGAACGGCATGTCGTCGTTGACGATCTCGACCACCGTATGGCTCGAGTGCCAGCCATGTTCGGACAGGCGCGGATTGTAGACGCGCACTTTGGCTTTGGCAGGCCCGCGCGTGCGCCCGAACGACCACAAAGCCAGCGCCGAGCCGTAGAGATCTTCGGGGCTGCGCTCGGCGAGATCGTCGGCCGCGACGTTCGCGTAGAAGCGCTTGATGAAAGCCTCGGCCGTGTCGGCGGCGGCCCCGGACAGGCGCTGGCGGGCGAGGCTTGCCACGCGCGCGAGGATATCGGTCTTGCGGCTTTCGGCGCGGATCGGCATGGCAGCTCCCCGGAATGGTCCGAATCTTACCCTTGGGCCAAGTTTTACCCTTCGGACCGTGATATTTGCGCGACATCATAGGCCGAATTGTTGCGGCCGGGCAAAAGCTCGGGCATTTTCGGTCTAACTATCCGACTCTAGGGGCGGAATAGAGCCTTGAGAAAAGCCGTTGCTGGGGGTCCGGAAAGGGTAGATTGAGGGCGAAAATGTCGTTACTTAAGGCCAACAGCCAGTCGCAAGAGCACCCGTCTTTGTCCGCAACCGTCCCCCCATTGGCCGATCCGTCGCCCCCTGCCTGGGTCCCGCTGCTGGCGTGGGCCACGCGCCGCTTCCATCCGAAGGGCACGGACCGGCTCGTGCGCGCCCTCCACCCGCCCGGCAATGCGCGACCCGTGCGCACCGTGCTCGACTACGACCAGGGCATGGTCATCAATATCGACACGCACTCGTTCCTCGAGTGGTACATCTATTTCTACGGCGCCTTCCGGCCGCAGATCTCGAAGCTGTTGAACCGCATGCTGCGCCCGGGCCAAGTGGCGTTCGACATCGGCTCGAATATCGGCATGCATGCGATGATCATGGCCAACCGTGTGGGGCCCGCAGGCCAAGTGCACGTGTTCGAGCCCGATCCGCATCCGATGGGCCGGCTCAAGGCCAACATGAATCTGAACGGCCTCGCCAACCTGGTCTTGAACCAGGCCGCGATTTCGAGCCGCACAGAAACGCGCCAGCTTTACCTGCACGACGACACGATCGGCAATTTCGCCAATGCCTCGCTGCAGGCCGCCAATGTCGGCCGCTCGACGACGACGATCGACATGAAAGTGTGGTCGCTCGACGACTACGTGGCCGCCAACCCGATCCCGCGCTTGGACGTGATCAAGCTCTTGGCGCAGGGCGAAGAATGGAACGCGCTGCAAGGCGGCATCGAAACGATCAAGCGCCACCGCCCGAAAATCTTTTTCCTGTGGGAACCGTCCTACTGGGCCCGCCAATCGCTGTGCCTGATGGACGCGGTGCGCTTTTTCAAGGACCTCGGCTACGCGACCTATCAGGTCGAGTTCGGCGCACGCCGCCCGGTCACCGAAGAAATCCCGATGGGCCAGGTGCTGCTGGCGGTCCCGGACCGGCTCTAAGAGCTACTCGGCCGCTTGGCCCTGGGCGGCCGTGTTGCGCAGGATGAAGTCGGGCAGGCCTTGGCCCATCGAATGTTCGAAGCGCATCGCGGCCCGGCCCGGGTTGAACGGGATGTTCAGAACGTCGCGCACGCGCGTTTCGAGCTTGTTGCGCAGCTTCACGATTTCTTCCGACGACAGGTGGTCGGTGAACACGAAGGCGCGGTAGCCGCCGTTGGGATCGCCCTTGTAGTATTCGGGCGTCGTCATGAAATCGACCTCGTAGGAGTGCAAGCGGTCGCCGTGTTTGCTCTGCGTGAAGGTCCACACGCCCTTCTGGCTCTCGTGGGGTACTGCGAGGTCGTAGTAGGGCGTGCCCGGATAAGTCGTGATCACCGTGCAGTCGAAATCGTCGACCTGCATCTTGATGAGCCAGTCTTCGATGTCCTGGATCGACTGCGCGGATTCGCCCGGGTGGCCGACCGACATCAGCGCTTTGATCTTGAGATTGTGGCGCTTGGCGATCTCGACCGCGCGCGTGTTGTCGTCGAGCGAGGCGCGCTTTTCGATGTTTTCGAGGATGCGCGGGTTGGCGGCTTCGAAACCGCACAGCAGCCACCGGAAGCCCGCCCGGTACATGGCTTCGGCCTGCGCGTCGTTGAACAGTTCCGACTTCACGAAGCCGCGCAGGCGGAACTCGACGCCGTGTTTCATCTGCAAGTCGGTGAGCGCGTTCATCAGCTCGACCATCGACTTGTTCACGTTCAATTCGTCGTCGTAGAACATGTAGCCGGTGTAGCCATAGTCGAGATAAAGCCGCTCGACCTCGTCCACGATCGCCTTGGTCGGGCGCGTGCGGATCACGCGCAGGCTCTTCGAGTTGCGCCCGCCGCAGAAGCCGCAATTGAACGGGCAGCCGAGCTGCGCGATGAGGCTCGTGGCCGGGAAGGATTCGACCGAATATTTGTAGCTCTTCAAATCGACGAGATGGCGGGCCGGTTCCGGCGTGCGCGTGTAGATCTCGTCGTTCATGAAGAAGCCGCCCTTCATGTCGTCGCCGTCGACGACCTTGGGGGGCTGGGCCAGCGTGATGGCGCTGAACACGGCCAGTTCGCCGTCGCCCGCCACCAGCACGTCGAAAATGTCTTCGAGCTGCTTGGCGGCTTTGGTGGCACGGCCGAACGAGGTGCGCCTGAATTTGTTTTCGAGCTTCACGGCCGCGTAGGTGAGTGTGACGTGCGGCCCGCCGAGCACGAGCCGCAGATCGTCGCGCACGGCGCGCAGGCGTTGCGCAATCAGCGCCACGGCCGGCAATTGCGGCGTGGTCGCGGTGATGCCGATCACGGTGTCTTGCGTCTTGCGCGCGTAGGTCTCGAGCGCGTCGAGATAGTTGGCAATGCCCGAGAGGTCGAGCAGGTTCACATGGATGCCCTTGCGCTCCAGGGCCGCCGCGACCTTGAGCACGCCCAAGCTCACGAACACGCGCTCGTCCAAAAGGAATGACGAGGGCGGGATCACCAGCGTGATCGACCTGTGGAACTGGTCGAGCATCGTCGGCAGGATTTTGGGCGCGAAATCCGGGACGGGTGCCTGAAGTGCTGATGTCATGGGCGGACTTTGCCGATTCGATGGTTATATTTCCACAGATAACTGCAAGCTATGTGGCGCGCGGCTTTGCCCAAGAAAAGGCCTCGACCGGAATTTACCGCGCCTGTGACGAGGCCAACACACGCGCCGGAAAGCCGCTTTCGATCAAGGCCTTGGCGGCAATTTCATGGCCCGCACCGGACCAATGGCCGTCCGAATCGAGATCGAATCGCAGAGGCTTGCGGGCATAGGCCTCGAAAAACGACACGTCCGCGTCGATTGCGAGAAACCCAGCCGTCGCAGCGCGCGCCATGAAACTGCGGCGCATCGAAGCGAAATAGGTGTCGGCTTGTGCACGCGCCGCCTGCGGATCGCGAAAGCCATCGACCACAAACGCAATTCGATCGGGAGAAAGGCCCGTTCTTGCCGGCAGATCGACCAGGAAAGCGTCGATCGCGGCAAGCGAGTCGCGCATCACCGTTTCCGGCAGCCGGGCGGGCGTGAAGCCGGCATATTCCTGCGGCTCGCCGAGGCGACGCAAGGCCGCCAGACGATCCATAATCTGCAGATTGAGGAGCAGATACCGGATCAGCGACGAGCGCGCGGCCCAGGCGCGCTTGGCGAGCTTGGGCGCGTAGTCGGCGCGTTCCAGGGCGAGCGCGCCGCGCGCGTCCGGCCGGTACTGCGCCATTCCGGGTTTGACCCCGAAACTGGTCAGGCTCTCGGCAAAATCGTTACCGACAACGACGACAACGAGCCCGTCGGCCTTGTACTGGCGGGCGGCAAACTCGGCCCAGATCAAATACTGCGATAGCGGCGCCCCCGAAGCGCCGAACGAGTAGACCCGACCGTCGGGATATCGCGCTTGAAGCCGCCCCTGGATCGTTTCGGCATAGGGCACCATCAACGCCTCGACGAACGAATCGCCCACGACGGCTAGCAGCGGGCGTGGATCGTTCTCAACATATTCGAGATCGTTGACGAAACCGGCGGCGTTCACGCGGCCGCGATTGGCGTTCGAAAAATCACCGCCGAGCGAATAGACATAGTCGCGGTTCGGCGCGAAACGGAAAATCGGCTGCGCTGCATTGACCGGTTCGGGCAGCATGTCGGAGCGCACCGGCAGAAAGCGCAGCGCGACTTCAGCCACACCCGCCATCAGCAGCATCA
>JAIXXA010000141.1 GCA_027490975.1 Rhodospirillaceae bacterium
CAGCCCGGCGACGTGCGCGCGGCCTTCGATGCGGCCGTGGCGCGTTTCGGCGGTGTGGACATCGTCGTGTCGAACGCCGGGGCGGCCTGGCAGGGCAAGATCGGCGAGGTCGACGAGAAGACTTTGCGCGACAGTTTCGAGCTCAATTTCTTCGCGCACCAGCATGTGGCGCAGAACGCCGTGCGCGTGATGAAGGCGCAAGGGACCGGCGGCACGCTGCTGTTCAACGTGTCGAAGCAGGCGGTCAATCCGGGCCCCGATTTCGGGCCCTACGGTCTGCCGAAGGCCTCGACTTTGTTCTTGCTGCGCCAATACGCGGTCGACTACGGCAGCCTCGGCATCCGCGCCAACGGCATCAATGCCGACCGCGTGCGCACGGGCCTGCTGACCGACGCGATGATCGCCAGCCGCTCGAAAGCGCGGGGCTTGAGCGAGCGCGACTATATGGGCGGCAATCTCCTGGGCCGCGAAGTGACGGCCGAGGACGTGGCGCAGGCCTTCGTGTTCCTGGCCTTGGCCGAAAAAACGACGGGCGCCATCCTCACGGTCGACGGCGGCAACATCGCCGCGGCGCTGCGGTAGAGGGGCCGCAATGATCGGTCCTCTTCGCGGCATCGACCACGCGATCGTCGGCACGGACGATCTCGAAGCCGCACGCGCTTTGTGGCAGCGTCTGGGCTTCACGTTGAGTCCGCGCGGCCGCCACAAAGGCTGGGGGACCGGCAATTACTGCGTCATGTTCGCAAACGACTATGTCGAACTGTTGGGCCAGATCGATCCGGCCGGTTTCGACAACGGCCTCGCCGCAATGCTCGCGGCTGAAGGGCCGGGGCTGCTCGGCTTTGCGTGGGCAGCCGACAAGGCGGGCGAAGCCGCCGCGTGGCTGGGCGCGCGCGGGCTGCCGCACGCGGTCAAGGATCTCGCGCGCTTCATCGAACTGCCGAGCGGCAATGTCGAGCCGCGTTTTGCGCTGGCCATGCCCGAGTTGCCCTATCCCGGCGGGCTCAAGCCGTTTGTGACCGAGCATTTGTCGCGCGCGCTCGTGTGGCGGCCGGAATGGCAGGCGCATCCCAACGCGGTCGTGGGCATCGAGAGCATCACGTGCGTGGTCGAATCGCCGCTCGCCCTGCAGGAGCCGTTCGAGGCGATTTTCGGCCTCGGCTCGGCCGTCGCGACCGACGACACGCTCGCCGTGCGCTGCGGGCGCGGCGGCGGTTTTCTGATGCTCGTGACGGCCGCCGACATGACCTTCATGCACCCGGCCGTCGCCCCCGACGAGCCCGTGCGCAAGGGCTATGCGGGGATCACGCTGCGCACGGCCGATCTCGGCAAGTGCGCCGATGCGCTCAAGGCGGGCGGCATCGAATTCGAGCGCGATCGCGGCGCCGCCATCCATGTGCCGCCCGACCAGGCCGGCGGCGTGGCGCTCGCTTTCACGCAAGCCTAGGCGGACGCGGCGGCCTTCGACGAGCGCACGCGCGGCAGTACAACCGAAGGTTCAGCCCGCGTAGCGGCGCAGGAATTCGCGCGTGCGTTCGCGCGCTTTGTCGGACGAGGCTTTGTCGTAGCTGCCGCGCGCGTCGCACGAAAAACCGTGCCCGGCCGGATACACGAACAGGTCCGTGTCGGGCTGCATGCGGCCGATCTTGTCGACGTCCGACATCGGGATCGAGGCGTCGGTCTCGCCGAAATGGAACAGCACCGGGCAGCGCGGCGTTTCCTGCGCGTGTTCGGCCACGCCGCCGCCATAGTAGCTGATCGCGGCGTTGATGCCGGTCACGCGCGTGGCCGCAAGCCAGGCCAGCGTGCCGCCCCAGCAATAGCCGATCACCGCCACTTTGAGGCAGCCCGCGCGCTGGAGTGCGGCCGCGGCCGCCGCGATGTCGTTGAGGGCTTTGGGATAGGGCACTTTGGCGCGCACCTCGCGGCCTTTGGCGATGTCGTCCTCGGTGTAGCCGAGCTCGATGCCGGGGGCCACGCGGTCGAACAAAGCCGGGCACAGCGCCAGATAGCCGTCGTACCCGAAGCCGTCGGTGACTTTTCGCATATGGTCGTTGAGGCCGAAAATCTCCTGCACGATCACGAGGCCCGCGCGCGGTTTGCCCGGCGGATCGGCGCGCCATGCCTGGAAGCGGTGGCCGTCGGTAGCAGTCAGTTCGATCGGATGGCCCATCCATACCCTCGTGGGAAGCGGAAAACATCCGCGAACTATGGGGGTTGGGCCTCGAGTCGGGCAAGGGGCAGGGGGGCCTCAGGTCTTTTTGGGTCGGATACGGACCGATTCGAGCATGGTTTCGACCGTCGGGCGCAAAGCGTCGTAATAGTGGGTCTCGACGGCGTGGAACAGCACCAGATAGAGCTGCCCGTCGATCTCGACCGCCACCCCAAGCGCCTTGCGGTCGCTCTCGATGCCCTGGTCGGCCCCGGTTCCGAAGGTGAACTCGAAGCGCACGGCCTCGCGCCCGTCGATGCGCGCCGTCTCGATCCGCGTGGTTTCGAAATCGCTGGCCCGCTCGGCGGCGCCCAGCGTGCCCTGCACCAGCGTCACGAGGTCGGCGGGCGGCATGCCGGCGCGGAATTTGGGCAATTGTTCGGCCTCTTTGCCGCTTGCGCCGATGAGCGGCTTGCCGTCCGCGATGCCGGCGGCGATCACAAGCGCGTCGAGCAGGGGGCCGTGGCGCGTCCAGCTTTCGTCCCAAGGGGCGCGCGGCCCGGCGATCTGGCGGTTCCATTGGCTGTCGAGCTGGACGGCGATCTTGCCGTGCACGTCGTAGCTGCCCGGCCCGATGGCGGCATAGTGCTGGCAAGCGGCGGCGGCGAGGGCAAGGCCCGCAAATGCCAGAACGCGAAGGAAGCGGCCAATGCTCTCGGTCATGCTCTATCCTGCAAGGCTGCGCCGGACAAGATCGCGGTCGGGCGCGTTGGGGGCGCGGCGAAGATATTCGTTCAGCAGTTCGCGCGCCTCCGCCTCCTGCCCGAGCTTGCGGCGCAAGAGGCCGTAGCCACGCCAGGCGTTCGCGGGCGCATGGACATCGCGAATGGCGGCGTCGAGGGCCGCCGCCGCCGCTTCGTCGTCGCCCGTTCTGGCGCGCAAGCGCAGCGCTTCGCCTTTTGCGTAGAGGGCAAGACCGTCGTCCGGGAACACGGCCAGCCACCGGTCGGCGATGACGATCGTGCCGGCATGCACGCCCGTGCGCACCTGCTCTTCGAAGATGTATTCGCGTATCTCGGAAATGCCGTCGCGGTAGCGGGCCGCGTGCGTCTCGCCGGGCGGCAATTCGCCCGCACGGCGGCGCAAATGCGCGGTGCGCTCCTCGTCGGACGGGTGGGTCGAAAACAGCAGGCTGTGGCTGCGCGGAATGCCGCGCGCCTCGAACTCCGCCGTGATGTTCTCCCAGTTCCGCGCCGCTTCGATGGGCGAAAGCCCGTGCTCGGCCAGCAGCCGGATGCCGATCTCGTCCGACTCGCGCTCGTTTTCCCGGTTGTAGCCGAAGCCGCTCGCGGTCAGCAGCACGGTGTTGAGGTCGGAAAGCTGGCCCGCGCCGGCGGCTCCCAGCAGCATCGCCAGCGCTTGCGCGATGTCGGCATTGGTGCGCCAGACCGCCTGCCGTTCGCGGCTGTGTGCGCGCGTGTAGTGGCCGATCTCGTGCCCCAGCACGGCCGCCAGCTGCGCTTCGTTGGTGCAGCGCACGAGCAGGCCGGTCCAAACCTGCATCATGCCGTTGGGGGCTTGGGTCGCGTTGAAATCGGGAACGCGCACGATGTAGGTGCGGATGTCCTCCGCGAATTCCCCGGCCAGGCGCCGCACGATCCCGCCGACATAGGCGTTGACCTTGGCTTCGCGCACGCGATAGCGCGAAGTCTGGATGCGCCGTTCCATGCGGTCCATGCTCTCGCGCATGCCGGCATCCGGATCGGCATCCGTGCCGTGGCGCTGGCCCGGTTGGTTGCGCGGCGAAAGGTCGCTTTGGCCGCCGAGGCCCGCGTCGAGGCGCGGCCTGCCCGGATCGGTCGGCGTGCAGGCGAGCAGGCCGCCCGCACCGCACAAGCAGAGGCCGCCCAGAAACCTGCGCCGCGTCGGGTTCATTCGGGCAGTCCGGCCAGCAAGACTTCGACGGTTTCCATCGCGGCCTCGTGCGTGCGCAGATCGCCTGCCCCGCGCTGCAGCCGGTTGAACCAGACGACCTGGCCCGTCTGCAGATCGACCAGCGAGGCGAAGCCCGTCTGCATGCCGCCCTGCAGCGGGATGCCGAAGACGGCCGCCGCGATCGCCTGCGCCATGACGCGCCCCGCCCCCGAATACGAGTCGCGCACATGAATGAACAAGGCATAGTTCGCACCCGACCCCTGGCCCAGCACCCGCGCGTCGGTGCCCAAGGTCCAGTCGAAGCCGTTTGCCTTGGTCGGCAGCTTCGCCGGCCCTTCGTACTGGTGGCTCATGATCGACTGGCCGACCGCCGCGTGCAGCCGCAAGAGCTTGGCCGTGCCCTCGTCGGGCTCTTGGGTTTCGTCGAAGACGGTCGCGACGGTCTTTTTCTGCAAAGCCGCCCGCAGATGGGCGTTCATGTGCTCGCGTGCGGCAAGCGTCCAATCGCGCCGTGTCGTCGGATAGCCGCCGAAGGAAAGCTCCGACAGTTCCGCATCGACAGGCAAAACCAGGATGACGGCGTCTTTGCCGCCTTTGAAGGCGGTGAAATCCTCGACGCGCCGATTGCTTGCCGCGCATGCGCCAAGCGCAAGCGCGCACAGAACGAGGAGAAGTCGGGCAGGGGAAACCAGTTGCATGCGGCCTTCTTTTTGCGCGGCTGCAGTTGTTCCCCTACAACATCCTGCAGTCGTGCAAAAACTGTCAAGTGCGCTTCGTCACAGGCCGCGAAATTTTCCGGACCCTCCTGTCGGAGGTTGCAGCGATTAGACGTTGAACCGGAACAGGAAGACATCGCCGTCGGCGGCCGTGTAGTCGCGGCCTTCGGTGCGCGCCTTGCCCGCTTCTTTGGCGCCGGCTTCGCCGCCGAGAGCCACGTAGTCCGCATAGGCGATGGTTTCGGCTGCGATGAAGCCGCGCTCGAAATCGCTGTGGATGGCGCCGGCGGCTTCGGGCGCTTTGGCGCCCGCGCGCACGGTCCAAGCCCGCGCTTCCTTGGGCCCCACCGTGAAGAAGGTGAGCAGGCCCAGGAGGCCGTAGCCGGCGCGGATCACGCGCGTGAGGCCGGTTTCCGTGAGGCCCAACGTCGCCAGGAACTCCTGGCGCTCTTCGGCGCTGGAAAGCTGCGAGATTTCGGCCTCGATCGCGGCCGAGATCACCACGCTCGAAGCGCCCTGGCGGGCTGCCATCTCAGCCACTTTGGCCGACAGCGAATTGCCTTTGTCCGCGCTCGTTTCTTCGACATTGCACACGTAGAGCACGGGCTTGGCGGTCAGCAGCTGCAGCTGGCGCAGCGTCTCGCGCTGTTCGGCCGCCGGCACGAAAGTGCGGGCGGGTTTGCCCGCGCGCAGCGCTTCGAGCACCGGTTCGATGATCTCGATCTGGGCCTTGGATTCCTTGTCGCCGCCTTTGGCCTTCTTTTGCAGGTTGGGCAGGCGCTTTTCGAGGCTGTCCATGTCGGCCAGCATCAGCTCGGTTTCGACCGTCTCGGCGTCGCGGATCGGATCGATCGAGCCTTCCACGTGCACGATGTCGCCGTTCTCGAAGCAGCGCAGCACATGGGCGATCGCGTCCACCTCGCGGATATGGCCGAGGAATTGGTTGCCGAGACCTTCGCCCTTCGACGCCCCGCGCACGAGGCCCGCAATATCGACGAATTCGAGCTGCGTGGGCACCACGCGCTGCGACTTGCCGAGGGATGCGAGTTTGTCGAGGCGCGGATCGGGCACGGGTACCCGGCCCACATTGGGCTCGATCGTGCAGAACGGATAGTTCGCCGCGGCCGCCGCGGCGGTCGCCGTCAGCGCGTTGAACAGGGTCGATTTGCCGACATTCGGCAGGCCCACGATTCCGCAGCGAAAACCCATATTCCTGTTCCTTCAAATCGGTTTGGGCGGGGCCGCGAGGCGCGCCACTTTGTTGAGAAATCCCGCCTCGTTGCCGTCGAGCAGCAGGGCCGCACTGTCGGCGATCGCGGCGAGCAGCGGCTCGAGCCACAGCCGGTCGCCCTTGCCGAAATCGTGCAGCACATAGTCCGACACCAGCGCCTTATCGCCCGGATGGCCGATGCCGATGCGCAGGCGCCGATAGTCCTTGGTGCCGAGATGCGCGTCGATCGAGCGCAGCCCGTTGTGCCCGCCATGGCCGCCGCCCGATTTGGTGCGGATTTTGGCGGGCGGCAGATCGAGCTCGTCGTGCACCACCACGATCGAACCCGGCACGATCTTGAGAAACCGGCTCGCTTCGCCGACCGAGCGGCCGGAATCGTTCATGTAGGTGAGCGGCTTCAGCGCCACGGTGCGGTGGCCGGCGATGTCGCCCTCGGCGGTGATGCCGCCCAGGCGCTTTTTCCACGGTCCGAAATGCCAACGCGCCGCAACGGCGTCGAGGACATGGAAACCGACATTGTGGCGGTTGTTCGCGTATTCGGGGCCCGGATTGCCAAGCCCGACGAGGAGCTTCATGGTCCGGGCCCCGAACTATCGCGAAACGGCGCTGCCTTACTTCTTGGCAGCCGGCTTGGCGGCCGCAGCGGCAGGTGCCGCCTTGGCGTCGCCGGCCTTGGCACCGGCTGCAGCGGCGGGTGCCGCCTTGCCGTCGGCCGCGGGGGCTGCGGCTGCCGCAACGGTCTCGGTCTTTTCCTCGACCTTCGACACGCTCGGGGCGCGCAAGGCCACGACCGTGAAGTTGCGCGCGATGGTGGGCTTCACGCCCTCGGGCAACTTGATCGCTTCGATGTGGATCGAATCGCCGATGTCGAGACCGGCCATGTCGATCACGATGCGCGAGGGAATGTTGCCCGGCATCGCCCACACTTCGACCGCGTGGCGCACGAGATTGACCACGCCGCCGCGCTTCACGCCCGGCGACTTTTCCAGGTTCTCGAGCTTGACCGGCACTTCGACGCGCACGCGCGTGGATTCGCCCACGCGCTGGAAGTCGACATGTTCGGGCTTGTCGTTCACCGGGTGGAACTGGATGTCGCGCGGCAGCACGCGGTGCGCTTTGCCGTCCACTTCGACGTCGTAAAGACGGGTGAAGAACCCGGCCTTGGACGCCTCGCGCATGACGTCGCGCGGATCGAGCGAGATCATCACAGGGGCTGTTTTGTCGCCGTAGATGACGGCCGGCACGCGGCCCTCACGACGGACGGCGCGGGCGGCCCCTTTCCCAGCCCGCTGTCTCGCGGTGGCCGCGAGCTTGATTGCAGTCGACATACTCTACTCTCCTCTACCAGGGTTCCGACGCCGGCCTCCAGGGGTGCCGCAACGTCGGTCGTCGTCGGTCTCGATCCTGCTCTAGTCGAACAGGCTCGAAACCGAACGTTCTTCGCTGATGCGTTTCATCGCCTCGGCCAGCAAGGGGGCGATCGGCACCTGGCGGATATTGCCCGCCGCCTTCACGGCCTCGGTCGCCAGGATGGAATCGGTCAGCACGAGTTCTTTGAGGGGCGAGGCCGTCACGCGCGCCACGGCGGCACCCGACAGCACGCCGTGCACCACGTAGGCCCAAACTTCTTTGGCGCCCTCGTCCATGAGGGCGACGGCCGCATTGCACAGCGTGCCGGCACTGTCGACGATGTCGTCCACGAGCACGCAGGTGCGCCCTTTGACGTCGCCGATGATGTTCATGACTTCCGAAACGCCCGCGCGTTCGCGGCGCTTGTCGATGATTGCAAGATCGGCCTCGACGCGCTTGGCGATCGCGCGCGCGCGAACGACGCCGCCCACGTCCGGGCTCACCATCACCACGTCCGCACCCTTGAAGCGGTCGCGCATGTCTTTGACGAAGGTGGGTGCGGTGAACAGGTTGTCGAGCGGGATGTCGAAGAAACCTTGGATCTGGCCGGCGTGCAGATCGACCGTCACGACGCGGTCAGCCCCCGCGGTGGTGATGAGATTGGCCACGAGCTTGGCCGAGATCGGCGTGCGCGGGCCGGACTTACGGTCCTGCCGCGCGTAGCCGTAGTACGGCAAAACGGCCGTGATGCGGCGCGCCGAACCGCGCCGCAACGCGTCGATCGACACCAGCAATTCCATCAGATGGTCGTTGGCCGGGAAGCTCGTCGACTGCACGACGAACACGTCTTCGCCGCGCACGTTTTCGAGAATCTCGACGAACACTTCCTGGTCGGCGAAGCGTCGGATATTCGCCTTGGTCAGCGGAATATCGAGATATTCGGCGACGGCTTCGGCCAGGACCCGGTTGGAATTGCAGGCGAGAATTTTCATCGTGCCGATCCGTCGCGCGCAAGCTTGCGCAAAGTCTTGATAGCGATGCCAAAAACGACAAACCCGCGCGGGTCGAAAACACCGTCCAGCGCGAGCGGCCGGGAAAATAACAGCGTCGCCCGGGTCTGTCTATGGCTCGTGGAGCCGTCTCTAACGCGCGAGTTCGTGCGCGCGTTTGGCGGCGGCGGCAACTGCGCGTTCGAGCAGCGGGCCGAACCCGTCTGCGGCCATCAGCACGGCCAAGGCGGCCGCCGTGGTGCCGTTGGGGGATGTCACATTCTTGCGCAATTGTTCTGCCGATTCAGGGGCTTGATGCAGCAATTCGCCGGCCCCGGCGACCGTGGCACGCGCCAGGCGCTGGGCCAGCTCGGCAGGCAGGCCTGCTTTTGCGCCCGCCTGCGCCAGCGCCTCGGCCAGCAAAAACACGTAAGCCGGGCCCGAGCCCGAAACGGCCGTCACGGCATCGATCAGCGTTTCGCTCGCCACCCATTCGACCGCACCCACGCTGCGCAGCAGCCGGTCGGCAAGCGCACGCTGCTCGGGCGAAACGGCCGGGCTTGCGTAAGCGCCCGAAATGCCGCGCCCGACGGCGGCGGGCGTATTCGGCATCGCGCGCACGATCGCGATGCCATCACCCAGATGCTTCTCGAAGGTCGCGATCGTGGTCCCCGCTGCGATCGACACGAACAAGGCGCCCGCCGCAAAACGCCGATAGGCGGGCACCACGTCGTTCATCACTTGCGGCTTGGTCGCGAAGACCACGACGTCGGGCACAAAACCGGCCGGAATCGCGGCGGCATCGGCCACCTGGCAAACGCGGGCGTGGGCGGCCGCGGCGGCAGGGCCAGGTTCGACCGCGACAAACGGCCCGAGGCCCGCATCGGCAAGCCAGCCTTGCAGCATGGCCCCGCCCATTTTGCCGCAGCCGACGAGCAGGATCTTGGGATCGGTCATCGTTGCACCTCAGAAAAGCTTGCCGCCGTTGGGAACGGGCAGCGTCGGGCCGATCAGCACGACCGCACCGTTCGCGTCGGGAAAGCCCAGCGTCAGAACTTCGCTCATGAACGGGCCGATCTGGCGCGGCGGGAAATTCACGACGGCGGCGACTTGGCGGCCGACCAGCGTTTCGGGCGTGTAATGCACCGTGATCTGCGCGGAACTCTTTTTGACGCCGATCTCGGGCCCGAAATCGATCTGCAGTTTGAAAGCGGGTTTGCGCGCTTGCGGAAACGGTTCGGCCGTAACCACGGTGCCCACCCGAATATCCACGCGCTCGAAATCGGCAAATCCGATCTGGTCCATCGCACCGGTCTCCACAACGAAAAAGGCCCCGCCGTTTCCGGCGGGGCCTGTCTCTTAGCACGAAGAAAAAATTACTTCTTCTTCGCGATGACCGTCTTGATTTCGTCGAGGCTGTCGGCAACGCGCTGCTGCACGACGTCCATCGCGTCGGTCTGCGACTTCGCCACGAGCTCGGCCAGTTCGCGCATGTTCACGACGGCGCGCTGGAAGGCTTCCTTGACGATCTCGGTCTGCTTGGCGGCCTTCTCTTCGGGGCTGCCGGCAGCCATCACTTCGCGTGCGGCCGAGGAGGCTTCTTCCATCATCGAGCGGAAGATTTCCGACTGGCGGCGGGCGATCGCCTGCATGCTTTCGACGGCGAGCTGGTTGGCCTTGGCGAGCGCTTCGATGTTCTTGCGCTGCGTGGCTACCACGCCTTCCATGTCGACGGCGGCGAACTTGAATTCGCCCATCTGCTTCGTCATGTCGAATTTCGACATGTCGAACATCTTACCGAAGTCGAAATCGCCAAACGGCATCTTGGTTGTCCCCTTCATCATGGCGTGGTTCCTCTCGCAAGCGGGTGACTTTTTCACAGCTCGCAATCGGGCAAGCTTAAAGCTTGGGCAAAATGCCTCACGGAACCGAATACGTCAAGCGAATTTGTGCAGTGCAGCAGAGACGGGGGTGGCGTTTTTCAGGCCGGTGTGCCCTTTAAAAAGGCTGGAATATTCGATGTCCAAGACTCGAGACGTCCAAGTTGCTTGTCGAGATGGGCCATCGTCTTTGCTGCATCTGCGCTGTCGTCTTTGAGCCAAATCCGCAACGTGCCCAAATAGACGGCAGCTAAGGCATTGATCTTTAAAGGCCCTAGCAGCCCTGTGGTTTTTACCCCGGAAGCATCACCCAGATACCGCATGCTGGCGATCAAGGCTGGCCCCTGGCAGAGCGTGGTGGCCGGATCGCGTGCCATGCCGTCGAGAATGCCCTGTACGGCATCGCGATAGGGCCCAAGCGCGTCGAAACGCCGCATCAGCAATTCGAACAGCCGGTCTTTGACCGAGCCGTCCGCCTCGGCGGGTGTGGCCAGCATCGCTTCATCGATGCGCCGCGAGAAGGCCGCCAGAAGCGCCGATTTCGAGCGCACATGGCGCAGCATCTCGCCGAGCGTGAGGCCCGCTTCGGCGGCGATTTCGCCGAGCGCGATGTCGCTCCAGCGGCGCGTAGCGGCGAGCCGCAAGGCGGCGTCGAGCGCGCGATCTTCGAGGCCGGCCGCCGGGTCGGCGGGATGGGCTGCCGACGGGGCCGCGTTTTTCGGTTTGGCGCGTTTGGCGGACATGGGACAGCCTCAGCTTGAAAGGAATATCAATAGAGGTAGGGCGCCGCAGCCCGGCCGTCAATCGGCACCGAGGCGCGCGCGCTCGGCAATGTCGAGAATCCCTTCGGCCGCGGCGGTGGCGATTTCGAACGACATTTCCGACCATTGCCGCTCGATCGACACGCGCGGCACGTGGTTTTGCATATCGACGCGGCCGAGCTCGACGCCGTTTTTGTCGGTCACGCGCCAAGCAATGGCCAGGCGGCGCGTTTCCGATCCGAGTTCGGCGATCGTGACCTCGCCTTCGACGGTGATCGTATCTGCCCCGGGCGCATCGACGACGCGCAAGCCCGCACGGCCCAGCTGGAAGGCAAGACTGCGCGCCAACGCGTTGGCGTCGTTGGCGGGCGCACCCGTGACTTTGCCGACCAGCACCGCCGGCAGACGGCGGGCGATCGCGGTTTCGGGCTTCATCGCCAGCACGATGGCGCGCGCCAAAGGCTGCGCCAGACCGATCCAGCCCGCGGCCTGTTCGGGATTGGGCGGAAGCGCGCCGCGCGATTCGCCGTCGAACAGATTGGTCCCTTCTTGATCGACGAGGGTCGCCGCCAGCGCAAGGCCCCCCGGTGCGGGCAATGCCTGCAGATCGAGCACGAGGCTGTAGGGGTTGCCGATGCGCGTATTTGCCGGAATGTCGGCCTCGCGCAAAGCCTGGGCGACCGCCTCGGCCACGGCGCGCCCTTGGGCAAGCGGCAGACCGGCGGCGGGCGCAACCACGACGCCGCCATGGTCGGTCAGGCGCAGCAGCGGGTTGGGAGTTTCGAGTTTGTCGTCGGGCGCAAAAGGCCGCGGCACGGGTCCGCAGGCAACGCAGAGCAAAGCCAGCAGCGCCGCCGCTAGGCGAAGCACGACACGACCAGACCCAAAATCAAGATCAGCAGGAAAAACAGAAGATGCGGCATGGCTCACGGCTCCAGAACGATCGCCGACAGGCCGCGCCCGTAATCGGGCTCGCCCCTGAGGCAGCTGCGACGATAGCTGAAAAACCGATCGGATTCCGCGCACGTGTCGTTGCCGGTCGCCTCGATTTCGGCGATCCCGGCCGCCTCGAGCCGTGCGGCGACATAGCCCGGCAGATCGAACATGAATTTGCCGGGCAAACGACCGGGTGCGAAAAAACGCTTCGCGGCCGGGTCCTGCGCCAGAAACGGCGCCGGAAACTCGGCCCCCACCTCGTAGCTTTGTTTGCCGATGCAAGGCCCGATGCCCGCCACGATGCGGGACGGCACGGCGCCGAGCTTTGCCATCGCGGCGATCGTGGCTTCCAAAACGCCGCCGACCGCCCCCTTCCACCCGGCATGGGCCGCGCCGATCACGCGCGCTTGCGCATCGCAGAACAGCACCGGCGTGCAGTCGGCCGCGAGGATGCCCAGCACCACGCCCGGCGTTTTGCTCACGAACGCATCGGCCTGCGGGCGCGCGTCGGCGGCCAGCGGCGCCTCGAGCTCGACCACGGCTGCACCATGCACCTGATAGAGGGTCGAGATCGCAGTGCCCGGCAGATCGAGCATGGCGGCCGCACGCGCGCGATTTTCGCGCACGGCTTCCGCTGCGTCGCGCGAGCCGAGGCCGCAATTGAGCGAGGCGTAGATGCCCGTGCTCACGCCGCCGTGGCGCGAAAAGAAGGCGTGGCGCATGCCGTCTTGGCGGTTGAGCGTTCCGAGCGTGACCAGCGACATGTCAGATTTCAAGCTCTGAGACGAAACCCGGCGGCGGTGCGGAACCCGCCGGAACGATGCAAACGACTTTGAAGAGCGTGCCCATTTCGCGCGGATCAAGCAAGCGCTGGCTGGCTTTTGCAAGTTCGCGCGCCTGGCGCGGCGCGGCCGATCTGAGCAGACGCCCCAGACGCACGGGCAAGCCGAGGCGCGTGAGAAACGCACCCTGGCCGACGATGCCGTAGCTCGCCGCGCCGCCCTTGCGCGCCGCCGCCATCAAAGCCGGGAAATCGACATGCGCCGTAAGATCGCATTCGCCCGGCGCTTCGAACACGTCGACGGGTTTGTGCTGGCGCAAGGCCTGCAGCGTGTCGCCCCAACCCGACACGGCCGTGCCGTAGTCGATCGCGAGGGCCGCTCCGCCCAGTTCGGCAATGCGCGCACCCAATTCCTGCGCGATCGCCTCGCCGGCGGGGCAGGTTTCGACGACGGCACCCTCGGGCGCTTCGGCGCGCGCGAAATCGCCCGGCACCGCCTCGCCCTCGACGAAGCCCAAGCGGCCTTCGTGCAGTCCAACCCGACGCTCGTGCCAAGCCGAACCGCGGCGTACATGCTGGCGCACGGGCAACGCGTCGAAAAACTCGTTGGCGACGGCGAACATAGGCGCGTCGTTCGGCACGTCGGCGAGTTCAGCGTGCCAGGTGGGCGCATGCGCAGCCAAGCGGCGGCGCTGTTCCTCGCGCATCGGCACCGAAATATCCACGAGATGCAGGCGGGCTGCCGCAGCGAAGGCGGGCAGCGCTTGGCCCGCCGCGCGCAGCGCATCCTGCATCAACACGCCGCGCCCGGGCCCGAGTTCGACGAGGTTGAAACGCTGCGGCGCGCCTTGCGCTTGCCATTGGTCGGCGAGCCACAGGCCGATCAATTCGCCGAACACCTGGGCGATCTCGGGTGCGGTTGTGAAATCGCCGGCCGCACCGATGGCGGTCGCACTTCGATAGTAGCCGAACGCTTCGTCGGCCAAACACGCGGCCATATAGGCATCGACCGGCAGCGGTCCGCTTGCGGCAATGCGGGCGCCGAGTTTGCGTGCAAGCGCCGTCACGCGCGGCTGCGCGCCGTCGCGATCAGCCATGCGCCGGCCGCCATCATTGGCACCGACAGCAGCATGCCCATCGTCAGCGGCCCCCACAGGAAGCCCAGATGCGCGTCGGGTTCGCGGAACAATTCGCCGATGCAACGCGCCACACCGTAGCCCGCGAGAAAAGCGCCCGCGATCGCGCCGGGGCGGTTGCGCCACTTCGAACTGTGCGTGAGCGCATAGAGCAGCACCAGCAGGCACAGCCCTTCGAGCCCGGCCTGGTAGAGCTGGCTCGGATGGCGCGGCTCCGGCCCGCCGTGCGGGAACACCATCGCCCACGGCACGTCCGGTGCCGCACGGCCATAAAGCTCGCCGTTGATGAAATTGGCGATGCGCCCGAAAAACAATCCGATGGGAACGACGGCCGTGACGAGATCGCCCACCCGGAAGAGATCGAGCCGATTGCGGCGCGCGAACAGCGCGATCGCCACGGCGACGCCGAGCAAGCCGCCATGGAAACTCATGCCGCCGCGCCACAGCATCAATGCTTCGAGCGGTTCGTCCAGATAGTAGCCGGGCTTGTAGAACAGCACATAGCCCAAGCGCCCGCCCAGGATGATGCCGAGCGTGACCCAGACCACGAAATCGTCGAGCTGTTCGGTCGCCATCGCACGCAGGCGCCCGGCATTCAGCGACGCCGCATAGCGCCAGCCGCCGAGAATGCCGGCCACGTAGGCCAGCGCGTACCAGCGCACGACGATGGGCCCCAACTCGAGCGCGATCGGATCGATGGCGGGAAACGCGATCGCCATCTAGAGATAGGGGTCCGCGGCGCCGAGATGGTTGCGCACATAGCGGCGCACGCCTTCTTCGAGCTCGGTGAAAGGCTTGGTGTAGCCGGCCTGGCGCAGCCGCGTGGTGCTCGCCTCGGTCAGATACTGGTATTTGTCGCGCATCGTTTCGGGCGTGTCGCGCCAGGCGATGTTGGGTTCAGTTCCGGCCTCGCGATAGACGCACGCCGCAAGATCGAGGAACGTGCGCGCCTTGCCGGTGCCGAGATTGAACAGGCCCGAGATCTGCGGATTGGCCTGCAGCCACAGCATCGCATCCACCGTGTCGCCGACCCATATGAAGTCGCGCTTCTGCCCGCCGTCGGGCACGCCCGGCTTGTGCGAGCGGAACAATTCGAACGGCGCCCCCTTGGCGGCGTAGGGGTAGATCTGGTGCACGACCGAGCGCTGCGCGCCCTTGTGGTATTCGTTGGGGCCGTAGACGTTGAAAAACTTGAGGCCGACATGCTGGCGCGGCCGTTTGGCTTTGGAATCGGCCAAGGTCGCCGCGATGCGCCGATCGACGAAATGTTTGGACCAGCCATAGGGATTGAGCGGGGCGAGTTTGGCAAGGGCGGCGGGCGAGGGGTCGTCGACGAAGCCGAACCGGCCGTCGCCGTAGGTGGCGGCCGACGAGGCGTAGATGAAGGCAACGCCGGTGCTTGCACACCAATCCCACAGATCGAGCGTTGCGCGCACGTTGCTGCGCACGATTTCGTCGACGTCGGTTTCGGTCGTGCTCGAATTGGCGCCCAAATGGAAGACGGTTTCGATGCGGCCTTTGTTGGCGCTGAGAAACGCGGGCAGATCTTCGGGGCGCACAAGATCGAAGAGATTGCGCTTTGCGATGTTGCGCCATTTGTCGCCTGTGCCCATGCGGTCGACGCACACGAGCGGACTCGAAAGCTTCGCCTCGAGCCCGGCCAAAAGATTGGCGCCGATGAAACCTGCCCCGCCCGTGACGACGATCATGGAATGTCCGCTTGTTGCTTGAAGATGCCGTCGGGTTATATGTGTTCAGCGCACGCCGTTGCAACAAGACGCATCTCGAGGCCATAATAGCGCCATGCAAACCGACAATCGAATCCTCGACGATCTTTCGCGCGCCGCCACCGGTGCGCTCTCCGCTTTTGGCGCGCTGCGCCAGGAAATCGACGCGCAAGCGCGCCTTGTGCTCGAACGCTGGCTGCAGAGCCAGAATCTGGTGGCGCGCGACGAATTCGAGGCCGTCAAGGAGATGGCCGCCAATGCGCGCCTCGAAAACGAGAGGCTGGCAAGCCAGATCGAAGCGCTTGCGGCCGAACTCAATAGGTTGAAGGCCGTGTCCTCCACCGACACTTCGTCTTGATCCCGTCATATAGTGGCTATTGGACGCCCCCCCACGCTTTATCTTGGGGGTAAATGCGAAATTTCATTGCTCCCTTGACTCGCGTTTGGCACGCTATCCCTTGTGTTCCTGCGTCGAGTCGCAACTTCCGGGTCTAGCCCTGGGAGGCACTTCGGGCGGGAACGCGAGAAGGTTCAATTTTGCGTCCCAGTGGGAGCCCACGGCATGGCCGACGTCTCGGTGCACCAGACTTCCGAAAACGCCGTCAACCCGCTCGACATTATCGAAGAAATCGTGACCGCGAACGAATGGCCGTGCGAACGCGCGGCCGACGAGGAGCTGGTCGCGCAAATTCCCGGCCGCTGGTGCGACTACCGCGTCTATTTCGCCTGGAACGAAGACATGAGTGCGCTGCATTTCTCCTGCGCGCTCGATCTGCGCCTGCCCAAACATCGGCGCGGCGTGGTGACCGAATTGCTGGCACTCGCCAACGAGCGGCTGTGGCTCGGCCATTTCGACCTGTCGGGCGAAGACGGGCTGCCGACCTTCCGCCATGCCGTGCCGCTGCGCGGCGCGCGCGGGGCGACGGTCGAACAGATCGAAGATCTCGTCGATGTCGCACTCACCGAGTGCGAGCGCTTCTACCCGGCGTTCCAATATGTCGTTTGGGGCGGCAAGGACCCGGCCGAAGCCGTGGCCGCCGCCTGCATGGAGCCGATGGGAGAAGCTTGAGGATCTGCGTTCGGCGTCAGCCGAACGGATTGAGCTTCTTCAAAAACGCCGACATTTTGTGGCGGCCTTCTTCGCGGTCTTTGGTCGCCTGATCGACCATCCAATTCATCTGCAGCACGTGGCGCGGGCCTTCGTAGCTCGCGTGGCCGTGCCAAGCGTCGCGCGTGCATTTGAAGGCAAGCATCGTGCCGTCCACAGGCGAAATTTCGGCCGTGTAGTTTTCGAGGCTTTCGGGGCCGCGCAGCAGGCGCAAACGCCCGCCCTGGTCCTGCCAGCCGCCGGTCGGCTTGTTCAGATAAAGCAGCACGGTCACGACTTTGGTTTTCGAATCCGTGTGGATTTGCCCGTCGCGCGCGCGGCAGCGGTCGCGGAACGTGATCATGGTCGGCAAGCCCGAGAGATCGAGGCCGAGCTTCGCCGAGATCGCGTCGCGGAACGCCGCGCTTTCGAGGGACGCGACAAGATCACTTGCGGCCGGTTTCAGGCTCAGCGACGCGGTGGGAAACGCGCCCGGCTTGCCGATCTGCGGCCAGTCGCGGTCGATGCGGTCGACCGCGTCGGGGCGCACGAAACTCGGCACGACCACATGCAGGAACGGATCGTTCGATGCGGGCGTTGCGGAAAGAGCCGCAAGGTCGAACATCGTTTCGGCGGCCGTCGGGGCCAAGGCAGCGGTCATGGGGCTCAATCCAGTTTGAATCCGATCGCCCGAATATAGGCGCCGAAATCGCCGCGTTCCAGGTTCGCATACTGGCGCGCTTTGTCCTCGCTCCAGCCATAGGCGGCGGCCTCGCCGAAACGCGCAATATCGCGCTGTGCGGCAAAAGGCCGCGTGCGGTTGCGGCGCGCATCGTACGCGTCGATCGTCGCATCGAGATCGCCCTCGTCGTAGCGGTCGGTGTGCACGCGCAAGCTCGTCGGCAGGCGCGGCGAGATACGCACGGCTTCCTTGGGCCAGCCGACGCACAGGCCTGCGACCGGGAACACGCGTGCGGGCAAGCCGAGCAGACCCGACACGTCGGCCGCACGATTGCGAATGGCCGATATAGGGCAGGTGCCGAGCCCCACGAGATCGGCCGCCGCCACAAACTGTGCCAGCGCAATGCCGGCATCGACGGCGGCGTTGAACATCGCGTCGAGATGGTCGTTGGCGAAGGCGTGGCCCTGGCGTTCGTGCACGCGGATCTGGCGCCGGTTGTTGGCGCAGAACACCAGAAACACGGGTGCGGCCGCCACCCACGGATTGCCGCTGCAGCAGTCGGCAAGCGCGGCGCGAAGTGCTGGGTCGTCGATCGCCACGATATCGGCCTGCTGCAGATCGGATTTGCTGGGGGCAGCAAGGGCGATCGCGCACAGCAAGCGCACGAGGGCGGGATCGACGGCGGCATCCGAATAGCTGCGCACCGAGCCGCGCTCGGCCAAGGGGGCGAGCGCGGCGACGTTGGGCGTGTTGGGAATGGCGAAGTTTTCGCCGAAGCGTTCGGCAAGGGCGGCGGCAAGGCGCGTGCGGGAATCGCTCATGAGGCCGAGCCTAGCAGACTGCGCCCGCCAGCGGCCAAAAAGAGAAAACAGGCCTCGACATTGGGAATATTGTATTGGTCCTGCCGCGAGCCTTGCAAAAGCGTCGGTGCCAAGCTTCACTCCCGCGCGCCTCCGGTTTAGGACATTTCAATGACTGTCGATTCGCTGCTCAAAACGCCGCTCCAAGTCGTCAATATCGGGCTCGAAAGCTTCGCCCGCGATTTGGCGGCCGCCGATATTCCGGTCGTCGATCTCGATTGGCAGCCGCCCGCGCGCGGCGATGCGGGGCTGGCTCGCCTGTTGGCCAAACTCGACGGCGTGCCCGCCATCGAAGCGGCCAATGCCGAGGCGCTGAAGCGGCTGCTCGCCGCCGATCCGGTGCTGATCGACGTGCAGGTTGCCGGCGACGTTTTGAAAGGTCTTGAAGACCGCATGATCGGCCATGCGGGACCGCCCATCGAATGGCCGCAAATGTGCGGCCCGCTGCGCGGGGCCATCCAGGGGGCGATCGTGCTCGAAGGCTGGGCGCCGGATCTCGAGGCCGCCGACAAGCTCGCCGCGTCGGGCGGCGTCAGGTTCGTGCCGAACCACCATCTGGGCGCGGTCGGGCCGATGACCGGCATGATCACGCGCTCGATGCCGGTCCTGGTCGTCGAGAACCGCGCTTTCGGCAACCGCGCCTATTGCACGCTGAACGAAGGGCTCGGCAAGGTCATGCGCTTCGGCGGCAACGATGCCGACGTTCTGAAGCGCCTGCGCTGGCTGGCAAGCGACCTCGCGCCCGCTTTGGCGGCTTCCTTGCGCGCCGCGGGCGGGCTCGGCCTCAAGAACATCATCGCGCGCGGACTCACGATGGGGGACGAGATGCACCAGCGCAACGTCGCCTGCACGAGCCTGTTCGTGCGCGCGATGGCGCCGCATCTGGCGCGCGCGATTTCCGATCCCGCCAAACTTGCGGGCGTGTTCGAGTTCATCGGCGGCAACGACCAGTTTTTCCTGAACGTCGCCATGGCGATGGGCAAGGCGATCGCCGATCCCGCCAAAGGAATTGCCAACGCGACTTTGGTAACCGCCATGTGCCGCAACGGCACCGAGTTCGGCATTCGCGTGGCCGCGACCGGCGAGCGCTGGTTCACGGCCCCGGTCGAACAGCCGACGGGGCTTTATTTCGCGGGTTATTCGGCCGCCGACGCCAATCCCGACATCGGCGACAGCGCCATCGTCGAAACCGTGGGTTTGGGCGGCTTTGCGATGGCGGCTTCGCCCGCCGTCGCGGGTTTCGTCGGCGCCGGTTCCGCGTCCGACGCGCTCGACATCACGCGCGCGATGATGGACATCGCGGTCGGCCGCAATCCCGACTGGACGATCCCCGGCCTCGATTTTGCGGGCACGCCTGTCGGCATCGACATTCGCAAGGTCGTCGAGACCGGCATTGCGCCTACGATCAATACCGGCATTGCGCACAAGAAGCCCGGCATCGGCCAGGTCGGGGCGGGCACGGTCAAAGCGCCGCTTAAATGTTTCGACGAGGCGCTCGCCGCCGTCGCCGAAATCATGGGGGTGGCGTGATGTCGGCCAAAGCCAATCGCGTCCGCAAAGGCTTCTATCTCGACTCGGTCGCGCTCATGCGGCTGTCGCAGACCGTGGCAGCGCTGCCGGGCGTGACGTCGGCGGCCTTGATGATCGGCACGCCGTCCAATCTGCGCATCATGGAAGATGCGGGCCTGCTCGACGCGACGGGCCGTGCGGCGGGAGCCAACGATCTTGTGGTCGCGGTCAAAGCGGTCGATGCCAAAGCGGCCGACGCGGCGCTCGACGAGGCCGACGCGTTGCTGGCGCGGCCCAAACACACGGCACGCGGCGGGGCCGAGCGGCGGCCGCGTTCGATCGACGCCGCGATGCGCGCCCTTGGCGGCGGCACGCTGGCGCTGATCTCGGTGCCGGGGGCGTTTGCGGCCGCGGAAGCGCGCAAAGCGCTCGCGCGCGGCATGCATGCGATGATTTTTTCCGACAATGTCGGGATCGAAGAAGAGCGCGCATTGAAGCTCGAAGCGCGGACGCGCGGGCTTCTCGTGATGGGCCCCGATTGCGGAACGGCGATGATCGCGGGCACGCCGCTTGCGTTTGCCAACCAAGTGCCGCAAGGGCCAATCGGCATCGTGGCTGCGGCAGGCACGGGCTTGCAGGAAGTGGCGTGTTTGATCGCGCGCGCCGGGGCCGGCGTGTCGCACGGCATCGGCACGGGCGGGCGCGATCTGTCCGAACGCGTCGGCGGCCTCACCATGCTTGCGGCCCTCGATGCGCTCGATGCCGATGCCGATACGACGCATATCGTGATCGTCTCGAAGCCGCCGGCGGCATCGGTGGCCGCAACCGTCCTGGCACGCGTGGCCAAGAGCCCCAAGAATTTCACGATCTGCTTTCTGGGTGCCGACGGCTCGGGCATGCCTGCCAATGCGCGGTTTGCGCCCACGCTTGCGGCGGCGGCGGCAGATGCGGTCGCGCGCACGACCGGCGGGGCGGGTGTGGATGCGGGCTTCGACGTGGACGCCAAAGCGGCCGAAGCGCGCGAACATCTGGCACCCGCACGGCGCTGGGTGCGCGGTGTGTATAGCGGCGGCACGCTCTGCGCCGAAGCGCAGCTGGTGCTGCGCGCGGCGGGCGAAGCCTTCTGGTCGAATGCGCCGGTGCCCGGCGCCTTGCCGACCAAGCCCGCCTCGGGCCACAGCTTCGTCGATTACGGGGCGGACGAATACACGGTCGGCCGCCCGCATCCGATGATCGATCCCACGGTGCGCGACGCAGCCCTTGCTCAAGCGCTCGAGGAATCGGGCGTGGCTGTGGTGCTGGTCGACATCGTGATCGGCTTCGGTGCGCACGAAGATCCCGCCGGGGCCGCCGCGCGCGTCGTGGGTGCGGCCGGCGACCAGCGGCCCGCCGTGGTCGCGTCGGTCATCGGCACCGATCTCGATCCGCAGCATCGCGCAAGCCAGGTGCGCAAGCTCGAACAGGCCGGCATTCTGGTGGCCCCCTCCAACGCGCGTGCAGCCGAGCTTGCTTTGGCGATTTCGCGCCTACGCTAGAACCGCAACGATCCCGGCGAGTGCGTCGTAGCCCGAACTGTGGCCGATCGCGTCGAGGGGGCTGAGGTCGGGCGTTTGCCCCTGCACGATATCGGCAAGAATTCTGTGCAACGCTTGCGCGCCCGCGCCGTCGAGGGCAGCGCTCAAATGGGCGGCCGAAATCGCATTCGTGGCGGTCGCTAGGCGGCCCCGCAGAAAGTCGCGCAATGCGTCGGCGTCTTCCATCCGGCCGACTGCACGCAAGGCGAGCGCCGCGCCGCCGAGCGCATCGTCGCCCGCCGGCGTGAGGCCGGGCCCGAGACCGAGCAGATCTTCCAGGATCGGCGGCACCGGCCCGCGTCGCCAGTGGGCCAGTGCGGCGAGCGGGGCGTGTGCAGCCGCTTTGAACGGATCGTCTGCGGCTGGCGCCAGCAAACCTCTTTCGCGCGGAATGGCGGCCGCCACGCGTCGGCAGGCGTGCGCATCCAGATTCGGCCACGGCTCCGGCCGCCAGATCGGCACAGTATCGAGCGCGAATTGCCACGCCGCACCCACCGCCGGGATCGGCGGGCAGGCGGCATAGAGGATATTCAAAGGCCCAGCGCCCAGATCGGGGCCGCCGGCGCAGGCAATGCGCCCGTCCGCGTCGGCCACGTAGAAGCTGCGCTTGAATGCGGCGATCACGCGCCCCAGCCTCGTTTGCGATCCTGCCGCACCTGCCAGAACGATCGTCTTGCCGTGTTCCATCGCCGCCAATTCTAGCGCCATTGCATGCCGTCAGGCGATTTGCCACAGTCGCCGTTCCAAGGAAATTCGAGGGTCGTAAAATGAGCAAGTTCGGAAAAGCCCAGATGCCGCGCCGCGTCGAAGATGCCCGCCTGCTGAAGGGGGCCGGACGCTATCTCGACGACGTGGCGCTGGCGCGCCAGACTTACGGGTTTTTCGTCCGCAGCCCGCACGCGCATGCCGACATCCGCAGCATCGACGTCGCGGCTGCGCGCGAGATGCCGGGCGTGATCGGCGTATTCACGGGCGACGATCTGGCGGCTGCCGGCATCGGCAACGTGCCGTGCATGGCGCCGCTCAAAAACCGCGACGGCAGCGCCTTCACGCCGCCGCCGCGCCCGGCCTTGGCGCGGGGCCGCGTGCGCTTTGCGGGCGAAGCCGTGGTGCTCGTCGTGGCCGAGCGCGCGGAAGACGCACGCGATGCCGCCGAGGCCGTCGCGATCGACTACGAACCCTTGCCGGCCGTCGGCGACATCGCGGCTGCGATCGCCCCCGATGCGCCGATCGTATGGAGCGCGGCCAAGGGCAATATCGCATTCGACTGGACGATCGGCGACGAAGCCAAAACCAAAGCCGCCTTCGCGTCTGCCGCAAAGACGGTCGAAATCGATCTCGTCAACAACCGGCTGGTGCCCAACTCGATCGAGCCGCGCGGCGCCATCGCCGACTATGCGCGCGGCGAAGACCGCCTCACGCTCTATTGCAGCACGCAAGGCGGCTTCGGCATGCGCAAGGTGCTGGCGGGCGAAATCTTCAAGATCCCGGAAAGCAAGCTGCGCGTCGTCACGGGCGACGTCGGCGGCGGTTTCGGCATGAAGATTTTCGTGTTCCCCGAATACGTTGCGTGCCTGTTTGCGGCGCGGGCACTCGAGCGGCCCGTGCGCTGGATTTCCGATCGCAGCGAGGCGTTCCTTACCGATACGCACGGGCGCGACCATCTGACCAAAGCGCGTGCGGCGATCGACGCTGACGGGCGCATTCTGGGCCTGCATGTGCAGACCAACGCCAATCTCGGCGCCTATTGCTCGCAATACAGCACGTTCGTTGCGACGGCGGCGGGGGCGTCGATGCTCGTCGGCGTCTACGCGATCCCGGCCGCGTTCGCCGAATACAAGGGCGTGTTCTCGAACACGGCCCCGGTCGATGCCTATCGCGGGGCGGGCCGACCGGAAGCCAACTACGTCGTCGAGCGCGTGATCGAAAAGGTCGGCAAAACGCTTGGTCTGTCGCCCGCCGAAGTGCGGCGGCGCAATTTCATCGCGCCGGCCGCGATGCCCTACAAGACCGCTCTCGGCAACACCTACGACAGCGGCGAATACGCGCGCAATCTCGACGACGCGTTGGCGCGCGCGGACTGGAACGGGTTCGAGGCGCGGCGCGAAGCCTCCAAGAAGGCCGGCAAGTTGCGCGGCACCGGGCTTGCGATGTACACGGAAGTCTGCGGCGGCGGCGGCGACGAGTCCGCGCACATCCAGTTCGATCCGTCGGGCGGGGCGTTTGTGCGCGTCGGCAACCAGTCGAACGGCCAGGGGCACGAAACCGCCTTTGCGCAGATCGTGGCCGATGCGCTCGGCATTCCGCTCGACAAAGTGCGCGTCGTGCAGGGCGATACCGACGTTGCGATCTACAATGGCGGCACGGGCGGCAGCCGCGCACTCGCCGTGACCGGCACGGCCGTGAGCCTCGCCGCCAAGGACGTGATCGCGCGCGGGCGCAAGCTTGCCGCATACCTGATGGAAGCCGCCGACGCGGACATCGAGTTCTCCGACGGTTCATTCAAAGTGGCGGGGACCGACAAGGCGATCACCGTCGCCGAATTGGCCAAGACGGCGCACATGAAGGCGAAGCTGCCGCCGGACCAAGCACTCGGCCTCGAAGGCCAGGCAACGCATCTGCCCAAAGGGGCGACGTTCCCCAATGGCTGCCATATCGCCGAGATCGAAATCGATCCCGACACGGGCACGGTGTCGTTCGAGCGCTACACGATCGTCGACGATTTCGGCGTCGTGATGAACCCGCTGCTCGTCGAGGGCCAGGTGCATGGCGGCACCATCCAGGGCATCGGCCAAGCGCTGTACGAAGGGTGCGTCTACGACCCCGCGAGCGGCCAGCTTCTCACCGGCTCGTTCATGGATTACGGCATGCCGCGCGCCGACCAGATGCCGTCGATCGATTTCTCGTACAACGAGGTGCCGTGCCTCAACAATCCGCTTGGCGTGAAAGGTGCGGGCGAGGCGGGTTCGATCGGCGCACCGCCCGCCGTCGTGCATGCCGTGCTCGACGCGCTGAAGCCTTACGACGTCGCGCATATCGACATGCCCGCCACACCGCAGAAAATCTGGCGCGCCATCCACAAGGCCGCTTGATCCAGCACGTGCTGCCGCCCGATCTCGACATCGCACCGGAGGTCGCGGCGGCCCTGGCGGACGGCCGCGCGGTGGTGGCTCTCGAATCCACCATCGTCGCGCACGGAATGCCGTATCCGCGCAATCTCGAAACCGCCTTGGCGCTCGAGGCCGATCTGCGCGCAAAGGGCGTGGTGCCCGCAACGATCGCGGTGATCGACGGGCGCTTGCGCGTGGGGCTCGGGCGCGCCGATCTCGAATTGCTCGCGACAGGCCGGAATATCGCCAAAGCCTCGCGCCGCGATTTGGCGGCCCTCGTCGCGACGCGCGCGCACGGGGCCACGACAGTTGCCGCGACGATGGCGATCGCCGCACTGGCCGGGATCGCGATCTTCGCGACCGGCGGGATCGGCGGCGTGCACCGGGGTGCCGAAAGCACGATGGACGTGTCGGCCGATCTCTACGAGCTTGCGCGCACGCCGGTCGCCGTTGTGTGCGCCGGGGCCAAATCCATTCTCGACATCCCCAAGACGCTCGAACTGCTCGAAAGTCTCGGCGTGCCGGTATTGGGATATCGCACCGACGATTTTCCGGCTTTCTACGCGCGCACAAGCGGGCGGCGCACCGACCGACGCTGCGACAATGCACTTGAAGTCGCACAGTTGACCGCCGCCCAGCGGCGCTTGGGGCTTGGCGGCCTGCTGGTCGCCAATCCGATCCCGGCCGAACATGCCCTCGATGCCGACGCGATCGAGCGCGAAATCGCAGCTTCCGTGGCCGCGGCGGCAGCCGCGGGCATTGCGGGGGCGGCCCTCACGCCGTTCCTGCTCGGCCGCCTCAACGAAGCGACCGGCGGCACGTCGCTTGCCGCGAACATCGCGTTGGCGCGCAACAATGTGGCCGTTGCGGGCGAGATCGCCTTGGCCTATGCGGCCCTTTAATCGAGATCGATCGGCCCGCCGCGCGTCGCTTTCACGGTCGCGCGCGCGGCTTTCGAGGCGAGGCGGCGGCGCTTCGACCCTTTTGTTGGCTTGGTCGCACGCCGCGCCTTCGGCTTGTGGCGGGCCGCGCGCAGCAGCTGGGCGAGCTTTTCGAGCGCGTCCTTGCGGTTCATCTCCTGCGTGCGGTGGCGCGAGGATTCGACGATGAGATGCCCCTCGCCCGACACGCGCTTGCCCGCGATCGCCTTGAGCCGTTCGACGATCTCGGGCTCGAGGCGCGTGGCGCCCAGATCGACGCGCAGCTCCACGCTCGTCGAGACTTTGTTGACGTTCTGGCCGCCGGGACCGCTGGCGCGCACGAAGCGCCAGGCAAGGTCGCGGTCGTCGAGATCGAGTTCGGGAATCACGCGCGGCATGGACGCCAGAGTCGCGCGGCTTGCGCAATGGCGCAAGCGCCTTTAGGAAGACGGCCATGTCCGGCGTCACGTTCCTTTGCACAGTCTACAACAAGGCCAAGTTCCTGCCCGACGTCGTGGCGGCGATCTGGCGCCAGGTGCCGGACCGGCCGCGCGAATTCCTGTTCGTGGACGACGGCAGCCGCGACGACTCGGTCGCGATCGTGCGCGAACTCACCAAAGACTGGCCCAATTGCCGCATCGTCGAGCAGCCCAACGGCGGCCCGTCCTCGTCAACGAATACCGGAATCAAGCTCGCCTCGCAGACCTATCTCAAGCTCGTGGGCTCGGACGACGTGCTTGCGCCGTACGCCACGCAGCGCCTCATCGACGTGATGGAGGCGACGCAAACGGGCGGTGTGTTCGGGCGCATCGGCTTCTACAGCGATCCGGCCGAAATCCGCTTCGACGCGGCGGCGGCGGCGGCCACGGTCCCGCGCGTGCCCAAAGACGCGCTCGCCGAGGTCATCCGCTACGGCGTGTCGGGCACGTCGCCGACGTTGTTTCGGACGTCGATCGTGCAGGCCGCGGGCGGCTGCGATCCCGGGGTTTTCGTGGAGGATTTCGCGCTGGCCTTGCGTGTGGCGCGGCTTGCCGCGATCGCGCGCTTCGAGCACATCGTCACCTGGGGGCCGGCGGCCGACGACACGCGCATCATGGTCGGCCAAGGCCACCAGGCGCACCACGATTTTGCGCTCGCACTCGTGCATTTTCTGCGAAACCATCCCGAACTCGTCGAAACCTACGGCGAACTTGCCTGCCGGCGTGCGGCGGGCCGGGCCTGGAAATATGCGCGGCGTGCGGCCGGCCTCGGATGGACGAGCCGCTATCCGTGGCTCAATCTGCAAAGCTACGTGCGCCCGCCGCGCGATGCGGCAGCGTTCATCGAAAAAACGATGCCGGTCTATCATCTGGGCGCCGGGCCTGCGGCCAAACCGATCATCCGCGTGCCGAGGCGCGCATGAAACCGCGCAGCCGTCGGCCGCCCGGCATGTTCGCCACTCTCGTCGCGATCGTGTTTCTGAATCTGCTGTTTGCATCGGGCGATTTCGTCGAGCAGCCCTTGCAGCTGCTGCCGTCTTCTGTCGCGATCGAACTCTTGGTCTTGGTGGCGCTGTTCCTCGTCGTCGGGCGGCCGCAAGGGCTGCTTCTGTGGGCGCTTGCGGCATTGAGCCTGGCGGCGTTCGCGTTGCGCGCAACCGCGATTGCGATCCCGTGGTTCTTCGGGCGCGACCTCAATGTTGCGGTGGATGCGCGCTTCGTGCCGTTTTTTGTGCAGCTCTTGGCCAATTCGATGCCGGCCTTCGAGTTTGCAGCTTTGGTCTTGCTGGCATTCGGCGTGGTGCTGGCGGCGGTGGCGGTCGTGCAGGCCGCCTTGCGCACCGTCTCGCGTGCGGTCGAGCTGCAAGGTTGGCCCGGCTTGGCGCTCGGGCTTGCGGTCCTCGTCGCAGGCTGGGCGGTCATGCCCAAAGCGCCGTCGACGCCCGACGAACGGCCGGTCGTGTCGCGCGACGCGTCGCTGGCGGTCGTGCAGGCCTTCGATGCCGTGCTGCGCGCCGAAGGTTTGCGTGGTGCCCACCGCGCGCGCATCGATGCAGCCCAAGCAGCCCTGCCCGAAAAGAGCGATTTTGCAGCACTTGAACAGCGAAACGTGGTGCTGATCTTCGTCGAATCCTACGGCGTCGTCACGGCGCGCGATCCTGCCTTCGCCGCGACGATGGATCCGCTGCGGGCACGCCTGCAAGGCGTGCTCGAAGCGGCGGGTTTTGCAAGTGCCACAAGCCTGCTGCGCGCGCCCATCACCGGCGGCGGCTCGTGGATGGCGCACGGTACGCTGCTCGCCGGCGTCAAGATTGCGGCCCAAGACGCCTACGAGGTGATGCTGGTTTCGCGGTTGCGCACGCTTGGCCATCGCTTGGGCGAGGCGGGCTATCGTACGCTCGCCTTGATGCCGCGCATGGACCAGCCTTGGCCCGAGGGGCGTTTGCTCGGCTTCGCGCAGATCCGCAACCAGCTCGATCTCGGCTACAGCGGCCCGCGCTTTGCGTGGGAGTCGCTGCCCGACCAATGGGTGCTCGACTGGTTCGCGCGCAACGCGCTTCAGCCGGCGCCGATCTTCGCCAAAATCGTTCTTGCGTCGAGCCACACGCCGTTCGAGCGCGTGCCCGCTTTCATGGACGACTGGTCCGCCTTTGCGCAGGCGGACCCCTACAAGGATCTGCCGGTGCGCGAGTTTCCGGTGCGCATGGGCCAGGTGTTCGACCAAGACGCTGGCTATCTTGCGGCCGTCGCTTATTCGCTCGAAGCGGCCGTGCGTTTTGCCGCCGAACGCACAAACGACGAAACCCTGTTCATCCTGTTGGGCGACCATCAGCCGCCGTTGACGACCGCACGCCGCACCGGCGATTTCGCGGTGCCGATCCACGTTTTCTCGCGCGCGCGCGAATTGATCGAACCGTTCGCGGCGCGCGGCTACGTGCCGGGTCTCGCAGTGCCCCCAGGTACTGCCGCCGACGGCATGGAGGATTTTCTGCTCGGCTTCCTCGCCGATTTCGGAACCGGGCAATGACGCGCACCGCATCGTTGCGGCGTCTTGCTTGGGTTACGGCAGCGATCCTCCTCGCGACCTTGCCCGCGCTGGGGCTTGTCGGCGTTGCTTTGAGCCTTGCGGCGTTGGGCGTGCTGTGGGCGGGCGTGCGGCTCGGCCTCGCCGACCATGCGCATCCGACGTTCGGCATTGCCAATTGCATCACCTGGGCGCGCGGCGCGTTTGTGTGTTTCCTTGTAGGGCTCCTCGGCGTGCCGCATCTCGACGAAGGCGCACGCTGGATCTTGGCGGCGGCCGGTGCGGCCGTCCTCGCACTCGACGGCGTGGACGGCTGGATCGCGCGCCGCCGCGCCGAGACGTCCGCGTTCGGCGCGCGCTTCGACATGGAAACCGACAGCGCCTTCATGCTGGCGCTGTGCCTGCTGGCTGCGCGTTTCGGCGATGCGGGCGTGTGGATCGTCCTGCTCGGCTTGCCGCGTTACGTCTTCGTCGCGGCCGCGTGGCGCTATCCTTTTCTGGCCGAGTCTTTGCCGCACAGCGAGCGCCGCCGCATCGTATGCGTGCTGCAGGGCATTGCCGCCCTCGCCGCGTTGAGCCCGCTGGCCCTTGGCCCGCTTGTGGGGGCGCTGGGGCTCTCGGTTCTGCTGTGGTCCTTCGCGGTCGACGTAAGGTTTCTGTGGCTCAACGCGACGAGCCGCGCACCCGTCGCGTTTGCCGCCCGCCTGTTGGGATTGCTGCGCTCGCTTGCGATCTACCATGCGATCCCGGGGCGCGCAGGCCAACTCGACCGGTTCTATGCGCGTTTCGTGCGGCCCGGTTCGCTTGCGATCGACGTGGGTGCGCATGCCGGCAATCGCGTGGCTTCCTGGCGGCGTTTGGGTGCGCGCGTCGTCGCGGTCGAGCCGCAGCCAGTCTTCGCCGATCTGCTGCGCCGATTTTTTCTCGACGACCCGGCCGTGCGCATCGAAGAAAAGCTGCTCGACGCCAAACCGGGCATTGTTGCGCTGCACTTGAGCGACCGCTATCCCACGCTCGCCACGGCAAGCGGCGATTTCATGCGCGCGGCAGCCGCCGCCAAATCCTTCCAGGGTGTCGCGTGGGAGCACGTGCTGCCCGCCGCAGCCACCACGCTCGACGCGTTGATCGAACGCGAAGGGATGCCCGACTTCGTCAAGATCGACGTCGAAGGCGCCGAGCCGCGCGTCCTCGCTGGGCTTAGCCATGCGGTGGCGGCGCTCTCGTTCGAATACGTGCCGGCGGCCAAGGATGCGGCCATCGCCTGCATCGATCGGCTCGAAGAATTGGGGACCTATCGCTTCAACCGTTCGACCGGCGAAAGCCAGCGCCTGGTGTTGCCGGAATTCGTCTCGGCGGCCGACATGCGTGGCTGGCTCGCATGTCTCAGTCCGGACGACAAATCGGGCGACGTCTACGCCGAACGGCAAACAGATCGCGGTGCCCGACCGTCAGCGTGAGTTTGCCTGCTGCCAATTGTTGCTTTCGCACGCGGCGCCAATCCGCCAGATCGAGCGACGGATCGGCTTCGCACGCGGCTGTCGCAATGCCGTCAAGGGTCGCTTCGAGCAGTTCGCCGCTCGGCAAATGCCAGTCGCTGGCCGCAAGTTCGACGCGATAGCCTGCGCGCGCGCAAAGCCGTGCGAGCACAAAAGGCGCCGCACCGCCGAGTGCTGCGCCAAGACCTTTGAAGCGGCGCTGGTGGCGTGCGAACGCTGCGAACAGGGCCGCATCGTCGCGATGCGGCGGCGCGATTTCGTGGCGCCCATCGACGGCGAGGCCCATCAGCAGCGGCTTGCCGCGTGCGGCGCGCAGCAATTTGCGCAGCCACGCAACGCCGACGAGATCGACCAAAGCGCTCGAGACGTAGGCGTCGGCGTGCGGCAATTCTGCGCCAAGGCTGCGGCGGATTTTCTGCGCGCGTATGGGCGCTCGCGCGAGCAGTGCTGCATCGCGCTCGACGAGCCGCCAACGTGCGCGCGGCGACAGCCACGGCGAAAGCCAGCGCATCATGGCACCCGTTCCCGATCCAAGATCGGCGACGCTTGCGCGGGGCGGAAGCGCTTTTGCGAACGCGCGCGCAAGTTTGCGGCTGCGCGCTGCAGAGTCGGCAGCGGCGCGCAAGGAAAGCCAATCGGCGGAGAAATCGTTCACGGCAGGCAGGCCCACAAACGGGCCGCCTGCTGCGGCCAATCGGGAAACCGCAATGCGGCGGTGCCCCGCGCATAGCGTCGGCGCTGCGGCCCCAGCATGCGGCGCAAGGCTTGCGCCAACAGATCGATGTTTCCCGGCGGCACGAGGATGCCGGCACGCGCCGGCACCACGCTCGGCACCGCACCTGCCGCAAGGCCGACGACGGGCAGGCGATGCGCCAAGGCTTCGGCGAAGGCCATGCCGTAGCCTTCGTGGCGCGAGGCAAGCGCGAAGAGATGTGCCGATGCGTAGTGGCGACCGAGGGCTTGCGCACTGCACGTGCCCGCAAGCCGCACGCGCCGGCCCAAACGCAGCCGCGCGATTTCGGCGCGCACGCGGGCGGCACAAGCCGGATCGCGGTCGGTGGCCCCGACGAAATCCGCGCGCCAGGCGAATTGGCGTAGCCGCGCCAACGCGCGCAGCAAAGCCACATGGTCTTTGCGCGGCGTGAGCGTGGCCACGCACAGCACGCGCGGCTTGCCGCGCCGCGCAAGCGGCGTGCGCACGGCGTGCGTGCCAGGCTCGACGACAGCGATCTTAGCCCCGTCGATGCCCATCGCGATCAGATCGCGGCGCGTGGCCGCACTCGTGGCGACGATCGCGGCGATCTTCGCAAGCCGTGCGGTTTCGGCCGCCAGCCACGCGCGTGCGACGGTCGGTTCCAATCCCGTTTCGAGCCCGAGTGGATGGTGGACGAGCGCTGCCGTGCGTTTGGGCAAGGCGAGTCCGTCGAAGGCGGGCAGGGCGAGGCCGTCGATCAGCAGCGTTTCGCTGTCGCTTGCGCGCGCGATGCAGGCCTTTGCGGCCGTGTGCGCAGCGTCGTCGCAGACGGGATAGGTGCCGGCGAGTTCCTCGACCGCAATGCGATGGCCTTGCGCTTGCCATGCCGCAACCATGGCGGCGGCATAGCGATAGCCGCCGGTCGCCTGATCGAGCGGCCCGGGGACGGCCAGTCGCAGGCTTGCGCTCAAGACAGGTTGGCCTCGTAAGCCGCCCAGGCGACGGGCGATTCGCGCAACGTGATCTTCATGCTCGGAAACGAACCGGCGGTCTGGGGTCCGAGCGCGTCGGTCGCGATCTTGCCCTTCAGCAGTTCGAAGACGAGGCCCGCCAGGAACTCGGTCGTCGTGTTGGTGTCTTTGAGCGGCTCGACATCGTCGAGATTGCGGTAGTCGAGATCGTCGAGGGCGGCCCGCAGCAACTGGCGCATGAGGCCGATATCGGCAATGAGGCCGTAGCGGTCGAGGGTGGCGCGCCGCAATTCCCACTCGACCACGAAGGTCGCGCCATGCACGCGCTGGGCAGGCCCGAAGATCTCGCCCTTGAACGAATGCGCGATCATGATGTGGTCTTGGACGGTGAGGCTATACATTGGTGTCTCCATAAGCGACGAGCGGCAAGGGCGAGGCATTGGGTGCGGAAAGCAGCCGCGCATAATTTGCGGGGAGATCGGCAAAGCGCGTGGCTGTGCCTAGATCAAGTTGGAACGCAGGTTCGGCCAGCAGACGCAAGGCGAGCGCCAGACGCTCGCCGTGGCGATAATGCGCGCGCCGCGCCGTCGCGATGCTGCCGACTTGGCTTGCCGCAAGCGTCAGGCGCTGCGAATGGAACGCCCCGCCGAGCGGGATGCGCGGTGCGGCTTCGCCGTACCACGACATTTCGACGATCGTCGCTTCGAAGCCCGCGAGGGCGATCGCCTGCGCAAGGCCCGCTTCGCTGCCCGAACAATGGAACACCAAATGGCAGCCGCCGGGGCAATCGTCGCGCAGCCCGCCGCGCGCGCGCGCGGCCGGCGACGGATCGAGTCCGAATAGCTCGATGCCTGGCGTGGGTGCGAGCAGCTTTGCCAGGCAAAGCCCGACGGCGCCAAGCCCCACGATCGCGATACGGTCGCCGATGCGTGCGGGATAGTCCCACAGCGCGTTGAGGGCCGTTTCGAGATGGGCGGCAAGCGGGGCCGCCTGTAGCGGCAAGTCGTCCGGCAGTTTCAGCGCTGCGTCTTCGGGCACGTCGAAAAAATCTTGATGCGGATACAGTACAAAGACGTTTTCGCCGATGCGCGAAGCGTCGCCCGCTTCGATCGTGCCGACCATGCAGTAGCCGTATTTGACCGCCCCCGGCAGATCGCCGTCCTGGAAGGGCGCGCGCATGCGCGCATATTCGGAAGGCGGCACGCGGCCCTCGAACACGAGCCGTTCGGTGCCGCGGCTGATGCCGCTGAACTTCGCGCGCACGCGCACATGGCCGGGGGCGAGGGCAGGCAGCGTCGTGCGGCGCAGCGCGCAGCTTTCCGGGGCTGTCACCCACAAAGCGGCGGCTTCAGCCATCGCGCAACTGGCACTCGAACAGCGTGTCCTCGCCGAGCGCAAAGCGCCGTGTGGGCGGGCGCAGCGCTTCGTCGAGCCGTTCGATCGGCGGCAATTGGATCGACGGCCGACCCGAGCCGATCACGAGCGGTGCGATGGCAAGCTGCAGCCGATCGACGCGGCCCGCGGCCATGAATTGCGAAACGGTCTTGCCCCCGCCTTCGACCAACGCAAGGCGCACGCCGCGCGCATACAACGCCGCCAGCAGCGCATCGAGATCGATGCCCTCGGCGACGCGCGGCAGGTCGAGCGTTTCGGCCTTGCCGCACGGCAAACCCGCGCCGCAGCGCGCAAGCAGGGTGGGCGGAGCGGCGGTTGCAAAGATGCGTCGTGCGGCCGGGGCACGCCCGTCCGGATCGACGACGACGCGCAATCGCGTTTGGCCCGCACAGCGGCGCACGGTGAGCTGCGGATCGTCGAGGGCGACCGTGCCCGCACCTACGATCACGGCATCGGCGAGTGCGCGCATGCGGTGCAGATGCAAGAGGGCCGCATCGCAGTTCACATAGTGCGAATGGCCCGACAAGGTCGCGATGCGCCCGTCGAGGCTCTGGCCCAGCAGGGCCACGACCTGGGTGCGCGCGGTGCGCGCGCGCGCGGCCAGGAGCGGAACATAGATGTCGAAAACACTTTGTGCGGCCGGCGTGAAGGGGCCGGCACATTGCCAGCCGCCGTCCTCGGCCATCGCGAGAGGGCCTGCCCGGCCGACCGTGCCGTCGGCGCCGGCGTTCAGCGCCAGCACAAGCTGCCAAGCGGCATCGGCATCGAGCGGGCGCGGGGCAGGGCGAATGGCGGGCGTTGCGACCATGGACACCAAGTCTATCACGAAGGGCTGCGGGCCCCCCATTGCAAGATGCGGCCGGCAACCGGGACCCAGGCAATTCCGGCGACCAGATAGAACGCCAGATCGATCGCCCAATGGTCCGGCAGCCAGTCGCCGAGCGTGGCCGCAAGCCAGATATAGACCGCAAGAAAGACCAGGATCGCGACGAACGCGAAGGTGGAGCGAAAACGGGGCATAAGGCATATAGATGCGACGGAATCCCGGAATGTCCAGCCCCAACCTTTCCCTCGACCGCTATTACGACCGCCTGACCCTGTATGCGCGCCTCGCGCGCTGGCTGGGGGCCGATGCGGGCTATGGCTCCGCCACCGTGCATCGCGCGTTGCGCCCGGCCAAATCCGGCGAGTCTCCGTTCGAGGTCGTGCATCGTCTGGTCGATGCCGAACTCGGGCCCGCCGCGTTGCGCCGCCTGCTCGATGCGGGCTGCGGTTTGGGCGGGACGAGCCTCTATTTCGCGCGCCAACGCGGCGTGCATTGCGACGGCATTTCTTTGTCTGCGCACCAGGTGCACGCGGCGACGGAAAATGCGCGCAAGGCCGGGCTCGACGAACGCTGCCGCTTCCAAGTGGCAAGTTTCGACGGCCCCCTGCCGCCGCTGCGCTACGACGCGGTCGTCGCGATCGAATCGCTCGCGCACGCACCCGATCTAGCCGCCAGCATCGCCAATCTCGCCAAGAGCCTCGCTCCCGGCGGGCGGCTTGTGGTCGTGGACGACGTCGCAGATCCGGCGGCCGATGCGCGCGACGCAGCCTTGTTCAAAGCGGGCTGGCAGGTGCCGAGCTTCGTGCCGCACGCAACCTGGCTTGCGGCATTCACGGACGCTGGTTTGCGGGTCGCGTCCGATGTCGATCTCACGGCGCGTATTGTCCAGCGCAGGGCCTGGCAGCGCGCTGCACTCGTCGGGCTCAACGCTGCCGCGCGCGGTCTCGTTCCGCAGGCGGGTCTGCGCGCAGTGCTTGCCTCCCATCGCGGCGGCTTGGCGCTCGAGCGGCTTTATGCGCACGGCCAAAGTGCGTATCGGCTGTTTGTGGCGCTATAGTCGCGCCATGCCGATTCGCCAGTCCAAACCGGGGGCCGAAAACGCCGAGGCGATCGCCCTGCAGGCGCTCGCCTGGCTTGCCAGCGAAGAGGACCAACTCGTCCGCTTCATGGGGCTTGCGGGCCTGTCGATCGACGAATTGCGCGCGCGCGCGGCCGAGCCCGCTTTCTTGGGCGGCGTGCTCGATTTCGTGCTCGAAAACGAAGCGCTGCTCGTGGCTTTTGCCGAAGCGGCCGGGCTGAAGCCCGAGGCGGTGGCGCGTTTGCGCCGCCAATTGCCCGGAGCCCCGGTATGGGAGTGACGGCGCCCTTGCCCATCGATGCTGCGATGGGCGAGTTGCAGGCCGCCCTCGCAGCCCGCTCCAACGTCGTTCTCGAAGCCCCGCCGGGGGCTGGCAAAACCACACGCGTGCCGCTGGCCTTGCTCGATGCGCCGTGGGTTGCGGGCCGCAAGATCGTGATGCTCGAACCGCGCCGTATTGCCGCGCGCGCGGCCGCCCGGCGCATGGCGTACACGCTCGGCCAAGCGGTGGGCGAAACCGTCGGCTATCGGGTGCGCATGGACAGCCGCATCGGGCCTGCCACGCGGATCGAGGTCGTCACCGACGGCATTTTCGCGCGCCGCATCCAGCAGGATCCGGCTCTCGAAGACGTCGCAGTCGTGCTGTTCGACGAATTCCACGAGCGCGGCCTCGAAAGCGACATGGGCCTTGCGCTCGCTCTCGATGCGCAAGCCAATCTGCGGCCCGATCTGCGGCTGCTTGTGATGTCGGCCACACTCGATGGCGTCGGCGTTGCGCGCATCATGGGCGCGGCGCAGATCGTGCGCGCCGAGGGCCGTGCCTTTCCGGTTGCCGTCGAATGGCAGCCGCGCCCCGAGATTCGCGATTTGGCCGACGCAACCGCGCGCACGGTGCGCCGTGCGCTTGCGGCCTGTCCGGGCGACGTGCTGGCCTTCCTGCCGGGAGTGGCCGAAATCCGGCGTGTGGCAGACCGGCTCGACGGGCTCGGCGCTGGCTTCGACATTCTGCCGCTCTACGGCGACCTTGCGGCCGAAGCGCAGGACCGTGCGATCCAACCCGCCATTCCGGGGCGGCGCAAGATCGTGCTCGCGACCGCGATCGCGGAAACGTCGCTCACCATCGACGGCGTCGGCATCGTCGTTGACAGCGGCTTCAAGCGCGCGCCGCGTTTCGATCCGCGCAGCGGCATGTCGCGTCTTGAAACCGTGCGCGTGAGCCAGGCTTCGGCCGAGCAGCGACGCGGGCGTGCGGGCCGCGTGGGACCCGGCACATGCTGGCGTCTGTGGGGCGAGGCCGAGCATCGCCAGCTTGCGCTTTACGACCGGCCGGAGATCGCCGCCGCCGATCTCGCACCCCTCGCGCTCGAGCTTGCGGCCTGGGGCATCGGCGATCCAGCGTTGCTGGCCCTGCTCGATCCGCCGCCGGCTGCGGCTTTTGCGCAAGCGCAGGCCTTGCTGCGCGAACTTGGCGCGCTCGACGATGCGGACAAAATCACGGCGCATGGCCGTGCGATGGCCGAACTTGCCGCACATCCGCGGCTTGCCCACATGATGCTTGCGGCCAAGCGCGCGGAACAAGGGGCGCTTGCGGCCGAGTTGGCGGCCCTTATCGAAGAGCGCGACATTCTGCGCGGCTGCCGCGAAGCCGATCTGCGGCTGCGGCTCGAGATTCTGGCGCGCGACGCCGACAGCCGCCTGCCGGCCGGTGCGAGCATCGACAAAGCGGCGGTGGCGCGCGTGCGCGAAGCCGCCCGCGTGTGGCGCAAGCGCTTGGGGATCGGTGCCGCACTCGAGGGCCATGCGTCGGCCGGCGTCGTGCTTGCCTTTGCGTATCCCGACCGCATCGGCAAACGTCGCGGCGGCACCGCCCCCGGCTATCTGCTGTCGAACGGGCGGGGGGCAGCGTTTGCGGCGCCCGAAAGCATCGCCGCCGAGGACTGGATCGTTGCGGCCGATCTCGACGGTGCCGCGCGCGAGGCGCGCATCTTTGCGGCCTTGCCGACGACCAAGGCCGAAATCGAAGCGGCGTTTGCCGCGCGCATCCGGACCGAGCGCATCGTCGAATGGCAGAAGCACCTGGAGACCGTGGCGGCGGTCGAGCGACGGCTGCTGGGGGCGATCGTGCTCGACGAGCGCCCGGCGCGCGATCTGGGCGCCGACGAGTTGCGCGCGGCGATGCTCGACGGCGTGCGCGCCATGGGGCTCGTACGCCTGCCCTGGACCGACGCGTGCCACGGCTTGCGCCAGCGCGTGGCCTTTCTGCGCCGCCTCGACGAAGCGACGTGGCCCGATCTTTCCGACGCTGCATTGCTGGCAACGCTCGACGACTGGCTCGGCCCGCATCTGGGCAAGGCGTCGCGCGCGAGCCATCTGGCCGACATCGATCTCTACGAGGCGCTGCAGTCGAAGCTCGACTGGCAGTTGCGCAAGCGGCTCGAGGCCCACGCCCCAACCCATTGGCAGGTGCCGACCGGCAACCGGCTCGCACTCGACTATTCGGCAGAGGTGCCGGTCCTCGCCGTGCGACTCCAGGAGATGTTCGGCTGCCGCGAAACGCCGCGCCTGGCTGACGGCAAGGTGCCCGTGTTGCTGCATTTGCTGAGCCCCGCGCGGCGTCCCGTACAGGTGACCAAGGATCTCGCCGGCTTCTGGGCGGGCAGCTACAAAGACGTCAAACGCGATCTCAAAGGCCAATATCCCAAACATGTCTGGCCCGACGATCCGCTGGCGGCAATGCCGACCGCCCGCGCCAAGCCGCGAGGGACTTGATGCTCGCTGAAATGCTGCTCTATCGCTGCGTGCGCACGGAAAAATGGGTCGAGCGCATCGGCTATCGCGCGGGTGCGGTGCGGCTGTGGTCGCGCCACGGGCGCTGCGAGCGCCTGTGGGCGCCGCATCTCGCCAACACGCGCGACTTCGTGGCCGCTGCGGCCGATGCCTCGCCCGGACGGCGCACGGCCCTCGTGTTCGGCTCCGGCCTTTTGGCGGATCTGCCGCTTGCGCATCTTGCAGACCGCTTCGCGCGCGTCGATCTCGTGGACATCGTGCACCTGCCGACGGTGCGCTGGCGCACGCGGCGCTATCCCAATGTGCGCCACATCGTCGGCGATCTCACGGGCGTCGGGGCTGGGCTCGTGGCAGGCGATCTGCCCGAGCCGCATTCGGACTTCGGGCTCGACGACAAAAGTGTGGATTTCGTGGTTTCGCTCAATCTGGTTTCGCAGCTGCCGCTCGCGGCGGCCGACTGGCTCGAAGAAAAGCGGGGCTGGAGCGAAAGCCTGCGCGACGCCTATGCCGCACGCATCGTCGAGGCCCATCTTTCGCATCTGCGCCGCTTTGCGGCGCCGGTGTGTCTCGTCGGCGACGCCGAGCGCCGGTTTTTCGACCGCAACGGTGTCGAGACCGAGCGGCAGGACGCGTGGTTCGGCGTGGTGCCGCCGCCTGCCGACGCGGCGTGGGACTGGGACCTCGCGCCGCTCGGCGAAATCTCGCGCGACTATTCGGTGCGCAACCGCGTCGTCGCCATTCGAGAGCTGCGCGACTCGATGCGAATCGCGTAGAATCGGCGTATCGTGTTTTGATCGCGCAAAGGCGGAGTGCAGGGGCGATGGCCGGTCTGGCTCGGATTCTCGTGGTGATTCTGCTTGGGCTCTGGGCGCTACCGGCGTCGGCGCAGGATATGCGCAGCGCCGCGGACGCGCTGAAGCGCGGGCAGTGGGCGTTGGCTCTGCAGATCCTCGCGCCGTTGGCCGAGGCGGAAAACGCCGATGCGCAATACGCGCTCGGAACGCTCTATGCCAACGGCGACGGTGTTGCCCCCAACATGGCGCGCGCCGAGCAGCTCTGGCGCCAGGCCGCCCAGAAGGGCCATGCGCGCGCGCGCGAGCAATTGGCGTTTCTGCGCGCAACGGGCGCGCCGCCCGCAACGGCGGCGGCTTCATCCAGCAATCCGGCCGGCGGTCCCGAGCAGTGGCGGGTGCAGATCGCAACCGTGTCCACGCCGGAGTCCGCGCAGCGCGAATTCCGCCGATTGACGCGCCAATACGGCGAGATACTGGCGGGTACCGATCTTGTCGCACCGCTTTTCACCCTGCCGGACGGCGGCCAAGTGGTGCGTGTGCAGGCAGGTCCTGTGAGCGAAGAGCGCGCGCGCGACATCTGCGCGAAGCTGCGCGACATGAATGCGGGCTGCCGCGTCATTCGTCCGGAAGGCTGAGCGGACGTTCTAGCCCAACGCCTTGGCCCGACTGCTTATTGGACGCGAACTCAATTCGCCGTTTCGGGCATCGGAGCCCGGCGGAACATTTCCGGGTTCATCAGCGCTGCGAACGAGAAGGTGCGCTGGATCGACGTATTGTCGAGCCGCCGCAAACGCGCATGCGGAATCTTGTTGGGATCCTGGAAAACCATTTCGATTTCCCAGTTGTGGGTTTCGCGGCCGATCGTGGTGAAGCGATCGCCGACTTTGAACCCGTCGCTCTTGTTGCGAAACATGGACATTTTTTGTATCGCCTAACTGCTGGAGGGCAACCTTAGTCGCTTGGCGTCGCCGCGTAAAGCGTCGCGCAAGGCCCGCAATATTTGGTGTTTTTGCATTTTGCAAATGGCGTTGCCGAAGCCATCTTCGCGACATTTGACAGAGCGAAAAATGATAGAATCTTCTTCGATTCGAAGATCGATTCGCAGGTCAATTCGGCCACCGTTTTGAGGCGCTGGTACAGATGCTTGCAGAGGCTTTGGGGCTTCGCGCTATTGCTGCATTGTGTGGGGTTCTATTTGTGTTTTCGACGCTGCTTGGCTTTGCGCGCGCGCAGCCGCCATCCTTCCGGTGGGCGGTTTACTACGCCGATGCGGCACCGCCCGAGGCGTTTGCTCACTTCGACATGGTAGTCTTCGACAGCGATCGGCATCCCGATCTCGGGCCGTTACGCGCGCGCAAGACGCTCGCGATCGGCTATCTGAGTTTGGGCGAGGTGCACCGCACGCGCAGCTATTTCGACGAAGTCGCACGGCAGGGGCTGCTGCTCGAAGAGAATCCGACATGGCAAGGTGCGTTTGCGGTCGACATCCGCGACAAGCGCTGGCACGCGCGCATCCTCGACGAACTCGTGCCCGCCATCCTCGCGCGCGGGTTCGACGGCGTGTTTCTCGATACTGTCGATACCGGCACTGATCTCGAACGGCGCGACCGCGTGCGCTTCGCCGGTGCCACACTTGCCACGATCGAACTCGTGCGCGCGATCAAGCGCCGCTATCCGTCGGCCATCGTCGTTCTCAATCGCGGCTACGACATTCTGCCTGCCGTCGAAAATTCGGTCGACATGGTGCTCGCCGAATCGCTGGTCACGGCCTGGGATTTCGGGAACAGCCGCGCGCGCCTCGCACCCGCCCCCCAGCACGAGGCCGAAAGCGCCATGCTGCGGGAGGCGGCGCGCCGCAATCCGAAATTGAAGCTGCTGGCCCTTGAGTATTGGCCGCCCGAAGACGGCGCCATGCTCAAAGAGATCTACGCGAAAGTGCGCGCATTGGGCTTTGCGCCGTATGTCGCGACCGTCGCCCTCGACCGCGTGGTGCCCGAACCGCGATGATACGGGTTCTTGCATATGCCCTCGTGTTGGCTTTCGTCGGCACGGCCTGCGCGCTCGCCCAGGCCCCGGCCCAGAGCGTGCCGCGCCGCGTGCTGGTACTGTGGGATTCGACGTCGGTATCGTCGCCGACATGGCGCGCCAGCTTCGCGCATTCGATGCTCGAGATGCCGCTCAATCGGCTGGGCTACATCGCCGAGCCGCTTGACGTCGCCAAGAAACTGCCCGATCCGGCGGGCTTTGCCGATGCGCACGCGGTCGTGGCGTGGCTCGAAACCGACAGCGTGTCGGACCCGGCCGACATTCTGGCTTTCCTCGACCGCGCGACGCAGGCGGGCATGCGCTTCGTGCTGGTCGGCGAGCCGGGATTTCTGCGCGCGCGCAGCGGCGTCGGCGGCGTGTCGCTTGCGGCCGCAAACGCGGTCTTCGAGCGTGCGGGCTTCCGGCTGCTCGACGAGTTCGTGCGCCTCACCTTCGACGTCGAGGCCGAGCCGCGCGTGCCGGGACTGGTCGAATACGAGCGCGCCCTCGATCCGCCGCTCACACCGTTTGCCGTGTGGCGGCCGAGCGATCCCGCCACGGTCTCGGCCCTCGTCTTGCGGAGGCGCGACCGGCCCGAGACCGAGAGCCATGTCGTGATGGTCGGCAAGCAAGGCGGGCTTGCGGCTTTCGGCTATTCGCATTTCTTCGAGCCCGAACTGCGGCGGCGCCAATGGCGCATCGACCCGATCGCGTTCCTGACACGCGCGCTGGGCGCAAGCGAAGCGCCGATCCCAGACGTGACCACGCTCGTCGGGCGGCGCATATACTTCAGCCATATCGACGGCGACGGTTGGCGCAACGTGACCGAAATCCAGCCCGGCCGTCGCTTGCGCAAACTGTCGGCCGAAGTCGTTCTGGAAGAAGCGATCGCCCCGTTCCCGGATCTGCCGGTGACGATGGCGCCGATTGTGGCGGACCTGCACCCCGATTGGTGCGGCACGCCAGAAGGGCGCGCGATAGCGCGGCGCATCTTCGCATTGCCGCAGGTCGAAGCCGGCAGCCATACCTGGACGCATCCATTCGACTGGCCGTTTTTCGAGCGGCCCGACGCCGAAGCGCTCGAGCGCGCGATCGCGTCGCGCTATCCGGGCTGCCAGGACAATCCAGGCTGGTTCGCCAACATGGTCACGCGCGTGCGCGGTCGCCTGCAGGGAAACACGGAGGCCAAAAAGCGCGCGGCCGAATTCGACGGCCAATACGGCGCGGCCGGCGCCTACAACACGCCGCGCGCCTACGCGGGCAAGCCCTACGCGCTCGCCGACGAGATCGGCGGGGCCGCCGCCTACATACAGACGCTGCTGCCGCCGGGCAAAACGATCGGCCTCGTGCAATGGTCGGGCAACACGGCGCCGGGCGAAGCGGCGCTTGCGGCGGCGGCCCAGGCAGGCTTGCGCAACATCAACGGCGGCGACACGCGCTTCGATGCCGAGTTCAACTCGCTGTCGTACGTCGCCCCCATCGGCCGGCGCGTGGGCGCGCATTGGCAGATCTACGCGGCCGCCTCGAACGAAAACACATACACCGATCTGTGGAGCGACCGCTTCTTCGGCTTCCGCGATTTGGTCCAGACCATCGCCAACACAGGTGCGCCGCGCCGCCTTGCGCCGGTCAATGTCTACTACCACGTCTATTCGGGCGAAAAGGACGCCGCCCTGCAAGCGCTGCTCGGCAACCTTGCCTATGTGCGCGGGCTCGAAGTCGCGCCGATTTTCGCAAGCCACTACGCGGCGATCGCCGAGGGTTTCTACGGCGCGCGCATCGTCGCATTGGGCGATCGGGCCTGGCGGATCGAAGATCGCGGCGCTTTGCAGACGGTGCGCTTCGATCCGCCGTTCGACGAAGCGGCCGTCGATTTCGCGCGCGCGCGCGGCGTGCTCGGCTTCCGGCGCGATGCGGGCGCACTCTATGTGGCGCTCGATCCGGCCGAGGCGTCGCCGGTCGTGGCGCTCGCTTCGGCGGGGGCGGTCGGCGCGGTCTATCTGATCGACTCGCGCTGGCCCGTGCGCGGTCTCAAGCGCGAGGCCGCGCGCTTCGAATTCGCCGCCGAAGGTTTCGGGGCGGGTACCATGCGCTGGCGCGTGGCGCCCGATGCGCGCTATGCGCTTGCAGTCGACGGCACGGAGATGGGCGAGGTGCGCGCCGATGCGGGCGGCACGCTCGCTTTGTCGCTGCCGCGCGCCGACGGGCGGCGCGTGGCGGTGCGCTTGCGGCGGGTGCAATCGTGAGCGGCCTCTACCGGCGGATGGCCGGCCAGTACGCGATGGTCGCGGCCCTTGCAGGCGCGAGCGTGACGGCGAGCCTTTTGGTGCTGCCCGGCGAAGCCGAGCGTGCCGCCATGCACCTGCGCGACCGGGAATTCGGCCAAGCGCTCGAACTTTTCGAAGCGCGCTTGGCGCGCAACGGCCCGCAGGTCGCGACGGTGGCCCCGCTTGCGCGTCTCTATGCCCAGCAAGGCGACGTGTCGCGCGCGATCGCGATGCTCGACAGCCTCATCGCTTCGGCTTCGCTCGAGCGCGCCGAGCTTATCGACACGCGCAAGCTTCTGCAGGTCTATCTGCGCTGGGCCAATCGCGAGGCGGCTCGGCGCGAAAATCTCGTCGAGCTCGTGCGCCTCGAGCCGGCGAGGCCGGCGATCCGCGAGCTTGTGGCCCTCGCGAGTTTTGCCAACGACACCGACCAGCAGATCGCAGCGCTTGTCCAGCTCGTCACCTTGCCCGACGCCGAGCCCGACGATTTCGTCGATCTGGCCGAGCTGCGCGCGGCGCGGCGCGAGTTCGGCGAGGCGGCGTCAACGCTTGCCGCTTTGGCAGCCCGCTTTCCCGCCTCTGTGGCGCCGAGCGTGATCGAATTGTGGATCGGTGCAGCCCTCGAGAGCGGGGCGGTGTCGCAAGCAATCGCGATCGCACAGGCGCGCCTGCCGCCCAACGCGTCGAGCGAGGTGGTCGGCGTCGTCGCGTCCGCCTTTCTGGGGCGCGGGCGTGCGGCCGAAGCGCTGGGTGCCCTTGCGCCGGTCGAAGGCCGTTTGGGCGAAGATCCGGCCGTCAACATGGCGCTGCTGCGCGCGGCCTCCGATGCGCAGGCCTTCCCGTTGCTGGCGCGCTTGTTCGATCTGCAGATGGCGCGCGGGATCGGCGCTTTCGCACCGCGCCATCTGGGCGACCTCGTCGAGTTCGGCTTTGCCGCGGGCCGCGAGGCGCAAGCGCTTGTATTGGCCGAGCGGCTCGATCCAAGCGCGCTTGGCGACGCACAGCTCGTACAGCTGATCGAGCAGACTTTGGCTTTGCGCCAAACCGCCCTGCTGCAGGCGATCGCGCGCCGCATCGATCCTGCCCGCCTCGCAGCGGCGCCGATGCTGGCTGCCCGCATGCATCTTGCGGTCGGCCGGCGCGATCTCGCACGCGCAGCCGCCATCCGCGCAGCCGAAGCGCCCGAACGCGCGCTCAACGACACGCTCGATCTCGTGCAGATTTTCGCAAGCCTCGATATGCAGGATCGCGCTTTGCGCCTGCTCGAAGCGGCGGCGCGCAATGCCGACCTGCCCGAGACGGCGATCGGCGACATGGCGCAGCTCTACATCGCGCTCAAGCGCACGCAGGACGGCGCGGTCGCGTTCGAGCGCTTGCGCAACGAGCGTCCGCAGTCGCTTGCGGCCGTCACCGGCTGGGCGCTCACAAATGCTTTGTCCGGCAGAGCCAATGCGGTTGCCGCTTGGCTCGATGCCGACGGCGCCGCGCTGTCGTCGCAGACATTGACCGATCTGTTCTTCGTCGGCGCCGATGCAAAAGCGCCCGCGCTGCAGCTTGCGGCCGCACGCCGCTTGCGCGCCCTTGAAGGCCCCACGCCGCAAGCGCGCCTGCGCGTGGCGCAAGCCGCCCTTGCCGCGGGCCGCGCACTCGAAGCGTTGCCCGAAGCGCGCGTCCTGCGCGCCGATCCGGGCGGCGACGAAGCGGAATTTCTCTATCGCGAAGCCTTGAGCCAGGCCGCGCGCAACGATGCCGGTGCGCGCGCCGAACTGCGCCTCTATTGGCGCAGCCGTCTTGCCGACGCGCGCCTGCCGCAGGCCGCGCGCGACGAGGCACTCTATGCGCTGATCGACCAGCGCGCGTGGGACGAAGCCCTGCCCGAACTCGCACGCCGTGCCCGCCGCGATCCCGGCGAATGGCTCGGTGCCTACGTGAGCGTTGCCCGCTCGGCGGGGCGCGCTTCGGCCGTGGTCGAATTGCTGCAGGCGGTGGCCGGCGACAGCGCGTTGCCGCAGCCCGCGCGTGCCAATGCGGCCTACGCGCTGCTCGAGCTTGCGCCCGCCCAAGCGCTCGGCGTCTTGCGCCGCATGGCAGCCGACATCGGCGGCGAATGGCAAGACGCGCTCGATCTTGCCCTGGAGCGCGCGGGCTTGCGCGACGAGCTGTTGGCGAGCCTCGTGGCGCGCGCGCAGAAACCCGGCCTCGACGAAGGCCAGCGCAGCGCTATGGCCTATCGCGTGCTCGACCTCGGCGACAAAGCCACGGCCCTCGGCCTCTATCAGCAGCTTGCCGAAGGCCAGCCCGCCGGCAGCACGGCCGCCCAGCAAGCGCTTTACGTGATTGGCCCCCGGCCCGAACCCGCCCAGCTCGCCTGGATCGAAGCGCAGGCGAAGGCCGCGTCGGGCGAGGCGCGCATGGGCTGGATAAATGTGCTGCGCAATGTGGGTGCTTCGGCACGCGCGGCCGAACTGCTGGCGCAAGACGCGGCACAGCCCGGCCGTGCCGGCGGTGCCGCGGCATTGCTTGCGGCCGAAATCCATCTGGCGGCGGGCGAACGGGCTCCGGCCATTCGGCTGATCGAAGCGCGCATCGCGAACGAAACGGTGCCCGACTTCGCACAGCGTGCGGGCGAGCTTGCGCAAGCGCTCGGCCGCAACGATCTGGCGCGCCAGGCCTTCGACCGGCTGCTCCTGCTCGATCCGTCGCGGCCCGCCGCCCAGCGTCTTGCGGGGCTGGCGGCCTATGCGGCCGGCGACATCGCGCGCGCGCGCGATCTGCTGCAGCGCTATCTCGCAGGTCCTGCGGGCCAGGCGGCAAGCGATTGGGAAGCGCATTATGCGCTCGGCGAAATCGCGGTGCGCCTGCGCGACCGCGCGGCCGCGCGCAGCCAGCATGCGGCGGCAGTTGCCGCCATCGACAAACTGCAAGCGCCGCCCCCCTACGTGCAGGCAGCCAAGGCCTATGCGCTGTTCCGCCTCGGCCTCGCCGACCAGTCGGTCGAACTCTTCGAGCGGCTGCTGCGCGCCCAGCCCGGCAATCGCGATCTGCGCGCCGACTATGCGGGCGTGCTGATCGAGCTTGGCCGCACGGCCGAAGCGCGTATCGTCTTGGAGGATCGCTCGTGAGCGCGCGCCTCCGCCAGTTCGTCGCTGCGGCGCTCGCCGCGCTTCTTTGCTGCGCGGCGCCGCTTGCCGCGCAGACATCGAAGCCGCGCCTCGACGTGACGTGGTCGAGCGAAGGGCCGCTCGCCAATGTGCGCATCGCGGCGGTGCCCCCGGTCGAGATGCGCCTCGAAACCGCAGGCCGCGAGGCCGTGCTGCGCTTTGCGCGCCCCGTTGCGGCCTTCGAAAGCGGCGTGCTGCAGCGCGACCTCGCGCGTTTCGTCGAATCGACCGCAAGCGGCTTCGACACGCTCGTGTTCGTCGGCACTGCGGATGCGACCCCCACGATGCGCCGCGAAGACGGCGGCGTGCTGCTCGTGTTGCGTCTGCCCGAACGCCAAGTGGCCGACGAGACAGCCCCCGACGGCATCGCGGTCGAACGAGCCGAGCGGCGGCTGCAGCGTTTGCGCGCGCTCCTCGAAGCGCAGAGCGGCCAGACCGACATTGCGCGCGGCAGGCTTGCGCGCCTCACGCAGGAAGATCCAAGCGATGCCGAAGCGCTCGCGCAGTTGGCGAACGTGGAGCGCCAGATCGGTCGGCCCTTGCGTGCGGCCAATCTGCTCGCGCGTGCGGCCGCCCTCGATCCCGGCAATGCCGACATTGCCGCCGCACGCGCCGATCTTGCGCGCGTCGACGCCGCTTTCGTGCGCGTCGAGCCCGAATATCGCCGCACGAGTTCGCAGGAGAAGCGCTATCTCGTCGGCACCACGGCCGAAGCGCCGATCAATCTTGCCTGGCGCGCAACGGCCGCCTTCGACACGGTGCAGCTCGACAGCCCCGGCGTGCGCCGCGCAAGCGGGCAGAGCGGGGCCTTCAAAGGCGGCCGCCAGCGCGGCGCGTTCGGGCTCGCCTGGCGCGGCGACGAGGGGACGCGCGTGCACGGCCAGATTTTCGCAAATACCGAGCGCCTTGGGGCCGGGCTCAGCTCTGATCTCGTGAGCGACCTTGCGCGCTACAGCCTCGGCGTCGAGCTTGCGCGCCCCTATTGGGACTTCTCCGAGAGCCTCGTGGCGGGCGGCACGCGCGACCGCCTGTTCGCCGAATACGGCGAGCGCGCGTTCTTGGGCCTCGATTTGCGTTTGCGCGCGGGCCTCAGCCGCTACGGTCTGCCGGGTTTGAGCGACGGTGCGCGCAGCGCCACGCTCGACGGCGAACTGCGCTTGCCGCTCGACGGGATCGTGCGCGGCGCTTCGATCGCCTATGCGTTCGACGGCGAATATCCGTGGCGCATCGCGCGCGCGGCCGATCCGACGTCGGCAGGCGCCGAGTACCGGCCCATTCCGGTTCGTTACCGCGAAGTCCATGCCGTGCTCGCGGGCTACACGCTCGATTTCAAGCGCGTCTTCGACACGACCTGGCCGATCGTGGCGGACTTCTCTGCAGGCCCGGCCTACGACCGTTACGGCCATCGCGGCGGGCCCTTGCTTGGCGCGAGCGCGTCGTGGCTGGGCGACGGCGCGCTGCAGGGCGGCTTGCGCACCGGCTACGGGCGCGGCGTGGGGCGCGATTCTTCGGCGGCAACGACGATCGGCGGATTCCTGACATGGCGGATGTAGTTCCTTCTCAAGCGCCGGAAGCGGCGAACGCGGCACCGCGCCTGCTGGGCGTGCGCCAGTCGGCGTTGGTCGAGATCGCGGTCTTTTTCCTCGTGGCGTTGGCGATCGACTTCCTGTTCCTCGATTTCGGCCGCTATGCCAGCGTGCAGCCGCATCCGTTCTGGCTCATCGTGCTGCTGTGCGCGATCCAGTACGGGACCGGCGAAGCGCTGCTGGCGACGATCGCGGCGACGGCGGCTTTGCTCGTCGGCAATATGCCCGCCCAGCGTTTCGACGAGGATCTCTACGGCTGGCTCTTGCGCGCCACGCTCGATCCGCTGATGTGGGCGGTGGCGGCCGTGCTGTTCGGCGAGCTGCAGGGCCGCGTGCGGCGCGAGCGCGACGGGTTACGCGCCGAATTCGAGCAGTCGCGCCGGCGCGAAGAGGTGATCGCGGCGGCCTATCGCAGGCTCGATGCGCGGCGCGAAAGCCTCGAGGCGCGCGTGGCGGGCCAGCTGCGCACCGTGTTCGCAATCTACAACGCCGCCAAAGGCATCGAGCGCATGTCGGCCCAGCAGGTCGAGGCGGGCGTGGGCGAACTTGTGCGCACGGTCATGGGCCCGCGCCGCTATTCGCTTTTTCTGCTGCGCGGCGACGTGCTCGAACTTGCGATGAGCGAAGGCTGGTCGGCCGAAGCGGGCGAAAACGCGCGCAGCTTCGACGGCAATTCGTCCCTGTTTCAGGCGATCGTCGGTTCGCGCCGCACGCTCGTGGCCGCCGTCGAAGCCGACGACCAGGCGATGCGCGGCGAAGGCTTGCTTGCGGCTCCGCTTCTCAACGTCGATACGGGCGAAGTCGTCGGCATGCTCAAGATCGAAGAGATGGGCTTTCTCGATCTCACGGCCACGACGATCGAGAATTTTCGCCTGCTGTGCGAATGGATCGGCACCGCTTATGCCAATGCCAGCCGCGCCGCGCGCCTGAAAGCGGCCCCGTGAGCCAGAGCCAAGGCAACGAGCGGCGGCAGGCACGGCGCGACCGCGAACACGCGGCGATGCTGGCGCAATTGTCGTCGTTGGCGGCCGAAGTGCCGATCGTCGAGACCTGCCTGTTGGGGCTTGCCGCCGGTGCCGCGATCGCACTCGGCTGGTTCGCGGCGATCGCGGGGCAGATCGGCGCGCTCGAAGCTTTGGCGATCCATGCGGGTGCGGTCGGCGTTCTGGCCGTGTGGAGCTGGAGCGTTGCCAAGCGCAAGCGCGACCTGCGCTTGCCTTATCTGCTGGTCGGATCGGCAGCCCTCGTCGGGCCGTTCGGGGCGGCCGGGACCGTTTTTTGCGCTTTGCTCTATGCGTTTTTCCGCCGCCATACGTCGAGTTTCGAGGAATGGTACGCGGCCCTGTTTCCGGCGCAGAAGACCGCAAGTGCGCGCGCACTCTTCCAGGAAATCGTCGGCGACGGGGCGGACGACAGCGCCGCCGCCCGCTCGGTCGCGAGTTTCACCGACATTCTGGCTTTCGGCACGTTCGAACAGAAGCAGGGGCTGCTGGCGCTGATCGCCACCTATTTCAAACCGGCCTTTGCGCCGGCTCTCAAGGCAGCCCTTGCGCACGAAGAGCCCGCGATCCGCGTGCAGGCCGCAACGGCCGTGGCCCAGATCGAACAGCGCTTCATGCGCCGCTCGGTCGATCTCGAAGGCGAGCTTGCGCGCCGCCCCGGCGACGTGCCGCTGATCGCGGCGGCGGCGCGGCACTACGACGACTACGCGTTCACGGGTCTGCTCGACGCCGAACGCCAGAACGAGAACCGCAAGCGCGCATTGGCGCTTTATTCCGCGGCCCTTGAAAAGTCGCCCGAGAACGGCGCCCTCGAACTAGCCAAAGGCCGCCTGCTCGTGCGGCTCGAAGCTTTCGAAGAGGCGGGGCAGCTGCTCGCCCGCTCGGCCGAAGCCGGACGCCTGCCGCCGGTCGGCACGATCTGGTATCTCGAATGCCTGTTCCGCCAGCGCGCCTATGCAAGGCTGCGCAATTTGACCGCGCGCATCGCGCCGCTGCTCGACAAGGATCAGTCCGCCGATCCGCTGCTGCGCGATGCGGCGAACCTTTGGGGCGGCCGGCAGATCGCCGGGACGCAGATCGCATGAACACGCCGGAACCCAGCGTCGATTTTGCGGCCTTCCCGAGTGCGGATGTGTGCCTGCTGCTCGAGGGCACGTACCCGTACGTGTCGGGCGGCGTATCGACGTGGGTGAACGACCTCATTCGCGCGCAGCCGCACCTCACGTTCCATTGCGTGGCGCTGCTGGCCGACCGGCGCGCGCGCGCGTTCAAATATCCGATCGCCGACAACGTGGTCGGCCTCACGCATGTGTATCTGCAGCAGCCCGCGGCGGGGCCGCAGCGCGTGCGGGGCTTGAAGAAGCTGTTCGACGCGCTCGAGCCGTCGCTGCTTGCGATCCAAGCGCGCGGCGGCATCTCGGATCTCGCGCGCATCGTCGAGCTGGTGGCGCCCTATCGCACGCGCCTGGGCGCCGAGACGCTGCTCAATTCGCAGACCGCGTGGAACGCGCTCGTGCGCATGTACCATGGCAGCGTGCCGGACTGCTCGTTTCTCGACTACTTCTGGACCTGGCGCGCCCAGCTCGGCGGTCTGTTTGCGGCCCTGCTCGCGCCGCTGCCGCACGCGCGCGTGTACCACACGATATCGACCGGCTATGCGGGCTTGATCGCCGCACGCGCGCATCTCGAAACCGGGCGGCCGTGTTTCGTGACCGAGCACGGCATCTACACGAACGAGCGACGCATCGAGATCACGATGGCCGATTGGCTGTCGGCGAACCGGCCGCGCATGCTGGCGGTCGACCGCTCCCGGCGCGACCTCAAGGATCTGTGGATCGACACCTTTGTGGCCTATTCGCGCGCGATCTATTCGACCGCGAGCGCGATCGTGACGCTCTACGAGGGCAATCAAGCCATGCAGCGGCGCGATGGTGCTCCGCCCGATTGCCTGCGCGTGATCCCCAACGGCATCGACTACGACGCCTATGCGGCCGTGCCGCGCGTCGACGAAGGGCGCAAGCCCACCGTGGCGCTGATCGGCCGCGTGGTCCCAATCAAAGACGTCAAAACCTTCATCCGCGCGGTGGCTGCCGTGAAGCGCGAGGTGCCGGACGTCGAAGCCCTCGTGCTCGGCCCCGAGGACGAGGATCCCGCCTACGCGGCCGAGTGCCGCGACCTTGTGCGCATCCTCGGCCTTGGCGACACGCTGCGCTTCATGGGGCGGCAGAAGCTCACCGACTGGCTCGGCCGCATCGACGCGCTTGCTCTCACCTCGGTATCGGAAGCGCAGCCGCTTGTGATCCTCGAGGGCGGGGCGGCCGGCGTGCCGACCGTCGCGACCGACGTGGGGGCATGCCGCGAGATGCTCGAAGGGCGCAGCGACGAGGCCGAGAAGCTCGGGCCCGGAGGCGAGATCACGGGTCTTGCCGATCCGGCCGCGACGGGCCGTGCGCTTGCGCGCCTCTTGCGCGACAAAGCCTGGCATGCGCGCTGTGCCGCCGCCATCAAGCGGCGCGTCGAGCTCTACTACAACAAAAAGACCATCGACGGCATCTACCGCACGCTCTACGAGAGCTACCGCGACGCGCCCACGCAAGCGCCTTCGCGCACCGGCAGCGAGGCAGCCTGATGGCGGGGATCGGCTTTTCGCTGCGGGATCTCGCGCGGCGCGACGACGTCCTCGGCACGCTGCGCGCCTTCATGCACGCCACGCTCGTGGCCGCCGGTCCGTGGCTTGTGACGATCCTGTGCCTCGGCACCTTGTCGATCGTGGCGACCGATCTTGCGGCCGACCAGGATGTGGCGATCTTCCGCATCGTCGTGATCTACAATTTCGGCTTCTCGCTGACGCTGACGGGCCCCGTTGCGATCGTGGTGACGCGCTATCTCGCCGACCAGATCTATGTGCGGAACGTGAGCGAAGGCCCGGGCATGCTGCTGGGCGCTCTCGCGATGATGGCGGCCATCCAATTGCCGTTTGTGGTCGGGCTCTACGGCTTTGCGATCGACGCGCCCCTCGAAGTGCGCTTGGCCGCGATCGCGAGCTATCTGGTGACGGGGGCCTTGTGGATCGCGGGCGTGTTCTTGTCCACGCTCAAGGATTTCCGCACCATCACGACCGCGTTTCTGGTCGGCATGGGATCGGGCCTGGGTGCCGGCATCGTGCTTGGCCAATACGGGGCTGCCGGACTTCTGTCGGGCTTCACGATCGGGCTTTCGATCGTGCTCTACGCGCTCGTGGCGCGCATCTTCGCCGAGTATCCGTATCCCGTGCTGAATCCGCTCGGCTTCGTGGCGTATTTCAGGCGCTATTGGGATCTGGCGCTCACCGCGCTTGCCTACAATATGGCGATCTGGGTCGACAAATGGATCATGTGGCTCGAGCCCGACCGCACGGTCGAGGCGGGCGTCCTCGTGTCGTATCCGCTCTACGACAGCGCGATGTTCCTTGCCTACATGACGATCCTGCCCGCGATGGCGCTGTTCGTGCTGATCGTCGAGACCGCGTTCTTCGAACGCTACATGGCCTTCTTCGCGCAGATCCGCGGCCACGGCACCTGGGCGCGCATCCGGGCCGCCCAGCTCGATTTGATCGACACGGTGGGCGAGGGTTTCCGCATCCTCGTGGTGCTGCAAGGGGCGATCACCTATCTCGCGATTCTGCTCGCACCCACGATCTTCACCGCACTCAGCGTGAGCTTCGCCGAGATGGGCATGTTCCGCCTTGGCGTGCTGGGGGCTTTGTTCCATTCGCTGCTGCTGTTCGTGCTGATCGTGTTCGCCTATTTCGACCTGCGCATGCTGGCCCTCAAGATCACGCTTTTCTTCCTGGCGTCGAACGCCTTGTGCACGGCCCTTTCGCTCTACGCGGGCTTCGCCTGGTACGGCTACGGCTATTTCGCCTCGGCACTTGCGAGCTTCATGCTGGCCTACACGATCATGCTGCGCAAGCTCGCGAACCTGCCCTATCTTTCCTTCGTCGAATCCAACCCCTCGATCCGCGCGCACAAGGCAGACTGAACCATGGCGACCTATCTCGTGACCGGCGGGGCCGGCTTCATCGGCTCGCATCTGTGCGATGCGCTGCTCGCGGCAGGCCACCAAGTGCGCGTGCTCGACGATCTGTCGACCGGCAAGCGGACCAATCTCGACGCGCGCGCCGAACTCGTCGTGGGCGATGTCGGCGACGCGGCCGCCGTGGCCGCCGCCACCGACGGCATCGACGGCATCGTGCATCTGGCGGCGGTCGCTTCCGTTCAGCGCAGCAACGAAGACTGGGCGGGCACGCACCGCACGAATCTCACCGGCACCATCCACGTGTTCGATGCGGCGCGCAAAAACGGCGGCGTTCCTGTCGTCTACGCGTCTTCGGCGGCGGTCTACGGCAACAACCCGAAATTGCCGCTGGCAGAAGACAGCGCGGCCAAACCCTTGTCGGCCTATGGGGCCGACAAACTGGGCTGCGAACTGCATGCGCACGTGGCGGGGCTCGTGCACCGCGTGCCGAGCGCGGGTTTCCGCTTCTTCAACGTGTTCGGCCCACGCCAGGATCCGGCCAGCCCCTATTCGGGCGTGATCTCGATCTTCGCGGCGCGCGTGCAGAAGGGCCAGGCCTGCACGATCCAGGGCGACGGCGGCCAGGCGCGCGACTTCGTGTACGTGGCCGACGTGGTGGCCGCCTTGCGCAAGGGCCTCGAGGCGGCATCCGTTTCGGCCCCGGTGTTCAATGTCGGCACCGGGCAGGCGACCAGCGTGCTCGATCTGGCGCGGCTGCTGCAGCGCCTGGCGCGCTCGAACGCCGATCCGGCTTTTGCGCCGCCGCGTGCGGGCGACATCCGGCTTTCGCTCAGCGATTGCGCGCGGCTGCGGGCCCTCGGCTGGGCGCCGCAGACCAGCCTCGAGACGGGCCTCGCGGCGACGTTGGACTGGCTGCGGAACGGCGCTGCCTAGAACGACGTCCAGCACAATTCGTGTTTGTTGTGGAACAAGTGCCGCAGGCGGCCGCCCGGGATCGCCGCGAAACGCTGCGCGGTTTCGTGGTCGGTGGCGCCCTGGAATTTGAGCGTGCACACGATGCGGCGCGCGAGCCCCGTTTCGCGCCAGCGCTGCACGAGTTCGAGCAGCCGTGCGGGATAGCAGATCACATCGCTGAACAGCCAGTCGACCGGGCCGATCTCGGCGGGATCGAGGCCGAAGGCGCTCGCTTGGCGCCATTCGATGCCGGGCAGGGCCATCACGCTAGCGTCGAGCGGCGCCTTGTCGACCGCGAGCACGGACGCGCCGAGTTTGGCGAGCACCCAGCTCCAGCCGCCGGGCGATGCGCCCAGATCGACGCAGCGCTGGCCGGGCTGCGGCATTTCGCCCGCCAGGGTCAGCGCCTCCCAGAGCTTCAGATAGGCCCGGCTCGGCGGGCCGCTGCGGTCTTCGACGAAGCGGCATTCGCCGTGCGCGAACGCACTGCTGCAATCGGGGCTTGCAAAAATCCGATCGGGGGCGAGCAGCATCCAGGAGCCCATGGGTGCCGCCGGCGGGAAGGTGCCGAATTCGAGCGGCTTGCCCGAGACCTTCGGCAGCCCGTCTTGGATGAGGGCCGCGCGGCGGTGGGCGAGATGCGGCAGGCACGCCCAGTTGCGCTGCAATGCGCGCAAGGCTTTGACGCCGTCGCCGATCGACACGATCGGGATCTCGCGCGGATTGCGCCACACATTTTGTGCCCAGGCGGCATCGCGCGGGGCGCCTTCGGCCACCAGCAGGCGCCCGTATTCGGCGACGACGGTGCCGAGCTCTTCGCGCAGCGGTTCCACGAAGCCTTCGGCGGCGAGATAGGCGGCGATCTGGTTCATTTGCGGGCCGGACTATAGGCGTTCGGACGGTCCTCTTGCCAGCCTGCGGTTTGCCGCGCGACACTGGCTTTCTCGTGCCGCGTCCTGTTCCTCCGCATGGTTTGGCCGACCGCTTGGCCGTTTGGCTGCCGGTGGCGCTTACTGTCGCAACCCTGCTGCAAACGGCGGTCGGTTTTGCCGTTTTGCGCCCGCTCACCTTGCCGCTTTTGGCCGTGTGGCTTGCGGCGGTGGCGGGCCGCATGCGCACGACCGAACGGATCTTTGCGGCCGCGGCGCTGGGCAGTTGCGTGCCGGTCGTGTGGCTCGATCCGCTTTGGCCGCAGACGCTGGGCATGGCCTTGGACCGCGCGACGGTGTTCGTGGCCCTGCTCACGGCGCTCGGCCTTCTGCGCGACGCCGCACGCACCTCGGCCGCCGTGCGGCGCTGCGGCCAGTGGCTCATCGCCCAATCGCCGAGCCGCCGCTTTCTGGCGCTGGCGCTCGGCGGCCACGGATTCGGCATCGCGCTCAACATGGGGGCGGTCACGCTGCTCGGCACGCTCGTGAACCGCGCCAACACGCTGCAGGCGGCAGGCGGCGACGCCGGCATCGTGGCGATCCGCGAGGAACGCATGAACGTGGCGCTGCTGCAGGGTTTCTTCAGCATGCTCGTGTGGTCGCCGATGGCGATTTCGGTGGCGTTTTCGCTGGCCATGGTGCCGGGCGTGAGCTGGTTCGACATGGGCCCGCCGGCCGCCGCCCTCGCGGCCCTCTTCATCGCGATCGGCTGGGCGGTCGACCGCGTCCGCTGGCCGCCCTCCAGACGGCGCGCTCCGCCGCGCACCGAACCCGCCCCGCCCGCGCGCCAAGCGGCCCCGATGCTGTTCATCGTCGCGGGCTTGGTGGCAAGCGTGCTGACGCTCAAAGCCCTCAGCGGGATCGGCATGGTCGAGGCGATCGCGTGGGTCGCGGCCCTGTTCGCCCTGTGCTGGCTCTGGTTGCAGTATGCAAGGCTGGGGCCGGTACGTGCGACCGGCACCTGGGGCTTGCGCCTGCACCGCCATGTTGTGGCCTACGTGCCGGACATGCGCGGCGAACAGGTGGTGCTCGGGGCGTCGAGCGCGTTGGGCGTCACGCTGGCCGTGCTTCTCAAAAGCCTCGGCGTGTCGGCGCTGCTCGACGCGCTCGCCTTGCCGGGCCCGGTGCTGGCGCTTGCGATCGTGATCTTCATCATCGTCGGCTCGCAATTCGGCGTCGTGGCGCTGATCACCAGTGCGGTCGCGGGCGGGGCTGTGCTCGGCATGCAGGCCTCGCCGCTGTCGGCCCTCGGGCTCGTGCTCGCGATCCAGGTCGGCTGGGCTTTGTCGGCGACCCTGTCGCCCTATTCGGGCGGCTCGATGATTCTGGGCCGCATTTTGGGGCGCAACCCCACCATCTTCGCGCGCTGGAACTTGCCGTGGGCGGCCGTGTGCCTTGCTGCCTACGGCGCACTGCTCGCGGCGTTTTCCTGATCGGCAAGCACGCTTGCAATGTCGTCCCACGCCTCTTGCGTGGCGGCCTGCAGCAAGGGGCCGACATGGCGGCGCACATCGTAGGCGCTGCGGTCGTCCATGAAGGCCGACACCCCGCCCATCTCGGCGACGGCGAGGCAGCCGGCCGCATGGTCCCACGGCAATGCGCGCGTGAACACGCCGAAGCCGATGCGCCCGCGCGCAAGGTCGAGATAGACCGCACCGGCACAGCGCTCGTCCACGAATCCGGCGAACCGTTCGCTCTCAACCGCGCGCTTGCGCAGCTTGTTGCCATAGACCGCCCCGACCGTGCCGCCGGCCAGCTTCGCAGGCGCGCCCCGAAACTGCGCGCCGCTCCCGCGCGCCGCAACCAGAAGATCGCCGGTGAGCGGTTCGTACACCCAACCCGCCACGGGCTTTCCGGCCTGCGCCAACGCAACGATGGTGCAGAAGGGGCGCCGCCCTTGCGCGAAATTGCCGGTTCCGTCGAGCGGATCGACGATCCACACGGGCCCCGCCTCGGCGAGCCGGTCGAGCACGTTTGCGTCTTTGGCGACGGCTTCTTCGCCGACCACGATGCTGCCGGGCAGAATGTCGGCAAGGGCGCGCTCGAGCAGCGCTTCGGCTTCGAGATCGGCCGCCGTCACGTAGTCGCTGGGCCCTTTGAGCGCGATTTCGTGCGCCGCCAAAGCCTGGAAGCGCGGCACGATCGCGGTTGCCGCAATCTCGGCAATCCGCGCCGAAACAAGGTCGATTGCGGCGGCGGCAAGCATGCCTCGGGGGTACCCCAGCGCAGCCCCAAGGGCAAGGCCCATCCACCCGAAATAGGTTACCAAACGCGACCAAACGCGACCGTCGCCGACTCAAGCTGTTGATTTTCAACAGTTGCAACCACGGCGACGATTCGAGGTTACATGTTGCGCGGGACCGCATGGAGCGCGGACCCCCGCTTCGTCTTTCTTCACATGTCAAACAGCGCATGCCGTTGGGGACGTGCCCGGCGGCGATGCTTGATTGGAGCATAAACTATCGAAAATTACAAGAACATAGCAAATAATCTTAACTAAGAAAAAGATAATGTTATGCTGCACCGCAGGCCGCAAGCGCGCAGGCGCTGGCGTCTGTTTCGATCTGGATCGTGGCGTGGGCGATCGAAAAACGCGCGC
>JAIXXA010000020.1 GCA_027490975.1 Rhodospirillaceae bacterium
ACGAGCACGAGGCCGAGCACGATCGCGAGCCCCAGCATCGCGAGCTTGTTCTGCCTGAAGGCGAGCCAGTTGCGGTAGAAGGCGCCCGCGCGCGCCTGGTTGCGGCTTGCGGGCGCTTCGTCGAGCAGCCAGGCCTGCAAGCCGGTGCTTTTGCCGGCACTCATCGGCGCGCCCGCGGATCGACGAGTTTGTAGAGAATGTCGGACAGCATGTTGATCGCGACGAACACGGTGCCGACCACGATCGTGCCGCCGAGCACGGCGTTCATGTCGGCGGCGAGCAGCGACTGGGTGATGTAGAGCCCGAGCCCCGGCCACGCGAACACGGTTTCGGTCAGCACCGAGCCTTCGAGCAGATTGGCGTAGGAAAGGGCCACGACCGTGACGAGCGGGACCGCCGCGTTGCCGAGCGCGTGGCGCCACACGACGCGGAATTCCGACAGGCCTTTGACGCGCGCGGCCACCACGTATTCCTGGCGCAATTGTTCGAGCATGAAGCTGCGCGTCATGCGGCTGATATAGGCAAGGCTGAAATAGCCGAGCAGACACGCGGGCAACACGAGATGGCCCACCGCATCGCCGAACACGTCCCATTCGCCGGCCATTGCCGCATCCAGAAGAATGATGCCCGTCACCGGATCGACGATGTCTTCGAAGCCGGTCGACAGGCGCCCCGGCCCCGAGACGAGGCCGAGCTTGGCGTAGAACACAAGCAGCCCCATGAGGCCGAGCCAGAAGACAGGGACCGAATAGCCCACGAGCCCGAACACGCGCACGAGCTGGTCGGGCCAACGGTCGCGATTGACGGCGGCAATCACACCCATCGGAATGCCGAACACGATGCCGACGAGCGTGCCGAGCGTGGCAAGTTCGACCGTCGCCGGGAACACGCGCACGATGTCGTCGAGCACGCGGTTGGACGTCAGGACCGAGCGGCCGAAATCGCCCTGCAGCGCCTTTTGCAGATAGAGCCAGAATTGCTGCCACAGCGGCAGATCGAGCCCAAGCTCCAGGCGCACGCGCTCGTAGACCTCGGCGGGCGCGCGGTCGCCGACGGCCGCAAGCACGGGGTCGATCGGCACGACGCGGCCGATGAAAAACGTCACGAGAAGAAGCCCCAGCAACGTCGCCGCGACCGTGGTTGCGGTCGCGGCGACGTTGCGGGCGAGGCCGGCAGACGCCGAACCCGCGCGGGTCCAGCGCCTCTTGGCCGTGTCGTTCGCCGTCGTCACGCTACTTCTTGACGATCTCGTGGTAGTAGTTGTTGTCGAAAGACGGCCCGATCTCGAAGCCGCTCACGTTCTTGCGGCTGACGGCGACTTCGATCTGCTGCGACATGATCACGAAAGGCGACGTGCGCTGGTGTTCGCGCTGGACGGTTTCGTAGGTCGCGCGGCGCTTGGCCGGATCCGTCTCCTGCACCGCCGCCAGGATCGTGCGGCTCATCGCCGGGATGTCCCAGGCGTTGCGCCACGCGAGCGTTTTCGAACGCGCGTCGTCGGTGTTGTCGATATTGACCGCGAAGGTCTCCGCGTTCGTGTGCGGGTCCTGGTAGTCCGGACCCCACTGGCCGATATAGATGTCGTGGTTGCGGGCCCGGTACTTGGTCAGCGTCTGGCGCCCGTCGCCGGGCAGCAATTCGAGCTTGATGCCGGCTTGCGCCCATTGCGCCTGGATCGCCTGGGCGATGTCCTGGTAGGGCGACACGTTGCGCACGTCCATCGTGACCGTGAAGCCGTTGGGCAGGCCCGCGGCCGCCAGCAGCGCCTTGCCCTTGGCGAGATCGAACTTGTAGGGCTTGTCGTCGATGGCGCCCAGGAAGCCGATCGGCAGGAAGGCCTGGTGCGTCTTGAAGCGGCCGGCGGTCAAGTTGCGCTCGATCGCGTCGTAGTCGGTGAGCCATTTCAGCGCTTCGCGCACCTCGGGCTTGCCGAGATTCGGGTTCTTCTGGTTGAGGCCCAGATAGAGGATGGCCCCCTTGTTGCCGCTTTCGATCGCGAAGGCGGGATTGTTGCGCAGGACCGCGATGTCGTCTTTCGACAGATCGCGCGCATAGTCGACGTCGCCCTTTTCGAGCAGCAGGCGCTGCGTGGCCGTCTCGGGAATGTGGCGCACGACGACGCGGTTGTTCTTCGGCGCACCGCGGAACCACGCCTTGTTGGCTTCGAGCGTGTACTGGTCGGACGCGCGCCAGACGCGCAGGCGATAGGCACCCGAGCCTGCCGAATTCTGCTTGAGCCACGCATTGCCGAAATCGCCGTCCTTGACGTTGGCCTGCACGAGCTTGGCATCGACGATCGCGGCCACGGGCGCCGTGAGGCAGTAGTAGAAGAAGGTCGGCGCGTAGGGCTTGTCGGTGACGATCACGAGCGTGTCGGGGGCCGTCGCCTTGACCTTGTCGCGCACATTGTCCTTGTTGAGGCCGAACTGCGTGAGGATGAAACCCGGCGACTTGTTCAGCACGACCGCGCGCTGGATCGAATAGGCGGCGTCTTCGGCCGTGACCGGATTGCCCGAATGGAACTTGACGCCGGGGCGCATTTTGAAGGTGTAGGTCATGCCGTCGGCGGCGACCGACCAGCTGGCGGCAAGTTCGCCGTTGAGCTTTGTCACGTCCTTGAGGTCGTAGCCGATCAGCCGGTCGTAGAGGTTCGCGACGACTTCGGAGCCCGAGAACTCGAAAGATTCGGCCGGATCGAGCGAGATGATGTCGTCGATCTGCTTGGCCATCACGATCGTGTCGCGCGGCGTTTGCGCGCTCGCCGGACCGGCAACGAGGCCAACGGCCACAAACGCGGCAAATGCCGCGGCCGCAAAGCGGTTTTGAATTTCCATAGAACCCCCCCGGGTTTTCGAGAATGACGCGTCTTTTTACGCGTGCTTCGCGTATTTCACGCGCGCGACACATAAGTGTCAAGCAGCGCGAATTCAGATCCGATCGACGGCGTGTTTTTTGAGGTCGTCGAGCGTGCACACGTCGAGCGTGTCGGCATGCGTTGCGGCCAGCACCACTTTGGGGGCTTTGCCGGCTTCGAGCGCTTCTTGCCAGCGCGGCGCGCACAGGCACCAGCGGTCGCCGGGCTTGAGACCGGGAAAGCCGAATTCCGGGCGCGGCGTGGAAAGATCGTTGCCCATCGCTTTCGAGAAAGCGAGGAATTCGGCCGTGACGACCGCGCACACGGTGTGCATGCCGCGGTCGCTGGGACCGGTGTTGCAGCAGCCGTCGCGGAAAAAGCCGGTCAGCGGATTGCGCCCGCATTCGGCGAGCGGCAGCCCCAACACGTTTTTGGCGCCGCGCGGGCCTTGCCCACGTTCGTCGCGTTCGCCGTCCATGCTGCCCGCTCCTTCGGCCGAAATTTCTCTTCGCGTGCTTCGAGCCTAGCGCTGGGTGCCGCGCGGTTCAACATGGCCGGGCACGATGCGGCCATCCTCGCCAAGGCGCGGCGGCACGTATTGCCCTTTGGCGTTGCCGGTGTCGCGCATCAGCGCCAACCCGAACAGCAGCAAAGCCGCCAGCACCACGCCCGCCAGCGACAGCCACACGAAGGGCGCGTCGCGCCAGCTCGGCGCGTCGCCCCTGCCGAGCCGCTCGGCGCGGCGCTTTTCGAGCGCCATCCAGCCCGCATAGACGAGCGTGGGCAAAATGAGCGGCAGCAGAAATTCGAGCAGGATGCGGATCATGGCGCGCAGTTGGTCACGAAGGCGGGCGCGTGCCAAGCGCCTCGGCAAGGTTGATCAGCATGCCGGCCGTCGCCCCCCAGATGTAGTGCGGGCCGAACGGCAGCGCCCAGAAATGCCGCGTGGTTCCTTCGAACACGCGCGAATGGCGCTGGTGGTTGGCGGGATCGAGCGCAAAAGACAGCGGCACCTCGAAGGCGGACGCCACTTCGAACGCGTCGAGCTTCAGTTCGAACGGCGGCGTCACGATGCCGACAACCGGCGTCACCTCGTAGGCCGTGCGCGTGCGGTAGGTATCGAGCCGACCGACGATCTCGACATGCGCGCGCGCCAAACCGATCTCCTCTTCGGTTTCGCGCAAGGCGGCGGCGACCGCGTCTTCGTCGGCATCTTCCACGCGCCCGCCCGGAAAGCTGATCTGGCCCGCATGGGCATGCAGATGCGCCGTGCGCTGCGTGAGCAGCACCGACATGCCGCTCGCGTGCGCCACCAGCGGCACCAGCACGGCGGCCGCGCGAAAACTTGCCGCCGGCGGCAGCAGCCCGGGATTGCCGTCGTGGTCGCCGCGCGACGCACTCTGGCGCGTGCCCGGCACGTTCGCGGCAAAGAGCGTGCGAATGCGCTCGGGCGCGATCATGCGCCCGCCTCGCCCGTTTCCGCCGCGGCCGCACCGAGATCGAAAAACACGCCGTCGCTGCGCACGCCCAAGCGCCCGTCTTCGACCGTCGCCCCGTCGATCAGGCGATAGAAGGCCGCACGCTCGATGCGCGCCTCGAGGCCGGCGCGCACATGCACGTAAGGCACAATGCTGCCGTCGCCCTGCGGCACCGTTCGGATTGCGTGCGCCGGCCCTGCGGCGACGATTTCGTCGAGGTTGGTCGTGAAGGTCGCGCGCGGCCCCGCTTGCGTTTGCGCGAACGCAACATCCACCGCAACGAAGGGCGCGTCGTCGACCGCCACGCGGCCGCGCTCGACCGGTGTGACGAGCCAATAGCTGCCGTCGGACTCGCGGCGCAGCACGCGCGCGAAGAGTTTAACAAGGGCGGGGCGGGCAATCGGCGAGCCGCGATAGTGCCACACGCCCGCGCGATCGATGCGCAGATCGAAATCGCCGCAAATCTCGGGCGTCAACTCGGCCACGGGGGATAAATCGCGAAACATTGGAGTCGCCGCATTCTACACGTGTCGGCACGCAACATGCAGCGTCTTTGACGGGTGGGTAACCAAAGCGCGCTGGACGGACGCGGCAGCCTCTGCCACGCTGGCTTTGCGTCCGACGGCACACTATGTCCCTTGCGGCCTTAACTGTTGAGGAAAGAGCTCGTGAACGCATCGACGACCGACCTTGCTCCCGGCCCCGAAGCTGCCTCGGCAGCAGCAGCCGACGCGCTGCTGGGCGAAATCGAAGCGCTGGGCGCTTCGCTCCAGACGGTGCGCACGCATATCGGCGAAGTCATCTTCGGCCAGCAAGAGGTTGTCGAGCAGACGCTCGTCACGTTGCTGGCGGGCGGCCATCTGCTGCTGATCGGCGTGCCCGGCCTTGCCAAGACCAAGCTCGTCGAGACGCTCGGCACGGTGTTGGGCCTCGACGCAAAGCGCGTGCAGTGCACGCCCGATCTGATGCCCGCCGACATTATCGGCTCGGAAGTGCTCGAAGAAGGCGACAGCGGCAAGCGCCAGTTCCGTTTTCTGCAAGGCCCCGTCTTCGCGCAGATCCTGATGGCCGACGAAATCAACCGCGCGAGTCCGCGCACGCAGTCGGCCTTGCTGCAGGCCATGCAGGAGCGCCGCGTGTCGGTCGGCGGCAAGTACCATTCCCTGCCCGCCCCCTTCCATGTGCTCGCGACGCAGAATCCGCTCGAACAGGAAGGCACGTATCCGCTGCCCGAAGCGCAGCTCGACCGCTTTCTGCTGCAGGTCGACGTGGGCTATCCCGACCTTGCCGCCGAGCGCCAGATGCTGCTCGCAACGACCGGTTCGGCCGAAGCCAAGCCGCAACGCGCGATGGATGCGGACAGCCTGATGCGCGCGCAGGCTCTGATCCGGCGGGTTCCCGTCGGCGAAAGCGTGATCGAGGCGATTCTGCGCCTCGTGCGCGCCGGACGGCCCGGCGAGACCGACGTCGAATCCGTGCGCAAATACGTGATCTGGGGTCCGGGCCCGCGCGCGAGCCAATCTTTGATGCTGGCCGCACGCGCGCGCGCCGTGCTCGACGGCCGCCTGTCGCCTTCGCTCGACGACGTGGCGGCCCTCGCCGCCCCCATTCTGCGCCATCGCATGGCGCTGTCTTTTGCCGCGCGCGCCGACGGCATCACGCTCGACGGCATCATCGGCCAGCTCTGCGCGGGAATGGGCTGAGCGGGACCGCGACGGACGCCGCCTCGCAAATGTCCTCCCCGCACATGCAATCGCCGCAGGCAACCGCCGCCGCCACGCTGCGCCAGCGTCTTGCCGCCGAAGCGCTGGCAAGCCGCCTGCCGGCGTTGCTGGTGGCAGCCCAGCGCGTGGCCGACACGGTTGCACAAGGCGTGCACGGGCGCCGGCGCACGGGGCCGGGCGAAAGCTTCTGGCAGTTCCGCCGCTACATGGCAGGCGATTCGATCGAGCGCATCGACTGGCGCCAGACGGCCAAGAGCGATGCGGTCTATGTGCGCGAGAACGAATGGGAGTCCGCCCAGACCGTGTGGCTGTGGCGCGACGCTTCGCCCTCGATGGCGTGGGCGTCGGACCGCAATCTGGCGCACAAGCAGCAGCGCGCGGAATTGCTGCTGATCGCACTGGGCGCTTTGCTCGCGCGCGGCGGCGAGCGGGTGGGCTTGCTCGGCGAGGGTGCGCGGCCCTTGGTCGGGCGCTTTGCCGTCAATCGTTTGGCCGAAGATCTGCTCGCGCGCAAATCCGATACGGGCGTGCCGCCGCCGATGCGGATGGCGCGCCACGCGCACGCGGTGCTGTTCGGCGATTTCCTGGGCCCGCTTGCCGAAACCGATGCGGCGATCCGGCGCTTGGCAGGCTCTGGTGCGCGCGGCCAGCTTGTGCAGATCGCCGATCCGGCCGAAGAGAATCTGCCCTATGCCGGGCGCACGCGCTTCGAAGGGCTCGAAAACGAGGGCGAGCTTGTGGTGCCGCGCGTCGAATCCGTGCGTGCGGAATACCGGGCCGTCTATGCGCGCCATGTCGAGGGTTTGCGCGACATCGCGCGCGCGCACGGCTGGGGCTATGTGGCGCACCGCACCGACCGACCGCCCGAGACCGCGTTGCTGACCTTGTGGCAAGCGCTCGCCGACGCGGGCACGCGAAGCCGATGACGGGGAGCCGCTGATGGGCCTGCTGTCGTCGTTTGCGTTCTTGGCCCCCGTATGGCTTGCGGCCTTGGCCGCCTTGCCGGTGCTGTGGTGGCTGCTGCGCGTGACCCCGCCCGCCCCGCGCCGCGCGGCCTTCCCCGCGATCGCGTTGCTGCTGCGCTTGAAACCCGGCGAGGAGACGCCGGCGCAAACGCCGTGGTGGCTGCTGCTGCTGCGCCTGCTGATCGCCGGGCTCATCATCCTTGCGTTGGCGCAGCCCGTGCTCAATCCGGCCGCGCGCATCGTCGGCGGCGGGCCGACCATCCTCGTCGTCGACGACGGCTGGGCATCCGCCGCCAATTGGAGCGCGATGCGCGCCCATCTCGACCGCGCGCTCGACGGCGCCGAACGCGACCGGCGCGCGGTGATGCTGCTCGCAACCGCCCCCAGTGCCGCGGGCGAACCGCCGCGCCCGTCGCGGCTGCTGACGGCCGGCGAAGCGCGCCCGCTTGTGGGCGCACTCGAGCCCAAGCCGTGGCCGGTTGATCGCGTGGCCGCGCGCGCCACGCTCGAAGCGGTCGCCCCGTCGCAAGCCGCCCTCGTGCAGTATTTTTCGGACGGGCTCGAAGATGCCGCCCTGCCGGCTTTGCTCGAGCGGCTGCAGCGCATCGGCCCCGTGGTCTACACCGCGCCGACGCCCGAGAAGCTTGCGCGGCTGATGCTGCCGCCCGTCTCCGAAACCGGCGGCATCGCCGCGACCGTCGCGCGCGCTTCGACGGTGGGGCCGCTCGATCTCAATCTCGCGGCGCGCGGCGAAGACGGCCGCCTGCTCGCGCGCGAGCGTCTGCGCTTCGAAGCCGGCAACAGCACGGCCGTCGCGCGCATTGCGCTGCCGTCGGAACTGCGCAACCGCATCTCGCGCCTCGAGGTCGAGGGCGAAACGACGGCAGCGGCGACTGCCCTTATCGACGAGCGCTGGCGCCGCCGCCCGGTCGGCATCGTGTCGAGCGACACGGCCGAGCGCCAGAACCAGCCGCTGTTGGCCGACACGTTCTATCTCGAACGCGCGCTGCAGCCTTTCAGCGAAGTGCGCATCGGCACGGTCGCCGACATTCTGGCGCGCGAGACGGCCGTGCTGATCTTGGCCGATGTCGGCGAGTTGCCGGCATCCGACCGGGCTTCCGTCGAAGCGTGGCTGCGGCGCGGCGGCGTGGTGCTGCGCTTTGCGGGCGCGCGCCTTGCCGAAGCCAACGACGATCTGGTGCCCGTCCCGCTGCGCTTGGGCGGGCGCGCGTTCGGCGGGGCGATGAGCTGGGAACAGCCGATCGGCCTCGCACCTTTCGACGTCGACTCGCCGTTCGTCGGCCTCGAGGTCCCGAGCGACGTGCTCGTGCGCCGCCAGGTGCTGGCCGAGCCCACGCTCGAGCTTGCGCGCAAAAGCTGGGCGCGCCTCAGCGACGGCACGCCCCTGGTGACGGCCGACAAACGTGGCGAAGGCTGGCTCGTGCTCGTGCACGTGACGGCGTCGCCCGAATGGTCGGACCTGCCGCTGTCGGGCCTCTATATCGAGATGCTCCAGCGCATCATCGCGCTCGCCCAAGGTGTCGCCGGCGACGGGGCGGGCGACGCGTTGCTGGCCCCGGTCGCCACGCTCGATGCGTTCGGCCGACTCGTGTCGCCGTTTCCGGCTGCGACGGGCATTGCCGCGCGCAGCCTCGCTGCCGCGCTCGCGGCCCCACGCACGCCGCCCGGCCAGTACGGCACGCAGACCGCGCGCCGCGCGCTCAATCTGAGCCAAGGGCTCGCGGCCCCGCGCGCGGCAACGTCGCTGCCGTCGGGGATCACGCGCGCGGCCTACGACGGTGCGGAAGAGGTCGATTTCAAGCCGGCTTTGTTCGTGCTGGCGCTTCTTCTGCTCGTCGCCGACATCGCGGTGGCGCTCGCCTTGCGCGGGCTGTTGGGCTTCGGCCCCTTGCGCAACCGCCTCGGCGCGATCCTCGTGTGCGGCGCGTTGGCGTTGGGCGCGTCGAACGCGGCCAACGCGCAGACGCGCCTGCCGCCCGTGGACGACGCAACCGGCGTCGCCAATTCGCTGGCGACGCATCTCGCCTTCGTGCGCACGGGCGACGAGCAGATCGACCGCGTAAGCCGCGCGGGCCTTGCGGGGCTCGGCGTGATGCTCGCGCGCCGCACGGCGGTCGATCCGGGAACGCCTGTCGGCGTGGATCTCGAGCGCGACGAGCTTGCCTTCTATCCCTTGCTCTATTGGCCGGTCGCAAGCCATCTGCCGCTGCCCTCGGCCGACGCGATGGCGCGCGTCAAGCAATACATGGCGAACGGCGGCATGGTGCTGTTCGACACGCGCGAGGCCGATTTCATCGGCCCTGCGGCGGGCGGGCCGTCGGCGCAGCGCCTGCGCGATCTCCTGCGCCCGCTCGATCTGCCGCGCCTCGTGCGCGTGCCGGCCGAACATGTGCTGACCAAGACCTTCTATCTGATGCAGGATTTCCCCGGCCGTCTCACGGGTGCACCGGTGTGGATCGAGCAGCCGGACGCGCGCGACAAAGACGGCGTCACCTCGGTCGTGATCGGGGCCAACGACTGGGCCGCGGCATGGGCGCTCGATGCCGGCGGCCGGCCGATGTTCGCGGCCGTGCCCGGCGGCGACAACCAGCGCGAATTCGCCGTGCGCTTCGGCATCAATCTCGTGATGTACGCGCTCACCGGCAACTACAAGGGCGACCAGGTCCACGTCGACACGATCCTGGAAAGGTTGCGCCGATGACGGACTATTCGATCGCCTTCGCCCCGCTCGTGGCGTGGGGCTGGCTCGCCGCCCTTGCGGTTCTGGCCGCGATCCCGGTCGGCTATGCGCTCTACAAGCGCGCGCGGGGGGCGTGGTGGCGGGCGGCGGCGATGGCGGGGCTGCTGCTCGCACTCGCCAATCCGGTCGCGGTCGTCGAAGAGCGGCGTGCACTCTCCGACATCGGCCTCATCGTGATCGACGAAAGCGACAGCGCCAAGCTCGGCCAGCGGGCGAGCCGCATCGAGCGGGCGGCCGAAGCGCTGCGCGAGCGCCTATCGCGCGAGAAGGATTTCGACCTGCGCATCGTGCGCGCCGGGGCCTCGGGCGGCCTCGCGACAGACGGCACGCGCCTGTTCGAGGCGGTCGAGCGCGCGCTGTCGGACGTGCCGCGCAACCGGCTTGCGGGCGTGGCGCTGCTCACCGACGGCCAGGTGCACGACGCGCCCACGGGCGATGCAGCGGCACTGGCACGCCTCAATCTGCCGGGGCCGCTGCACGCGCTGCTCGCAGGCGAGCGCAACGAAGTGGACCGGCGCTTGGTGCTCGAACAAGCGCCGGGCTTCGCCATCGTCGCCAAGCCGCAGACATTGACGATCCGCGTGGACGACGGCGCGCCGGCGCGCGGGGCTGCGAACGCGGGGGCGCCGCGGGGACAAGCGCGCATCGACATCAAGCGCGACGGCCAGCCTTTCCAGACCGTGCGCGTCCCCGTCGGCGTTTCGAGCACGGTCGATTTCCAGCTCGAAAAAGCCGGCGAGACCGTTTTCGAAATCGAAGTCGAAGCGGGCCCGCGCGAACTCACGCTCGAGAACAACAAGCAGATCGTCGTCGTGAACGGCGTGCGCGACCGGCTGCGCGTGCTGCTCGTCACCGGCGAGCCGCATGCGGGCGAGCGCAATTGGCGCAATCTGCTGAAATCGGACCCGGCCGTCGATCTCGTGCATTTCACGATTCTGCGCCCGCCCGAATCGCAGGACTTCACGCCCGTGAACGAACTTTCGCTGATCGCCTTCCCGATCCGCGAATTGTTCGAGGTGAAACTGCGCGAATTCGACCTCGTGATTTTCGACCGCTACCGGCGGCGCGACGTGCTTGCCCCGGTCTATCTCGACAATATCGTGCGCTATGTGCGCGAGGGCGGGGCTCTGTTCATCTCGGTGGGGACCGCGTTCTCGGCCCCCAACTCGCTGTTCAATTCGCCGATCGGCCAGATCATGCCGGGGGCCCCCACCGGCCAGAATTTCGACGTGGGCTACCGGCCTTCGGTGTCGGACATGGGCAGGCGCCATCCCGTGACGGCCGATCTGCCGGGTGCGGGGACGGCCACGCTGCCCGCCGATTGGGGCCGCTGGTTCCGCCATATCGACACCGAGCCGCGCCGCGGCCAGGTGCTGATGAACGGGGCGTCCGACCGGCCCTTGCTGCTGCTCGACCGCGTGGGCGAGGGCCGCGTGGCCCAGCTCATGAGCGACCATTTCTGGCTGTGGGCGCGCGGCCTCGACGGCGGCGGCCCGCATGCCGAGCTGCTGCGCCGCGTTTCGCACTGGCTCATGAAGGAGCCCGAGCTCGAAGAGAACGACCTCAAAGTGCGCGTGCGCGGCAACCGCATGGAGATCGAACGGCGCACGCTCGAGCCCGTGCAGACACCCGTGACCGTGACGGCCCCCGACGGCACGAGCCGCGCCGTCACGCTCGCCGAAACCAAACCCGGCCGCGAGACGGCCTTCTACACGCCCGAACGTCCGGGCCTCTACCATTTGACCGACGGCACGCGCACGGCGCTTGCGGCCGTGGGTGCCGTGAACCCGCGCGAAACCGCCGACATGCGCACGACGGAAGCACTCCTCAAACCCGCCATCGACGCAACCGGCGGCTCGACGCAATGGCTCGTGGACGGCATTCCCGAAATCCGCCGCGTGCGCGCGGGCCGCGACATGGGCGGCACCATCCCCGGC
>JAIXXA010000047.1 GCA_027490975.1 Rhodospirillaceae bacterium
CGACCTCACCGACCGGCGCGAGACCGAGGAAGCACTGCGCCATGCCAAGGAAGCGGCCGAAGCGGCCAACCGCGCCAAGTCCGAATTCCTCGCGCACATGAGCCACGAGCTGCGCACGCCGCTCAACGCCGTGATCGGCTTTTCGGAGATCATCTTCCGCGAGATATTCGGCGCCGTGGGCGAACCGCGCTACGCCGAATACGCGCGCGACATCCATGCGAGCGGCACCCATCTGCTGAACGTGATCGGCGACATTCTCGACATCGCGAAGGCCGAAGCGGGCAGCGCCGAACTCGGCGAAGAAACAGTCGACGTCGCCGAACTTGCGGCCGCGAGCCTGCGGCTGGTCGAACCGCGCGCGACGGTCGGCAAGGTGCGCGTCGTCAAACGTCTCGTGCCGGACCTGCCCGCCATCCGCGCGGACGGGCGCAGACTGAAGCAGGTGCTGCTCAATCTGCTCTCGAACGCCGTCAAGTTCACCCCGCCGGGCGGCCATGTCGAACTCGAAGCGCGCGTCGCCGAAGATGCGGGCGTGCAGCTCGTCGTGCGCGACACCGGCATTGGCATGGACCCCAAGGACATTCCGCGCGCCCTCGAGCCGTTTGCGCAGGTCGACAATGCGCTGTCGCGGCGTTTCGAGGGCACCGGCCTCGGCCTGCCCTTGTCGCGCAAGCTCGTCGAGCTGCATGGCGGCGTTCTGACCGTCGCAAGCGAGATCGCCAAGGGCACGACCGTTGTGGTGCATCTGCCGCCCGGCCGCACGCTGGCGCGCGTGCGCCAGGCTTCGCCGTGACGCCGGCCGATCCGCGCCGCACCTCGCCGGCCGCCTTGCGCAACCGCGAGCCGATCCTGGCGGCGCTGCAAACGCATCTGCCACCCAACGCGGCGCACGTGCTCGAGATCGCGTCGGGGACGGGCGAACACGCGATGTTCATGGCGCAGAATCTGCCGCATCTCGTTTGGCAGCCGAGCGATCCCGACGCGGCCAACCGCGCCTCGATCGCCGCCTATCGGGAAGATTGCGGGCTTGCCAATCTGCGCACCCCGATCGAACTCGACGCGACGGCGGCGACGTGGCCCGTCGCCGCATGCGATGCGATCTTCTGCGCCAACATGGTCCATATCGCGCCCTGGCAAGCGACGTTGGGGCTTCTGGCGGGCGCCAAGCGCACGCTCAGATCGGGCGGCGTGCTGGTGCTTTACGGTCCCTATCTCGAAGACGGCGTGCCGACGGCCGCGTCCAATCTTGCGTTCGACGCCGATCTGCGCGCGCGCAATCCGGCCTGGGGCCTTCGCCGCTTGGCCGACGTTTCGGCCGCTGCTGCAGGGTTCGACGGCCCGCAGCGCGTCGCCATGCCCGCCAACAATCTATGCCTGGTCTTCGTCCGAAACGGGTTTTAGGTCGACCGACACGTCGAGCCGGTGCGCCCCGCCGCCCAGAATGACGCCGCGAATGGGGGCGATGTCGCCGTAGTCGCGGCCCCAGCCGAGCACCACATGCTCTTCGCCGACGACAAGATCGTTGGTCGGGTCGAGATCGATCCAGCCGGCGCCGGGCACGAAGACCGAGACCCACGCGTGGCTTGCGTCGGCCCCTTGGCGGCGGATCTGCCCTTGCGGCGCGTAGGTGCGGATATAGCCCGACACGTAGCGCGCCGCGAGACCCATCGCGCGCACGCCCGCGATCATCGCATGCGCAAAATCCTGGCACACGCCGCGGCGCATCTGCATGACGTCGGCGACCGGCGTGGCCACGTTGGTGGCGCGCGGATCGAACGTGAAATCGTTGCGAATGCGCTTGTTGAGGTCGAGCAGGCACGCGAGCAGCGGCGCACCCGGCCGAAAGGACGCGGCCGCATAGTCGCGCACGGCGTCGTCGATGGCCGCCATGGGCGACGCGCGCACGAATTCGACCGCCTGCGTCTCGACCGGCAGGCCGCCGCCGTCGAGCGCGTCGCGCACCGTTTCCCAGGCCGGCGTCGCATCGGCATCGGGCACCGGGGCTGCGCGCACTTCGACGAGCGCGCGCGCGTCGACCACGAGTTCGGCGTGCGGCTCTTCGAGCGACATGTGCGTGACGGCGTTGCCGAAATAGTCGGTGCCGTCCTGCACGCGCACGGGCGCGGGGGTCACGATCGTGCCCGCACGCAGGATGCGCTGGGTCGGCAGCACGCGCGGCAGCACGCGCATCACATGGTACGAAAGATCGACGGGTTCTTCGTAGCGGTAGGTGGTGCGGTGCACGACGTCGTAGATCATTTGCGCGGCTCCGCCGCTCGGGGGATCATGGGCGCGGCTCCGCCGCAGGGCCGATCTCGTAGCCGATCGACTGCGCGGTTTTGACGTGGCTGAAATAGGCGCGCGTGATCGCCTCGGAAAGATCGGAAAGGCGCGCGCGCGTGTCGCCGAGCAGCGCATCGAGGGCGGCCATCGCCGCGCGGTCGAAGGTGGAGCCCACGCGTTCGACGTCGAAAAGCTCGATGCCCGCGAGCACGGCGCGCGCGATGCGCTGCTCGGGCTGCGAATAGGCGCGCACGTCGCGCCGCACGAGTTCGCAAAGATGCGTTTCGATCTGGCGCAGCTGGTAGGCGATGGCGCGCGGGTTCGTCTCGTCGCACAGCACGAGATCGAGCACGGGTGCGGGCTGGACGGCCGCCATGTAGCGCGTGCGGTAGGTGATCGCACTGTCGCTCACCTCGAGCAGCAGCCGCAGCCACGGCTCGGCCCCCTGGCCCGAAGCCGCGAAAACGTCGTGCACGACCGACACGCCGTGCGAGGCGCGCTCGATGCGCTGACCGAGATCGAGGAAGCGCCAGCCCGAGCCGTGCGTCATGTTCTCGGCCGCCATGCCGTGGAAGGCGGCGCATACGCCGATCGTGTAGTCCATGCCTTCGAGCAGCCGGTCGAGGTCGCCGGGCTGGCTTTCGAAGCGCAGCCGCGCATCGCGCACCTGCTCGTTGACGACGTTCCACATGTCGGCCGACAGGCGGTCGCGCACCGTGGGGGCGATGCGCTGCAGCGCCTGGAAGAGATGCGACAGGCCCCCCTCGGGCCCGCACGCATGGCCGAGCGCTTCGGCCATGGCGCGACCGTCGGGCAGGCCGCCGATCGGCCGCTCGATGAGGCCGCGTGCGGCGAGCATGCCGGCCAGCACCTGGAACTCGGCGATCTCGCGTGCCGAACTGCCGCCGGCGGGCGCCCGCATCAGGCACGCGCGCATGAGACGTGCGGCATTGTCGAGCCGCTCGGTATAGCGGCCAAGCCAGAACAGATTGTCGGCAAGCCGGCTCTGCAGCTCGCCGGCCGAGCGCCGCAAGGGTTCGCGCGCCGCCGACGCGCGCGGCCGCACGACGATGGGCGCATGTTCGTGCTGGATGATCCAGGTGTCTTTGGCGGCGCCGCCGCGCTGCATGGAAATGTCGAAGCCGTTGTCGTCGGCGGCCACGCGCGTCATCGCACCCGGCATCGGCACGTAGCCGCCTTCGTGGCGGATGAGGAAACAGCGCATCAGCAGCGGGCGCGGCACGAGGCCGTTCTGCGTCCACACCGGCATCGCCGATTTGTGCATGCGCGCCTGCGCCACGTAGCGATGGGGTGCCGCGCGCAGCCGCTCGAGCAGATGGCGGCGGCGCGGGGCGTCGAGCTGGGCGCCGACGACCGACGCTTCGAGCATGTCGCCCGCAAAGCAGGGCCGGATCACGTAGTCGTCGAGCCGCCCGGCGACCTCTTCAAGCACGGCCCGCTGGCCGAGCCACCAGGTCTCGACCGACGGCATCAGCAGTTCTTCGCCGAGCAGATGTTTGGCAAGGCCCGGCAGGAACGGCATCATCGCCGGCGTCTCGACCACGCCTGCGCCCAGCGCATTGGCGATCGTCACGTTGCCGGCCCGCACCGCATCGACGAGACCGGCGACGCCGATCGCCGATTCCGGGCGCAGCTCGACCGGATCGCAATAGTCTTCGTCCAGGCGGCGCAGCACCACGTCGACCTGCTGCAGGCCGCCCAGCGTTTTGAGGTAGAGCTTGGCGTTGCGCACCGTGAGGTCCGCCCCCTCGGCCAGCGTGAGGCCGAGCTGGCGGGCGAGATACACGTGCTCGAAATAGGTTTCGCTGTAGGGGCCGGGCGTGAGCAGCACGATGCGCGGATTTTCGCGCGCGCGCGGGGCGAGCTGCGCCAGGGCCGTCTGCCACAATTCGAAGAAGGGCGTGAGCCTGCGCACATTGGCGGACTGGAAAAACTCCGGCAGCGTGCGCATCAGCACGTTGCGGTTTTCGAGCGCGTAGCCGGCACCCGACGGCGCGTTGACGCGGTCCGCGCACACGCGCCAGCGCCCGTCGCGCCCGCGCGCAATGTCGGCGGCGTAGAAATGCAGATGCGGGGCCCCGTTCGCGGGCTTGATGCCATGGCAGGCGCGCAGGAACGCCGGGTTGGCCTGCACAAGCGCCGGCGGCATCAGCCGTTCGCGGATCAGCGACTGCGGGCCGTAGACGTCGGCGATGACGCGCTCGAGCAGATTGGCGCGCTGCACGAGGCCCGCTTCAATGTCGCGCCATTCTTCGGCCGGGACGGGCAGCGGAATGAGATCGAACTGCCACGGGCGCTGCGGTTGGCGCGATTCGGCGAAGACGTTGTAGGTGACGCCGTTTTCGTCGTACTGGCGGCGCGCGCGTTCCATGCGCTCGGCCATCGCACCGGGTGCGAGCGTGCGCAAAGCGCCCATGAGCGCCTGCCAATGGCTGCGAATCTGCCCCGCCCCGGTGACCATTTCGTCGAATGGCGGGGCTGTCGCGTCCGCATCGGACGGTGCGGCACGATTGAGACGTAGGTCTTCCATGCGCGCCTTGGCGGGACTCCGTCGGTTCAGCTCAAGCTTGGCGGGGCCGTGCGGCGAAGGTCAAGCGTGAGCGGAAAATCCGGATCGACGGCCGGGATCTGCGGTACCAGCGAACCCGGCGAATGTCCGATCCCGAAGAACCGCGTGCGGCGGCGCGCCTCGGCCTCGTTGGCGTTGACCGGGAAGCGGTCGTAGTTGCGCCCGCCCGGATGCGCCACGTGGTAGGTGCAGCCGCCGATCGACCGCTTGCTCCAGCCGTCGACGAGATCGAACACGAGCGGGGCATGCACGCCGACGGTCGGGTGCAAAGCCGAAGCCGGATCCCACGCGCGGAACCGCACGCCGGCCACATACTCGCCTTCCACGCCCGTCGGATGCAGCGGCACGCGCACGCCGTTGCACGCCAGCACGTGGCGCGCATCGACGAGATTGCGCACGCGCACCTGCAGCCGCTCGAGCGAACTGTCGACGTAGCGCACGGTGCCGCCCGCCCCCGCCTCCTCGCCCAGCACGTGCCAGGGCTCGAGCGCGTGGCGCAGTTCGAGGTCGACGCCGCGATAGGCGACGCTGCCGAGCTTGGGGAAGCGGAACTCCCAATGCGGATCGAACCATGTGTCTTCGAACGCGTAGCCCGCTTCGCGCAGCGTCTGCAGCACGTCGCCCATGTCTTCGGCCACGAAATGCGGCAGCATGAACTTGTCGTGCACCGCATTGCCCCAGCGCACGAGCTTGTGCGTGTAGGGCTGCTCCCAGAAATGCGCGACGAGGCTGCGCAGCAGGAGCTGCTGCACGAGGCTCATGCGTGCGTGCGGCGGCATCTCGAACGCGCGCAGCTCCACAAGCCCGCGCCGACCGCCGGCATTGTCCGGCGAGTAGAGCTTGTCGATGCAGAACTCGGTGCGGTGCGTGTTGCCCGTCACGTCGACGAGAACGTTGCGCAAGATGCGGTCCACGAGCCACGGCGCTATGCCGGCGGTTTCCTTAGCCGGCAGCTGCGAGAGCGCAAGCTCGAGCTCGTGCACCTGGTCTTTGCGCGCCTCGTCGATGCGCGGATGCTGCGAGGTGGGGCCGATGAACAGCCCCGAGAAAAGATACGAGAGAGCCGGATGGTTGTGCCAGAAGCGCAGCATCGAGCCCAGGAGATCGGGGCGGCGCAGCCACGGCGACTGCGACGGCGTTTGGCCGCCGAGCACGAAGTGGTTGCCGCCGCCGGTGCCGACATGGCGGCCGTCGAGCATGAACTTCTCGGTGCCGAGCCGCGTCTGGCGCGCTTCGTCGTAGAGCGAAACCGTGCGGTCGACGAGTTCGCCCCAGTTTTCGGCCGGATGCACGTTGACTTCGATCACGCCCGGATCGGGTGTGACCGAGAAATGCGCCACGCGCGGGTCGCTCGGCGGCGGATAGCCTTCGATCAGGATCGGCTGGGCGAGATCCTTGGCCGTGTCTTCGATATGCGCCACGAGATCGAGATAGTCTTCGATCGTCGGGACCGGCGGCATGAAGATGTGCAGCAATCCGTCGCGCGGCTCGACGCACAAGGCCGTGCGCACCATGCCGCTTGCCGATTGCTGCGGACGCAGGGACGCCCGCTCGCGCTTGCGCATCTCCTCGATCGCTTGGCGGTCCGGCATCGGCTGGCCCTGCGGCCCGATGCCAGCGCCCGCGCCGGCGCGGGCGGGCGCACCGCCCACCTGCAAGGCGCGCTCGCGCGGATCGCGCTTGGGCAACGGCGGCAGCGCTTCGAACGGGTCGCGCTCCCAATGGTAGGGATAGTCGCCCGGTGCCGACCACGGCAGAGAGTCGAGCGGCAGACGCAAGCCCATCGGCGAATCGCCGGGGATCAGGAACATGTGCTGCGGCCGCACGAACCAGAAGCCGCTCGACCATTTGCGCGGGCCGCCTTGCCAGCCGCGCGTGATCGGCAAGGCCATGCCGACCGGGCTGTCGAGGCCTTGTTCGAAAACGCGGGCAAGGCGCGCGCGCTCTTCGGCGTCGCTCAGGTTGGATTTGAGCGGATCGACATTCACGGGCAGGCGCTGCTCGCGCCACAGATAGTACCAAGCATCTTCGTAGGCGCGCTGGGCGAAGATCGGCGGAATGCCCAGACGCTCGCACAGGCGCTGGGCGAAACGCTCGGCATGGTCGAAGCCCACATTGGTCTTCAGCGAATCGTCGGCCTGCAAACCCGGATCGCGCCAGATCGGCTCGCCGTCCTTGCGCCAGAAGCAGCCCAGCGCCCAGCGCGGCAATTGCTCGCCCGGATACCATTTGCCCTGGCCGTAATGCAGCAAAGCGCCCGGCGACCAGATTTTGCGCAGGCGCTTCAGAAGCTGGCCCGCCAGCCGCCGCTTGGTGGGGCCAAGGGCCGCCGTATTCCATTCGGCGCCCTCCATGTCGTCGATCGACACGAAGGTGGGCTCGCCGCCCATCGTGAGGCGCACGTCGCCGCGCACGAGGTGCGTGTCGACATGGTGGCCGAGCGCTTCGATGCGCGCCCACGCGGCCTCGTCGTACGGTTTCGTCGTGCGCGCGGACTCGGCGATGCGCGTGACTTTCATCTCGTGGCCGAATTCGACCTCGGCCTTTTCGATGAGGCCCTCGACCGGCGCCGCCGATTGCGGGGCCGGCGTTGCCGCCAGCGGAATATGGCCCTCGCCCGTCATCAGGCCCGAGGTCGGATCGAAGCCGATCCAGCCGGCCCCCGGCAGATAGACCTCCGTCCACGCATGCAGATCGGTGAAGTCGATCTCCGTGCCCGACGGCCCGTCGAGCGCCTTCTGGTCGGCGACAAGCTGGATCAGATAGCCCGACACGAAACGGGCCGCCAGCCCGAGATGGCGCAGGATCTGCACGAACAGCCAGCCCGTGTCGCGGCACGAACCCTTGGCGCGCGTGAGCGTGGTCTCGCAATCCTGCACGCCGGGCTCGAGGCGGATGATGTAGCCGATATCCTTCTGCAGGCGCTGGTTGAGGGCGACGAGGAAATCGATCGTGACGGTTTCTTCGCGCGGCACCTTGGCGAGCCACCGGGCCAGCATCGGGCCCGCCTTGTCGGGCTTCATGAAGGGGGCGAGATCTTCGAGCAGTCCGTCCTCGTATTTGAACGGGAATTTCTGCGCGTAAGGCTCGAGGAAAAAGTCGAACGGATTCTGCACCGCCATGTCGGCGACGAGATCGACGTCGACCGTGAAATGGTCGGTCTTTTCCGGGAACACGAGGCGTGCGAGCCAATTGCCGTGCGGATCCTGCTGCCAATTGAGGAAATGCGGCTCGGGCGAGATCTTCAGCGAATAGGCGAGCACGGGCGTGCGGCTGTGCGGTGCCGGGCGCAGGCGCACCACTTGCGGGCCAAGGGCGATCTGGCGATCGTATTTGTAGGCCGTGCGGTGGTGCAGTGCCACGTTCAGCGTCATGGGCGGGGATTACCTGCGGCAGGGGAAAAGACGGCGCAAAATGCGCTGGATTGGGAAGTGTTGCAAGGGCGTGCAAGCCGCACGCCAGCTTGCTATGGTCGCGCCCGTCGTGTCAGCCACATCCGCATTGCCGGCCGTTCCGCCAACCGCGCCGCTCGCCCGCCCGCCTCTGTGGCTGCTGATCGCGATCAGCAGCTGCGCGCCGTTCGCCCTCAACGTGTTCGTTCCCTCGCTGCCGCGCCTGGCCGAGGCGTTCCAATCCGACTACGGCACCGCGCAGCTCGCGTTGACGCTTTTTCTGGTCGGCATTGCGGTGGGACAGCCGATCTACGGGCCGCTGTCGGACTGCTACGGCCGCCGCCCGGTGCTGCTTGGCGGATTGGCGGTCGGATTTGCCGGCAGCATTCTGTGCCTGGTGGCCCCGACGATCGAGATGCTGCTGGTCGGCCGCTTTCTGCAGGCTTTCGGCTGCTGCGTGGGGCTCGTGCTGTCGCGCGCCATGGTACGCGATCTGTTCGCGCGCGACCGGGCGGCCAGCGAACTTGCCTATGTGACGATGGGCATGTCGCTGATGCCGATGGTCGCACCGTCGATCGGCGGGCTGCTCGACGAACATCTGGGCTGGCGCGCAAGCTTCGTGCTGCTCGCGGTGTTCGTGGCCGCGGTGCTGCTGGGGTCCTGGGCGCGGGCTGCCGAGACCAACCACCAGCGCCAAGCCCGCGTCGATTTCGGGCATTTGGCGCGCGGCTGGTCGCTTCTGGTGCGCAGCCGCGTTTTTGTCGGCTACACGCTGGCGATGTCGTTCAACACCGTCGCGTTTTTCGCGTTTCTGGCGGTCGCCCCCTATCTGATGGTCACGGTCATGGGCCGCGCGCCGTCGGAATACGGGTTCTGGTTTGCCGGCTGCGCGGCAAGCTATCTCATCGGCAACTTCGTGACCGGCCGCTACAGCCAGCGCATCGGCCTCGACCGCATGGTGCGGATCGGCAATCTGTGCAGCTTGGCAGGCACGGGCTTCGGGCTCTTCTGGGCGCTCGCCTTCCCGCTCGAGGTCTGGGCGCTGTTTTTGCCGATTTTCGTCGTCGGCATCGCGCACGGTTTTTCGCAGCCCAATCTGATCGCAGGGGCGGTCAGCGTCGATCCGAGACTCGCCGGTTCGGCATCGGGGCTGCTCGGCTTCGTGCAGATGTCGCTGGGGGCGGTGGCAACATTCGTTTTGGGGCATATCCAGGACGGCACGAGCCTGCCGCTGGCGAGCCTTATGTTCGGCTGCGCGCTCGTGTCTCTGGGCGCCCACCAGCTTGCGCTCTACAGCCGCTTAAGCGTTGCAAAACCAGCCGAATGACCGTATTCATGGCCGATGAGCACAGACGGTAGAAAGCTGAACCTCGACGAAAAGCGGCGCCTCGAACTGCAGCACATCCTCAATCGCTGCAGCGTGATTGCCGGCATTTTCGACACGCGCATGGACGCCGTGAACTGCAAGCAGTTCCACGCGATCCGCGAGATCATGGACATTTACGTGGCCGCCGGAATCCGGGCGATCAACAGCAATGTCGATTTCCTCGACGAGAACGTGAAGCTCAAGGACGACGAAAAAGCGAGCCTCGACGCCATCATCCTGCGGATTTTCGGCGAACAAGAAGTCAAGCCGAACATCGAAGACGCCAAAGGCCCAAAGGCCTGAAAATCTAGCGGGCGCGCACGCGCCACACGCGGCAGGCGGTCGTGCTCTGCTGCTCGAAGACGTAAAGCACGTTGGGGGCTGCAAGCGCTTTGGCATCGGCCAAATCGGCGCCGGGCGAGAGCGCGGCCCCGTAGGTGCGGCCTGCCAGAACGACCGTCGCGCGATGCTGCTCGAACTGGCCGAAATCGCGCGCCCGGCACGCGGCCGAGGCTTTGGCGTCGTAGTTCCCAAGCTCGGCCAGACTTTTCGGGCTGCGCAGCAGGACCGGGCGCGGACGGGCCGCCTCGGGACTGCGGACGGTCTCAAGCATTTGCGGGCCCACCGGGTCGAACTGGCGCTGCAAATGCCGCTCGTCGGTGCGGCGCAGTTCCTGTGCCGCCGCCGGCGCCGCTGCAACCAAACCCGCGAGCAGAACTGACCAAATGCGATGCATGCCTATTTCTACCACACGAGCATGGTGCGCCGCCGCTCTCGCGGCTAGAATCGCGCCATGCACAGCGATCCGATTCGCCCCGGTCAGCGCTTTGTGAGCCACGAACTCTATTCCTGGGTCGTGGAAGCCGTTCTGCACGACGGCTACAGCGTGCCGCATGCGCGCCTGCGCGCGCTCTACGATCCCGAGGTCACGCGCATCGTCGCGTGCCCCGTCTTGCTGAACCAAGCCCGCTTCCGCCCCGAAAACGCCTGACCGCGTCAGCTCGGTTGCCGAAAACCGCATTGACTCGGACCCTATAAACGGTATTTTAATAAATTTCATTTTGTATTTATGGGAAACAGTATGTATCCGGGCAACTATGCCGAGGCAACCGAGCTCAGCGAACGCCGCTATCTGGTGGCGACGTTGCTGTACGACGCTTGGCTGCCGCGCGCATTGGTCGCCGATCTCGATCTGGCCGAGAAAAAAGCCATCTACTGGAGCGAAATCTACGGCGCACCCCGCACACGCATCAGCGAAGTGTGGGTGCCGACCAAGCGCCCGAAAATGCGGCCAACGCCGCAAGCGGCTTTTGTCGCCGAGGCCGTGCCGTTAGCGACCGCACCGCACCGCCCCCGATCCAGCTGGGCGCAAACCTTGGCAAAACTCGATCGACCGTTCGATCCCACCTATGCCAAAGGCCTGATCGACGGGTTTTTGCTCTATATCGGCACGCAAGTCGCCCTGCGCGTGCTTGAAATGCTCAAATCCGGCGGCTTCGGACTAGCCTAACGCCCGACAATGACCTAGAAGATCTTGCGAACCATTCGCATTCTCACGAGGCCGATTTGTCGGACGTCGCTGCACCTCTGCCGCATCAAGCGCCCACCCGCGGGGCCGCCGGTCTGGCGCCGATAGCGTGGCTTGCGCTGGCGGCGGCTGGTTTTGCGATGCTGCCGATTCTCGCGGTTGCGGCCAATCTGCTGCTGTCGCCGGGCGATGCATGGGCCCATCTGTGGGCGACGACGCTGCCCGCCATCCTCGCCAACACCGCCTTGCTGCTTGTTGGGGTGGGCGCGGGCACGCTGGTGCTGGGTGTCGCGTGCGCCTGGTTCGTGACGATGTGCCGCTTTCCCTTCAGCCGCGCGCTCGAATTGGGATTGCTGCTGCCGATGGCGATCCCGGCCTACATCATCGGCTACGCCTACACGGACCTTTTGCAGTTCGCAGGGCCGGTGCAGACGGCGTTGCGCGACGCATTCGGCTGGCGGCGCGGCGACTATTGGTTTCCCGACATCCAATCGCTTGGCGGCGCGGTCGCGATGCTTGTCCTCGTGCTTTACCCCTACGTTTATCTGCTCGCGCGCGCGGCGTTTCTCGAACAGTCGGTGTGCGTGCTCGAGGCCAGCCGCGTGCTGGGCCGCAACGCCTGGGGTGCGTTCGCGCGCGTGGCGCTGCCGCTCGCCCGGCCCGCGATCGCGGCGGGTGTCGCCCTCGCCCTCATGGAAGCCTTGGCCGATTTCGGCACCGTGCAGTATTTCGGCGTCGATACGTTCACGACGGCGATCTACCGCACCTGGTTCGGCATGGGCAACCGCATTGCCGCAAGCCAGCTCGCGACGGCCCTGCTCGTCTTCGTGCTGCTGCTGCTGTGGCTCGAGCGCCGCTCGCGCGGGGCCGCACGTACGCACCACACCACGCGGCGCTACCGCCCGCTTGCCCCGTTGCGCCTCACAGGCTGGCACGCGGCCGCTGCGTTTGCCGCCTGCGCGCTGCCCGTGCTGTTCGGCTTCGTGGTGCCTGCGATCATGCTGCTGCGCATGGCGTGGCGCGAGGGCGATCCGCTGTTCGCGGCCCGCTTTGCCGAGTATGCAAGCAACTCGTTTGCGCTTGCCGCACTTGCCGCGGCCGCGACCGTGGCACTCGCGCTTGCCCTCGCCTACGCCAAGCGCCTGACGCCGACGAAGCTGGTGGCAGGCGCGGTGCGCGTGGCCGGCATTGGCTATGCGATCCCGGGCTCGATCGTCGCGGTCGGCATCCTCGTGCCGCTCGGCCTGTTCGACAATGCGCTCGATGCGTGGCTGCGCGCCACGTTCGGCGTGTCGTCGGGGCTGCTGCTGTCGGGCACGCTCGTGGCCCTCGTCTATGCCTATGTCGTGCGCTTTCTCGCGGTCGCGTTGGGGCCGGTCGAAACCGGCATGGCGAAAATCACGCCGGCGATGGACGATGTGGCGGCAAGCTTGGGGGCGCGAAAGCCGCGCGTGCTGCGCTTCGTGCATATGCCGCTGATGGGCGGCTCGATCCTGACCGCGGCGCTGCTCGTGTTCGTGGACGTGCTCAAGGAACTGCCGGCCACGCTGATCGTGCGGCCCTTCGGCTTCGACACGCTTGCGGTGCGCGTCTATTCGCTCGCGTCGGACGAACGCTTGGGCCAGGCCGCAACCGGGGCCGTCGCGATCGTCGTCGCCGGCCTCATTCCCGTTGCGATCTTGAGCTGGATGATCGCGCGCGCGCGGCCGGGTGCGTGCGCGCGCTAGCGCGTGAGGGCGAGATCCGGTTTGCCGTCGGCGTAAGCCTGCAGGCCGCCGTCGATCGCGCGAAAGCGCAGGCACTTCGTGCCCGCGATCGAGATATCGAGGCACAGATTTTCGCCCGCCACGCGCCACGCGACCGACAAAGTGAGCGGACCGCGAAAACGCCCCGTGCCGTCGGGCTGGAGCGTGATCTCGGCGCGGCGCCCTTCGGGCGTGAGCGCTGCCCACGGGCGCCCGTCGGCCAGGCGTTCGGCGGCGGCCGCGACGGGCAGATACCCGTCGTCGGCCGCAAGCGGCCACGCCGGCACCGCCGCCGCCCCGACCGCGAGCGCAAACAAAGCCGCCGATCTTTTCATGTACGATCCTTTCGCGATCCTGCCGGCGCCACGCGCCCGTCCGACATCGAAACGACGCGGTCGGCCACGTCCAGAATGCGCTGGTCGTGCGTGACCATCAGAGCACCCGCATTGGCGGCTTTCACGAGCGTGCGGATGAGTTCGACGATGTCGCGCCCCGATTTGCCGTCGAGGGCCGCCGTCGCCTCGTCGGCCAACACAAGCGGCGGGTCGGCCACAAGGGCACGCGCGATCGCGACGCGCTGTTTCTGCCCGCCCGACAAAGTCGCCGGATAGTCGTTGGCGCGCGCCGAAAGGCCCACCTTCTCGAGCATGGCGAGGCACCGCGCGCGCCAGTCTTTCATGGCCTGCGGGCCTTGCACCTCGAGCCCCATGCGCACATTCCCGAGTGCGGTAAGGCTCGCATGCAGATTGTGGCCCTGGAAGATGAAGCCCACGCGGCGGCGCTGGCG
>JAIXXA010000162.1 GCA_027490975.1 Rhodospirillaceae bacterium
CCCGTAAGCCGCGACTGGAAGATACTTTGTCTCAGTTCGTATACAAAAGTAGCAGAGCGAAGATTAATTGAGTCAAAGTAAAGTTCACATTAATCCAATGCAGATCGATGCTCCGTCTATCTCCGGCCCCTCCCATCTACACAATTCTATGTGTGATTAAAAAAACGCCGATTGCAGCACATGTATTTCATCGGCAGCATGTAGAATTCAAAGCGCATCAGTTCCGGAGCGCGTTCGCTTGAAAAACGTTTAGTTCTATTTTTCTTACTCAATGCGAGTCTTGCTCGCTTGAGAGGAGATAACCATCTGCAAAATTTTCTGTTTATTGAAACGTTAAAGGTTTTTTTACTCTTCGGCCGTCGGGCGATGGAGGCGCCGCTTCCCCTAACTGCCCTGCTTTCACAGTACGACGACATCGGTTCCAGCCTGCCCCTTGCCTTGGAAACGAGGCGCCGATTGAGTCCCTCCCGGCGACACGACCGGCAGGACGATTTCGATTTTGACGCCATCATTCAATTGGCTACGAATGTCGATCGTTCCGCCGAGACGATCGACCACGAGATTGTGAACGATCGTCATCCCAAGCCCAGTGCCGCCTTGGCCGCGTTTCGTCGTGAAGAATGGATCAAAGACCTTTCGGAGGACTTCCGCGTCCATTCCGACGCCATCGTCGCGATAGGCGATGCAAACCATTTCATCTTCAAGTCTTGCAACGGAGATGCGGATAGATCCGTTTTCGTCTTTTCCGGGAAATGCATGGGTCAGCGCGTTCATGATGAGGTTCGTCGCGATCTGCGCGATCGCGCCGGGATAGCCGTCGACCTCCACGTCGTCGCCCTCGGTTTCGATCCTGATCTGTCGCCCGCGAATCGTTGGCGACAGACTATCAATGACTTCGCCGATGTACTGGCGAAGTCGAAATCGACGACGCAGATCGGAAGTCTGATCGCCGGATACCTGCTTGAAGGTCGAAATCAAAGCGGCAGCTCGCTGCAGATTGCGCATCACCAGGGCCATGACTTCGCTGCTTTGACCCAGGAAATCCTCGAACTTCTTCGTCGTGAGTTGCTTTTTCTCGAAAGCGGCGAGGATGTTTTTGAGCGCCTCGTCGTGCAGAGACGCCGCTGTGACAGCAACACCAAGCGGCGTGTTCACTTCGTGGGCAACCCCCGCTACAAGTCCGCCGAGAGCGGCCAACTTCTCGTTCTTTGCAAGCGTTTCGCGCGCAAAAGCTTCGCTTTTTTCAAGGTCGGCCGCGACCGCCTGAAGGCGGCGCGTCTCCAGGCCGTTTCTGCGGAAAATCTCGACAGCCGACGCCATCGTACCCAGTTCGTCGTTACGCGAAACGCCCGGCACGTCGAGATCGAGATTCCCCGCCGCCATCGATTCGACCGACTTCGCGAGAGCCCCCAACGGACGCAGAATCCGCATCAGAACATAATAGACGGCACCGCCCGCGATCGCTGCGACAACGGCAAGCACGCCCAGCAGCGTGAACAATGTGCGCATCGCCATTCCGACGATGTCCGCTGCGTGGGCTTCGCTCGCCTTTGCGGCGGCGTACATTATTTCGAGCAGACGACCGAGCTGCGGCGTGGTCGTATCGGCATACTGATCGGCCGTCATCGGATAGCGGCCGCTCTCGGTTCCGGCTTTGCGCATTTCCTCAGCCAGGCGATGGAAATCGCCGAAATAGCCTTGGTGTGCCCCGGCAATCGCATCGCGTATCGCTGCCGGGACGTTGTTGTCAGCCGCGAGGTTTTCAAGCTGGCTCCACAATTGACCGATGCGTACGCGTACCGATGCGATCGTAGCCAACTGCGCCTCAGTGAGAGGCATGCCGGCCGAAATGGCACCCGATATTGCGTTGCGCTCGACGCCCGCCACCTCGCGCAGACGCCAACCCAGTTCCTTGATTACTGCATAGCGGAACAGTGTCGCATCGAAACTGGCGCTCTCGTACAGTGCCGAGTACCAGATGCCGAGCGCGGCGTTCACCGATGTCGTGAGCACGGGCACAAAGTCACGCAACAACGCTTCGTCGCGCTGCGACTTTGGGAGCTGAATGGCCGCATTCGCGCGCGCGCGAATGGAATCTGCCGTTGCTATTGCCGCGCGCATCTCGCGCAGTTTCTCTGTTTTGCCCGGGAACTCTTCTGTTGCGAGGATAGCAAGACCTGCATCAAGACTGCGGCGCGCATTCGCGCGACGCATCTCGATTTCCTGTCGTACGCCTGCCGTCGCAGGCTCATCCACCTGTAAGGCATTGTTGGTCGCGAGGCGCTCTAGCAGCATCTCGGACGCACCCGCCACGTAAAGATTGGCGCCGACGTCGAAATCCTGCGCCTTGCGCGCATCGGCATAATCCCCCCACGCCTCCACTGCGCGCATGGCGATCATGCCAAACACCAGCAGCGAGAACATGGCGACGATTGCGACGAGAGCGTTCCGCACGCCGGCGGCACGTGGAAGATCGGCGGGTGACATCGGGGGGCCAGAAATCGGGAGGAATACTGCGGCTAATGGTAATATGGTTTTCTGGTAAAAACTTGATTAAAGAGTTTTGCGGACGCTCCGGGTTCTGCCGGAACGCTGCAAAGCTATCCATTAGGTCAATCCAATAAAGCGTGCGGCCGATAGTGCCCACTTGCTTTCGGCACTAGCGTACCCGAGAGGGATCGAACCTCCGACCAAAGCCTCGATAGTCCGTCGGTCGCCCGAAAGCAAAAACCCGCCGACCGGTCTCCCGGCGGCGGGATTCGTACCCCGCGAGGCAATGCCTCGCGCCCCAGTCTCCCAGAACTCAATTGTCTATAAACAACAGTATCGTTCTCCAAATTTTCGTCCCAAAACGGGGAAACCGGCGGCAGAAAAACGTGCGGCCGCGAAGAAAAAGATTGTCGCCGTAGTCTTGCTTCGATCGCCTTCGGTGCTTCGCCACTCGCCACCAGGGATCCACCTCAGATGAAGGCGGGGACTAGTGGCGACGACTGAAGGAGCTCCTCATCCGAATATTGAGATTTTCAAGCGCAAAATGCGATCGGCGCCCATTGAAAACATCATTCAATAAGCCTTGAAGGGCATTATGCTGTGCAGCCTGCCGCGCTGGCGCCGCCCCTACGACGAAACCCCATGACCGAAGACACAACCCGCCGCCCCCCCGGGGTGGACATCGAGAAATACGACAAACGCGGGTTGCGCGCGATGCTGCATTTGGCTGCCGACGGCGTCGAGGGCCTGCTGATGCACCACGTGCCAGGCAAGGAAAGCGAGCTCGACCGCACCATTTTCGAGGACGTGCAGAGAAGCCGCTGCTTCCGCTTTAAGGAGGCGACCGGCGCTTTTGCCGACTCTCCCATCCGTTTCGACGCCACAATGGGCCGACTCGACGTGGTCATGAACATCGACGCGGCAGGCAGGGAAGCCGGCGTGCAGTTCGTGCGCTCGGGCTCAGACGCACTCCTGATGAAAGATACCGACCCGGGCTCGGACTATAATCGCCGTCTGGTGGAGATCGTCGCGCAGGTGCTCGGTCTCGGTGTCGTCGACGAGGTCGTGTTCGGCAAGAAGCTGCCCGAGGGTTCCCTTCTTTACCTGAAGCCCCTGCCCAACCCCGAGGATTCCTGCGATCCCTTCGTCGAGCGGATCGTCGAAGCGATAGGCAGATACAAGCCGCAGCCGATCAAGGACAAGCTCGCCTTCGACCAGGCCTATGCCAAGCTCGTCGTTCGGCTGGCGCGCACGGGAATCCCGGTGTCGCGCATGGGTCCGATCGACATCCAGCAGACCCTTCAGCAGGAGTTGCTGCGCTGCATGGTCAAGATCGAGGTGTGGCGGAAATTGTGGCGCTGGGCGATCGAATGCGCGCTCAAGGTCCAGGACATTCGCACCATCCCGGCGATTTTGTCCGACGACAAGTTGTCCATCAATGTGCGCGACTTGGAAAAAAGCCTCAAAGGTGCGGGCAAGATCGTCGGCACACATGTCGGCAATGGCACGTTTCTGTACGAACGTGCCGTGTCTGGCCGGAATTTCTACGTCGAAGCCATGCCCGCGATCATCTACATTCGCGAGGCGCGGCCCTCGGTCGAGGCTTTGTTCAGCCACGTAAACGCTTGGTCCACGTTGTGGGCGAACATACCGAAGAATGCCTCGATCGCCGACGCCGCACTCCAGTTACGGCCTCATTTGGCCTCGATCCGTGAGGTCCTCGCGATGCCTCAACCGCGCTCTGTTCAGGGCTAAGGGCCGTTACACGAAGCCACGATTCATATTCAACGATTTCGACGCGTGAGGCCCCGAAGCATCATGCCGATCACGGCAATGCGGACGAAGGCCGCGCCAATTCCAGAATGCCTTGGTAAGTGAAGAAGGCGCCAGCGGCGACGACCGGTGGAAGTCGACTGCCGTCGTTTCGCGCGCGGCGCGTCGTTCGGCGCTGGCGTGCCGAAGATGATTCGAACCGCCAGCCAAAGGGTCAAAGGTCCATCCGTCCCCCGACAGCAAAAACCCGCCGACCGGTTTCCGGGCGGCGGGCTTGGCTGTTGGTCGGAGCGGCGGGATTCGAACCCACGACCCCCAGTCCCCCAGACTGATGCGCTACCGGGCTGCGCTACGCTCCGTCACAAATTGCCGGTTCCGTTCCTGCGCAATAGATCGTCTTGGGGTGAAGACGGGCACGAACGGGCGCGGACTATGCCGTACCCGCCCGCCAGTTTCAACGCTCGCTTTGCGCCCGTCGGCCATCGGGCGAAAGCGGCAGCTTCAACCCGGCAGGAATTGCCGGGAGGCATGTTCGCGGTCTTTCGACCCCTCTTTAAAACATTGAATTATATAAATTAATCCACTGGCACGGCGGCTGCAATCCTCCACGCCGTCCCCGCAATGGGACCTTTGCCACCCGCCCCTCTGCCCCACGGACCCGAACGATGGAAAACCCTTCTTATCTCGCTCTTGCGCATCAAAGCGCCTTGCGCCGCCAGATGGAGACGGTCGCCCACAATTTGGCGAACACCAACACCACGGGCTTTCGCGGCGAGCGGCTGCTGTTCGCGCAGTATCTGACGCCCAAGGCCGGCAATCCCGGCATCGGCGGCGACGGCGCGCAGAAACTCGCCTTTGTCGAAGGGATCGGCACCTACCGCGACACGCGGCCGGGCCAGGCCATCAAGACCGACGCCCCACTCGACATGATGATCAACGGCAACGCGTATTTCGTCGTCGAGACGCCGGTCGGCCCGCGCTACACGCGCGACGGCAATTTCCGCCTCGACAGCACCGGGCGCATCGTCAACACGGAAGGCTTTGCCCTGCTCGACCGCAACAACCGTCCGATCACGGTGAACGCTAACGAGCCCAGCATCGAAATCACCAAGCAGGGCGACGTCATCAACGGGGCCAACAATGTCGGCCGCGTGCAGCTGGTGTCGTTCGTCGACGACCAAGCGCTCAAGCGCCTCGGCGGCGGGCTCTATGCCAGCACGCAAGACCCCGTCCCGGCCGATGCGCGCGCCGAAATCCACCAGGGCATCCTCGAAGGCTCGAACGTCGTGTCGGTGACCGAGCTCACCCAGATGCTCGAGATCACCCGCCGCTACGAAAGCGCCCAGCGGATCATCGACAGCGAACACGACCGCGCCCGCCGGGCGAACGACCGCCTCGCCCGCGTCGCTTGAACCTTCTGACCAGGAGATAGACCCATGCGCTCCCTCAACACCGCCGCGACCGGCATGCTGGCCCAGCAGCTGAACGTCGAAGTCATCTCGAACAACATCGCCAACCTCAACACGACCGGCTTCAAACGCCAGCGCGCGGAGTTCCAGGACCTGCTCTACCAGGCCCAACGCCGTGCCGGCACGGCCGCGTCCGACGCCGGCGGCACGGTGCCGGCCGGCATCCAGATCGGCCTCGGCGTGAAACCGACGGCCGTCTACCGCATCCACGAGCAAGGCTCGCTGCTCAAGACCGACAACTCGCTCGACCTTGCGATCCAGGGCCGCGGCTTCTTCCAGGTCACGCTGCCCACCGGCGAAACCGCCTACACGCGCGCCGGTTCGTTCCAGCTCAACAACCAGGGCTCGATCGTCACCGCCGACGGTTTCGCGGTGGTCGGCCCCGGCCAGGTGCCGAACAACGCCACGAGCATTTCGGTCAACCAGTCGGGCCAGGTGTTCGTCCAGATCCCGGGCCAGACGGCCCTGCAGCAGGTCGGCCAGTTCACGATGGCCGCCTTCATCAACGAGGCGGGCCTGATCCCGATCGGCAACACGAACTTCCTGACGAGCGCCGCCTCCGGCGACGCGATCGGCGGCACCGCCGGCACGGCCGGCTTCGGCACGCTGCAGCAGGGCTTCGTCGAAGGCTCGAACGTCAACTCGGTCAACGAGATCACCTCGCTCATCACGGCCCAGCGCGCCTACGAGATGAACTCGAAGATCATCCAGGCCTCCGACCAGATGCTGAACACCGTCAACCAGATGCGCTGATACAGCCTGAAGGACACCGACCATGACCCGCATCGCCCTTCTCCTTGCCGCCGCCGTCGCAAGCTTCGCGCTCGCCCCGGCTGCCCACGCGCAAACCCTGCGCAGCGACCTCGTCGTCGTCGAAGGCGATCTCGTGCGCCTGTCGGACCTGTTCGACGGCGTGAACAGCGACCGCGCCGTGCTGCGCGCACCCGCACCCGGCCGCCGCGTCGCGGTCGAGATCGCCCAGCTCATGGAAATCGCGCGCGCCAACAATCTTGCCTGGCGCCCGCAGACGCGCTTCGACCGCGTGCTCGTCGAACGCATGGGCCGGACGCTCGAATCCGCGGACATCGTGCCGGTGCTGCGCCAAGCGCTGCTGGCCGAAGGCATGCGCGCCAGCGACGAAATCGATTTCGGCGGCCGCGCGCCCAGCCTCTCGCTGCCGCTCGAGGCCCCGGCCGACCTCGAAGTCCGCCAGCTCCAGTTCGACCGCACCAACGGCCGCTTCACGGCCACGCTGATCGCCGGCGGCGGCCATGTCGGCGCCCAGCGCCTGACGCTGCAGGGCCGCGTGATGACCACGGCCCGCCTGCCGGTCTTGCGCCGCGCCATCGGCGCGGGCGAAACGATCCGTGCGGCCGACGTCGAGATGATGCAGGTGCGCGAAGACGCGACCCGGCGCGACGTGATCGCGAGTGCGGACAAGCTGATCGGCCAAGTCGCCCGCCAGCGCCTGCGCGAACGCGAGCCGGTGCGCGAAACCGACGTGCGCCCCGTCACCCTCGTGGCGCGCAACGCCAACGTCACCGTGCTGCTGCAGATGGGCAATCTGAGCCTCAGCGTGCAGGGCCGTGCGGTCGAAGAAGGTGCGCGCGGCGACACGATCCGCGTCTTCAACACCGCCTCCAACCGCCAGATCGAAGGCGTCGTCGTCGGCCCCGACACGGTGGCCGTGCAGACGGCCCCGCGCGTCGCAGCCCTCAAGCCCTAACCCTTTTCAGCCTCTCGCTCGTTTGACCGGAGACCCGCCATGAAACCCTTCTTCCGCCTTGCCTTCGTCGTGTGCGCCGCTGCGAGCCTTGCGGCCTGCGGCAACACGCTCTCGCGCCTCTCCGAGATGGGCCAGGGCCCTGCCCTCACCCCCATCAAGAATCCGGCCGACACCAACGCCCGCGTCACGATGCCGGCCCCGCCGCGCGCCGAGGGCGAAGGCCAGAACAACGCCTCACTGTGGCGCACGGGCGCCCGCCAGTTCTTCAAGGACAACCGCGCCAACCAGGTCGGCGACATCGTGACCGTGATCGTCAGCATTGCCGACACGGCCGATTTCAGCAACACGACGACGCGCGGCCGCACCAACACCGAAGGCGCCAATGTCAGTTCGCAGTTCCTGGGCTACAGCACGAACGATCTGCTTTCGCGCCTGCCCGGCCGCAACGATGCCAGCACGGCCAACGGCGCCACGACCGGCAACACGGTGTCGCTGGGCGGCCTGAACTCGACCACCTCGAACAACGGCACGGGCCGCATCCAGCGTTCGGAAACCTTGAACCTGCGCGTCGCTGCCGTCGTGACCCAGGTGCTGCCCAACGGCAACTTCGTCGTCAACGGCTCGCAGGAAGTGCGGGTCAATTTCGAAGCGCGCGTGCTGCAGCTGGCCGGCGTCATCCGGCCGCAGGACATCACCTCGGTCAACACGATCCGCCAAGATCAGCTGGCCGAAGCCCGCATCGCCTACGGCGGCAAGGGCCAGATCACCGACTTCCAGCAGCCGCGTTGGGGCCAGCAGCTGTTCGACATCGTGTCGCCCTTCTGACGGCGCGATCCTCTCCCCAGACGAAGAACCCCCGCCCGATCGGCGGGGGTTTTTTTCGTTTTTGCGCCCGTGCGCGATTGACATTCGCAATTTGCTTCGCGAAATTCAACCCATGGACAAACGGGACTTGGCATTGCTCGAAGCATTGCAAGGCGACGCACGCGCGTCGCTCGCTGAACTGGGCCGACGCATCGGCCTGTCGATTTCGGCCACCAACGAGCGGATCCGCAAACTTGTGGCCACGCGCGTCATCCGCAGTTGGACCGTGCGCATCGATGCCGCGCGCTTGGGCTATCCGGTCCTGGCTTTTGCGGAGACGACGCTCGAAAGCACGCTCGACGAAACGATGTTTCTGGCCGCCGTCATGGTGCGGCCCGAGGTGCAGGAATGCTACCCGCTGGCCGCCGACCGACGCTACATGCTGAAGCTGCGCGCGCGCGACAAGGCCGACCTTGAAGTGCTCGCCGACAATTTCCTGCGCCGCATTCCGGGGGTTTCGGAAGTGCGACTCGAGCGTGTGCGCACGATCGCCAAAGACGGCGAATACATCCCCTGCCTGCCCGCCGAGGCGGCTGCCGACCTGCGCACGGTCGGCTAGCCGGATTTCCCTCCGAGGCCTCAGTCTTCGCGCTGCATGCGCTCCATGCGTTCGTGGCGTTCCTGCGCTTCGATCGACAAGGTCGCGATCGGGCGCGCATCGAGCCGCTTGATGCCGATGGGCTCGCCCGTCTCCTCGCAATAGCCGTAGCTGCCGTCGTCGAGGCGGCGCAGGGCCGAATCGATCTTGCCGATCAGCTTGCGTTCGCGGTCGCGCGTGCGCAGTTCCGTGAAACGGTCGGTTTCGGTCGAGGCCCGGTCGGTCACGTCGGCCTCGGGCACCGTTTCTTCCTGCAGATGCTGCAGCGTTTCGGTCGAGTCCTTGAGCAGATCGGCCCGCCAACTCAGCAGCTTCTGCCGGAAATACTCCCGCATCAGCGGGTTCATGAACTCTTCGTTGTCCGAAGGGCGGTAGTCTGGTGGCAGCAAAGGATAGGTCATGGCGCCCCCGTTCGAACTCCCTGATGTCTTGGAAGAACTGGCTTTGTTTACCGTCACGGCTTGTATCCGAGTACCCTAGTCAAAATCAAGCGCGACAAACGAATCGCCGTCGCCCTGGTCTTGCGGGCAAGCACATACCGTGCCGAACGCCAAAAGCCATGTGAAATTTCAGCGAAGGCTTTCGAGCTTGGCGAGTTCGACCGCCGCGCGCAGCTCGATATCGCCCAAAATGGCGCGCAACGCGGGATCGGCGCCCACTTCCTGGCGCGCGCGCACAAGTTTTGCCAACTCCATCAGATCGCCGCGCGACATCGCGCCGGTCAGCAGGCCTTGGCGCAGCGCGTCGAGTTTGTCGAGCATGTCGTCGGCGCGCTGGCGGGCGCGGTTGTTGGCGGGTTTGCTGGCCGAGTCTTCGACCTCCTGGGCGCCGAAAACGGCCCCCACGCCATAGGCAGCGGTCGGCCCGCCGACGGATTCGGCCCCGCGCTCGGCCGCCTCCAGCAATTTGGAAAAGTCGCTGCCTTTGCCCGCACTTGGCTTGACCGCCGATTTGGGGCCGCCAACATTGCGAGGACCGCCGGTATCGCCGACCTTCATGGCGCCATCTCCTTGGGCTTGCAGGGGAGAAGATGCGGGCGAAGCGATTTTTCCGCAATCGGCAATTTCTGCCGAGTCAAAACGTTGTTTTGCCGAGCCGAACCGCCAGCCATTCAACTCAAGCCATTGAAATGGAAAGATTTTGAGACTGGCACGTGTCTCGCAAAGCCTGCTGCGGACCTCTCCAGTTGCGGGAAAAACGACCATGGCAAATCGACCCACCAAGCTGATTTTTGCGTTCCTGGGCGCGGTTTTGTGCGCAAGCCCGGTTCTGCTGCCCGCCGACGCGGCCGCCCAAGGGCGCGTGCGCATCAAGGACATCGCCGATTTCGAAGGCGTGCGCCAAAACATGCTGGTCGGTTACGGTCTTGTCGTCGGTCTCAACGGCACGGGCGACACGATCGCCAACGCGCCTTTCACCCAACAATCGATCATCGGCATGCTCGAGCGCATGGGTGTCAACACCCGCGACATTTCGAGCACCTTGCGCACCAAAAACGTCGCGGCCGTGATGGTCACGGGCACCCTGCCCGCCTTCGGCCGCACCGGCACGCGCATGGACGTGAATATCGGCGCGCTCGGCGACGCCACCAACCTGATGGGCGGCACGCTGCTGGTCACGCCCATGCTGGGCGCCGACGGCGAAGTCTATGCGGTTGCCCAAGGCCCCGTCGCGATTTCCGGCTTTGCCGCCTCGGGTGCGGGCCAGTCGGTCACGCGCGGCACGCCCACCGGCGGGCGCGTCGCAAACGGCGCCATCATCGAGCGCGAAGTCACGTTCGAGCTTTCCTCGCTCGAGGTCGTGAACGTGACCTTGCGCAATCCCGACTTCACCACCGCCCGGCGCATCGCCCAGGCGATCAGCGCCTTTGCCGGCGTGCCGGTGGCGCGCGCGCGCGATCCGGGCACGGTGCTGGTCATGGCCCCGCCCAACCGGCGCAACGACATGATCGGCTTCCTCACCGACGTCGAACAGCTGCAGATCCAGCCCGACCAGATGGCCCGCGTCGTGATCGACGAAAAATCCGGCACCATCGTGATGGGCGAAAACGTCCGCATCTCGACCGTGGCGATCGCCCAGGGCAACCTCACGATCCGCATCACCGAGACGCCGCAGGTGAGCCAGCCCAACCCGTTCTCGACCACCGGCACCACCACGACCGTGAACCGCACCGACATCCAGGTCGACGAAGGGACCGGCCGCAATCTTGCCGTGCTGCCCGGCAGCGTGACCTTGCAGGAGCTCGTGAACGGTCTCAATGCGCTGGGAATCACGCCGCGCGACATGATCACGATCCTGCAGGCGATCAAGGCTGCAGGCGCCCTTCAAGCCGAAATCTCGGTGCTGTGATGGCCGGCTCGATTGCAAGCCCCGGCCTGTCGCAGGGCAACGCTGCGGGCACGCTCGACCTTGCGAAGAGCGCGGCCTTCAAGCCCCTCAAAACGCCGACGGCGGGCAAGACGCTCGATCCCAAAGACGTCAAGCGCACCGCCGACGATTTCGAAACCCTGTTCCTCGAACAGATGTTCAACCACATGTTCAGCACGATCGGGGTCGACAAGACCACCGGCGGCGGCCAGGGCGAAGAGACCGTCCGCTCGCTGCTGGTCAACGCCTACGCCAAAAACGTCGTCAAAGCGGGCGGCGTGGGCTTGAGCGCGTCGATCGCGCGCGACATCATCAAAATCCAGGAGCAAGCCAATGCAGCCGCACAGCAGTGATCCCGCGCCCACGAGTGCGGCCAATATCCGCATCCAGATCGACACGCTGGTCAAAATCTCGGCCAATCTCGTGCATCTGCTGGAACGCGAAACCGCGTTCCTGCTCGACATGAAAACCCAGGATGTGGGCGAGCTGCAGGCGCAGAAGAGCGAACTGTGCCGCCTCTATGCGTTGAGCGTGCGCCAACTGCGCGAGAATCCGGCCGCCCTCAAGAGCGCGTTGCCGGTCGTGCAGGGCGAAATCGAAGCCGCCCTCATGCGCGTGCACGAAGTGGCCATGCGCAACCAGCGCGCCATCCAGTCGGCGCGCAAGGTCAACGAGGGCGTGATGAAGGCGATCGCCGAAGTGTGGAACGCCGACCGCTCGGCCGCCGCCGGCTACACGCGCAAAGGCATGAAGCCGCAGGCCAATACCAAAAAACCCGGCTTCTCGTATGCGCCCGTCGCGTACGACGAACGCTGCTGATCCTCGCCGCCATTTGAAGACGCGAGCGCCGGTTCTGAGAACCGCCGGCATCCGGGCGAGAACGCCCCCTCCCTTCTGCCTGCAGCACTGTCGAAAATTGTACTTTGCAGATATGTTAAAAACATATTCTGCAATCCAATCAAGTAAAATATGGGCTTTTTCAAGCGCCTGTCCCATCTTGACTTGAATTTGCCGCAAAGTTCCGCGATACAAATCGAAGGTTCGACCGACGATGCCGTGGCGTCGCGGAAGAGCCGTCCGCGCAAAGACAGCCGCGCAAAGACAGGAAAGGTCGTCAAACAG
>JAIXXA010000148.1 GCA_027490975.1 Rhodospirillaceae bacterium
CGATCGCGCGCTCGACCTCGAGCTCGTCCACGACCAGCACTTCGCGCACGTCGCGTTCGATGGCGGGCCAGCATTCGGCACCGATATCGGCAACCGCTATGCCTTCGGCGATGGTGGTGCCGCCCGTCTGCACTTGCTTGCCCGCTTTGCGCTGGGCGGCCGACGCGAAGGCCGAGACCTCGACGCCGTAGATGTCGATAGCGGGATTGATCGCCTTGGCCGCGATGGCGCAGCCCGCGATCATGCCGCCGCCGCCGATGGGTACGACGAGCGCGTCAAGGTCCGGCTGGTCGGCCAGCATTTCGAGGGCCAGGGTCCCTTGGCCCGCCACGATCGCCGCGTCGTCGTACGGATGCACGAAGACGAGCTTTTCGGCTGCGGCCATGTTGCGCGCGAAGCTTGCGGCCTCGGCCAGCGTTTCGCCCTCGAGGATCACGCGCGCCCCGTGGTGGCGCGTGGCCGCGACCTTGGCGTTGGGCGTGAATTTCGGCATCACGATCGTGGCGGCGACTCCGAGGCGCCCGGCATGGTACGCGACGGCCTGGGCATGGTTGCCTGCCGACATCGCGATCACGCCGCGCTTGCGCTCTTCGTTTGAAAGCTGCAGCAGCTTGTTGAGCGCACCTCGCTCCTTGAACGAGGCGATGAACTGCAGGTTCTCGAACTTGATCCACAATTCGCAGCCCGCGATTTTCGACAAGGTGCCGCTCAGCAAAGTGGGCGTGCGCTTGACTTGGCCCTCGATGCGCGCGGCGGCCGCCGCGATGTCGGCGTGCATGACGGCCATGGCTATTTGCGCCCGTAGCTGTCTTCGAAGCGCACGATATCGTCCTCGCCGAGATAGCCGCCGGACTGCACCTCGATGATGTGCAAAAGCGCCGTGCCTGGATTTTCGAGCCGATGCACGCAGCCGACCGGGATGTAGGCCGACATGTTCTCCTGCAGATCGAGCGTCTCGGCGTCGCGCGTGACGCGCGCAGTTCCGCTCACGACCACCCAATGCTCGGCGCGGTGGGCGTGCTTCTGCAGCGAGATTTTTGCCCCGGGCTTTACGGTGAGGCGCTTGACCTGGAAGCGCTCGCCTGCGTCGATCGTCTGGTAGCTGCCCCAGGGGCGGTGCACCACCACGTGCGCCGCCACTTCGCTGCGTCCTTCTGTTTTGAGTCGGTCGACGATCTTTTTGACGTCTTGCGCGCGGTCGCGATCGGCGACCATGACGACGTCGCGCGTGGCGACGACCACAAGATCGTGTACGCCGATGGCTGTCAGCAGGCGATGCTCGCTGCGCAGATAAGAGTTCTGCGTATCGGCGACAGCAACGTCGCCCAGAAGCACATTGCCGTCGCTGTCGCGGGGCCCCAGTTCCCACAGCGCGCTCCACGCCCCCACGTCCGACCAGCCGAGCCGCGCGGGCACCACGGCCGAGCGGTCGGTGCGTTCCATCACGGCATAGTCGATCGATTTCGACGGGCTTTGCGCAAACGCAGCCTTGTCGAGGCGCACGAAATCGAGATCGCGCGAAGCTCCCTTGGCGGCGGCGGCTGCGTGTTCGGCGATCAAGGGTTCGAAGCGCACCAGCTCGGCCAAGAAGGTTGCGGCATCGAACAGGAACATGCCCGAGTTCCACGCCCAGCCGCCTTCGGCCAGATACGCTTTGGCAGTCGCGAGGTCCGGCTTCTCGACGAAGCGCCGGACCGAGTAGGCGCCGTCGATCTGCGGCAGTGCCGCACCGCGCTTGATGTAGCCGTAGCCGGTTTCGGGCTGCTCGGGATCGATGCCGAACGTCACGAGGCGGCCTTGCGCCACGACCGTTTGCGCGGTCGCGACCGCGGCGGCAAAGGCCGCCTTGTCGCGCACGACATGGTCGGAGGGCAGCAGCATCATGGTCTCGCCGGGATCGAGCAGCGCCGCGGCCGCGGCGGCCGCAGCGGCCGTGTTGCGGCCGACGGGCTCCAGCACGATGGCGCGCGGAGCCACACCCGCCGCGCGCAGCTGTTCGGCGATGATGAAGCGATGCTCTTCGTTGCATACCACGATGGGGGCGCCGAACGGGGCGCCTGCGACGCGCAGGGCGGTTTCGGCGATCATCGACAGGTCGCCGGCCAGCGGCAGCAATTGCTTGGGATAATGCTCGCGCGACAGCGGCCAGAGGCGGGTTCCCGCACCGCCCGAGAGAATGACTGGCACGATGGGTTGAAGCATTCGGCAGACTCCTCGAAAAACGAGCGTCTAGCTAGCGCATTCCGGGGTTGCGTGCCAGCCCCGGCAATCGGGGGACAGTCAACGCCTTCCTGCGATCTTGTCCTGCAACGCGTCGGCCAGCAGGTTTATTGCCGTCACCGTCAGCAGGATCGCCAAACCGGGCCACAAAGCGAGCCACGGCGCTTGCCAGATCGTTTCCTGGGCGTTGGTCAGCATGTTGCCCCAGCTTGCCGTGGGCGGCTGGATGCCGAGCCCCAGAAACGACAGCACGCTTTCGTAGAGGATGGTGCCGCCCGCCGCGAGTGCGGTTGCGACCAGCAATGGACCCGCGCAATTGGGCAGGATGTGCACGGCCATGATGCGCAAGCGCCCGGCCCCGAGCGCCGTCGCCGCGCGCACGAAATCGCGGTTCACGAGGGCAAGGGCGGTTGCGCGCACGAGCCGTGCGACTTTGGGCCAGCCGAACAAGGCGACGATCACAATTATGCGCCACAGCCCCACGTCGTCGCTCTGCGGCAGCCCGAGCTTCTGCGTGTCGATTGCGGCCAGCACGATCAGCACCGGCAGCACGGGCAAGGCGAGGACGGCATCGGTTGCGCGCATCAAAGCCCCGTCGATGCGCCCGCCGAGCGTGCCCGCCGCAAGGCCGATCGCCGTGCCGATCGCGACGGCCGCAAGGGCGGCGGCGATCGCGACGGCCAGCGAGACGCGCGCGCCGTAGAGCAGGCGCAAGGCCACATCGCGGCCAAGTTCGTCGGTCCCCAGCGGATGCGTGAGGCTGGGGCCCGCATAGCGCTTGGCAAGGTCGATCGCGTCGGGATCGGCCCCCAGCAGCGGGATTGCGGCTGCCGCAAGCGCGAGCACGGCCAATATGCCGAGCGGCAGGGCGAAACGCGGGCTCATGCCACGCTCACGCGCGGATCGAGTGCCGCGTAGGCAAGGTCGGCCGCGAAATTGGCGACGATCACGAGGCCCGCCGCCATCAAGAGGCAGGCAAGGGCAAGATTGTAGTCGCTGCCCAGGATCGCGTCGTAGATGAGCTTGCCCATGCCGGGGTAGGCGAAGATCGTCTCGGTTACCAATGCGCCCGAAAACAGCCCGCCGAAGCCCAGCGCGGCGACCGTTGCGACCGGGATGGCGGCATTGCGCAGCACATGGCCGAACAGCACGCGGGTGCTCGAAGCCCCCTTGGCGCGCGCGGTACGCACCCAATCCTGCGCCAGCGCTTCGCTGGCCGCACTGCGCATGTAGCGCGCATATTCCCCTGCTTCGACGAGCGCCAGCGTTGCCACCGGCAGGACGAGCCCGACGAGCCGTGCGCCCAGCCCGTCCTGGCCCGGCAGCGGCAAGGCGCTCGCCGGCAGCCAGCCCAGCACAACGGCGAACAGCGCGATCAGCATCAGCCCGAGCCAGAATGACGGCGTGGCTGCCGACACGAAAGCAAAGCCGTTGATCGCGGCATCGGCGGCGCTGCCGCGCTTGGCCGCCGCCAGCAGCCCGAGCGGCAAGCCGATCGCCAAGGCGGCTGCGAAGGCTGCGAGCATCAGCACGCCCGTGTTGGCCAAGGCAGGGCCGATGGCTGCGAGTACGGGTTTGGCGTAAAGGCGGCTATAGCCAAGATCACCCTGCAAGGCGGCCGTCGCCCATTCGGCGTAGCGCGCCAGAATCGGCCGGTCGATGCCGTAGAGTTCGCGCAGGCGGCGCACATCGTCGGGCGTGATCTGCGGATTGCCCGAAATCATCAGATCGATGGGATCGCCCGGCATCAGTCCGAGCAGCACGTAGATCGCAAAACTCGCCGCAACCAATACGAGTACGCCCTGCAATGCGCGTTGCAGCGCGTAGCGCATCATCGCACGTGCCAATGCTCGATGCCGAGGGGCGATGGGTACTGGTGGCCCGTGGGTTCGAGCCCGGCGAGCCATTTGGGCACCACGAACGGATCGGCGCGGAAGAACAGCGGCATCACCCAGGCTTCGTCGACGTAGAGACGCTGCATGCGCGCCCACAGGACCTTGCGCTTGTCGGCATCGAGCTCGCGCTCGATCGTGTCGATCAGCTGGTCCATCTCGGCGCTGCGGATGCCGGGCTGGTTCTGGCCCGCCCAGTTGTTTTCCGCCGTCGGGATGCTTTCGGAATGCAAGGTCGTGCGCGGCACCGATTGCGGGGCCGAAATCCAGGCATACATGGCAAGCTGGAACTTGCGCTGGCGGATGGTCTCGCCGAAAAACACGCGCGCGGGCTCGTTGCGGATGCGCACCTCGATGCCTGCCCGCCGCCACTGCGCCTGCAGCACCTGCTGCACGGTCTCGCGGATGCGGTTCCCTGCCGTGGTGCCGAATTCGAACGACAGGCGCTGGCCCGCCGCATTCTGGCGCACGCCCCCGACCACGCGCGCATAGCCTGCCTGCTCGAGCAAAGCTTGCGCGCGTGCGAGATCGAACGGGTAGGGGGCAATGTCGGCGGCGTAGCCAGCGTCTTTGGGATTGATGAACGAGGCCGCGACCGGCTGGCGGTCTTCGAACAGCTGGCGCACCAAGGCCGCC
>JAIXXA010000107.1 GCA_027490975.1 Rhodospirillaceae bacterium
CGCCGGCGCGGCGGGCGCGGATGAGCCCGATGGCTTCCAGCCCGATCACCGCCAGCAATGTGAGGATCAGGACGCCGTTCAAGATGAACAGCGAAATCACGACGGTGTGGACCGGCGCGATTGGGGTCGAGCCTGACAGGACCAGAAAGGTTCCGATGGCCGACAGCAGCGCGAGGGTCACAGCCAGCCCGCCGATCAGGCCGGTCTTGGGCCGTGGCGGCGTCGTGTCGCGCGTGATCCGCGAGGTTGTCGGCGTCGTGGTCGTCAAACTGCCATCGGGTGTTGCGGGGCGAATGCCGGAGCAGGCGTCCGGATCATCGCCTCGGGCGTCGGGCGCATGTGATGCGCCACTGCAACGGTGTTGTCAAAAGACGACAGTTTGATGGCGCAAACAGCTATCGGAAGCTGCGAACGACCTGCATATCGAGTTCCCTGATCTTCTTGCGCAGCGTGTTGCGGTTCAGTCCCAGCAATTCGGCAGCGCGAATCTGGTTGCCGCGCGTCGCGGCCAAGGCCGCTGCGATGAGCGGAGGCTCGATCTCGCGCAGCACGCGATGATAGAGCCCCGGGGGCGGCAAGCCGTCGCCGAAGGAGCCGAAATACTCCGCCATGCGGCGTTCCACCGCCGCGGTCAGGTTTTCCGGACGATCCGGCGGGGCGAGGCTCGCGGACTGCATCGGTGTCGCGGCCGGCGGCTGCAATTCGGCGTCGATGATCGGGCGGGTGATGGTTTCCTGTGGATAGAGCGCCGACAGCCGCCTCACAAGGTTTTCCAGCTCGCGCACGTTGCCCGGCCAGCGATAGCGCTTGAGCGCATCCATGGCCTCGCTGTCGAGCTGCTTTCGCGGCAACCCTTCCCGCTCGACGATGCCGAAGAAGTGGCGCACGAGATCCGGGATGTCCTCAACGCGCTCGCGCAGGCCCGGCAGCCGGATCGGGACCACATTCAGGCGGAAGAACAGGTCCTCGCGGAACAGGCCCTGATTGATCAGGATACGGAGATCCTTGTTCGTGGCGGCAACGATGCGGACATTCGTCTTGATCGGGATGCGGCCGCCGACCGTGGTGTATTCGCCCTGCTGCAGCACGCGCAGAAGGCGCGTCTGCGCCTCCATCGGCATGTCGCCGATCTCGTCCAGGAACAGCGTGCCACCTTCCGCCTGCTCGAAGCGCCCGGAACTGCGCGTCAGCGCCCCGGTGAACGCGCCCTTCTCGTGGCCGAACAACTCGGATTCGATCAGGTCCTTCGGGATGGCCGCCATGTTGACGGCAACGAAGGGCCCCGTGCGACGCTTCCCGTAGTCATGCAGGGCACGGGCGACAAGCTCCTTGCCCGTACCGGACTCGCCGGTGATCATCACGGTCAGGTCGATGGGCATGAGCCGTGCGAGCGCGCGGTAGACGTCCTGCATCGCCGCCGAACGACCGACGAGCGGGATGTCCTCGGCCTCGGCGGAGGCGGATTTGGCCATACCCTCGCCATGCGGACGCGACAGCGCGCGGCCAACGACGGCAACCAGCTCCTTGAGGTCGAACGGCTTGGGTAGATACTCGTAGGCGCCGCGCTCGGACGCCTTGATCGCGGTCATGAACGTGTTCTGCGCGCTCATCACGATGATCGGCAGCTCGGGCCGCACACGCTTGATGCGCGGCAGCAGATCGAAGGCGTTGCCGTCCGGCATGACCACATCGGTGATGATGAGGTCGCCGAGGCCCTGCGCGGCCCAGGTCCAGAGCGTCGCCGCCTGGCCGGTGGTCCGAACCTCGTATCCAGCCCGGGCGAGCGCCTGGTTGAGCACGGTGCGGATCGCGGCGTCGTCATCCGCGACGAGAATGTTACCGGTCGGCATTCACTGTGGTCCTGTAGGCCTCAAACTGCCTGCCGTGCCCGGAGTTGGTGCAGGGGCAGCAGAATTCGAAACGTCGTGCGCCGGGGGACGGACTCGCATTCGACGATCCCGCCATGGTCCCCGATCACCTTGGCGACGAGTGCAAGTCCAAGGCCACTGCCCTGGGCCTTGGTCGTGACGAAGGGATCGAACAGGTGCGGCAGCAGATCGGGCGGCACGCCGGGACCGTTGTCGCGGATGCCGATTTCGAGCGGCAGCGCGATGCGGCCCGACGATCCCGCGACCTGCATGCGGATGCCCGGCCGGTAGGCCGTGGTCAGGGTGACCTCGCCGTCGATCGCCTGTGTTCCAATGGCTTCTGCCGCATTCTTCATCAGGTTCAGCAGCACCTGGACGAGTTGATCGCGGTTTCCCGAGACCGGCGGCAGGGACGGATCGTAGATCTCGTTGAAGCGAATGTGGCGCGCGAAGCCGGATTGGGCGAGGCGCTTCACATGGTCGAGCACGTCATGGACGTTGACCGGATCGCGCTCGGTCGGGCGTTCGTCGCCGAAGAGCTCGACGCGCTCGACGAGCTTCACGATCCGGTCGGTCTCGTCGCAGATCAGCTGCGTCAGGATGCGCTCGTCGTCGGGAACCGTCGCCTCGAGCAGCTGTGCCGCCCCCCGGATGCCGGAAAGCGGGTTTTTAATCTCATGGGCCAGCATCGCGCCGAGCGCCGTGATCGAGCGGGCTGCCCCTCGATGCGTCAGCTGTCTGTCCATTTTTTCGGCAATTGTTCGTTCTTGAAGCATCAGAACGACCGCCTCGCCCTGACTGGGCAAAGGCGAGGCAAAAACATCGACGATCCGATC